>NZ_JACSLR010000021.1:0-32769 GCF_018618255.1 Exiguobacterium sp. s56 | reverse complement strand
AAACGGCTTGAGCCCTGTCGAATACAGGTCTCAAGCCGCATAGTCCGGTTTTCATTATTTGCCCTGTCTACTTGACGGGGAGCAGTTCACTCGGCACGATCCTTATTTATTCTTCGATTTCAATGGTGCGGGTGCTCGAGCCGTCATCGGCTTTCGGTACGGTCAAGTGGAGCACGCCGTCTGACAGTTTCGCTTTGATGGCATCTTCTTTCACGTTCGGTAGATAGAGTGAACGTTGCATCGATGTGACGCGGCGTTCCCGATAGACGTAGTCTTTGTCTTCTTCCCTCTCTTCACGTTGGTCGACCGAGAGGATGAGATAGTCTTTGTCGTAGCGGATGTGAATGTTATCTTTTTTGATACCTGGCATCTCGGCCTCGATGACGTATTGGCCGTCCTGGTCCCGGACGTCGAGTTTGAACGAGTCGAGGAACGACGTCGCGCCGTCTTTCGGATCGAACAGTTGATTCATCCGATCAAAGACGTCGCCGAACAAATCTTTGCGCAATCGCTCGAGCTCATTCTTCCGGAATGGCGTCAAATCGAACATACAAATTCCCCCTTCAAAAAACGGACAGAGTAGAAGTGTTGTCACTTTTACTCTGTCCGTTTTTAGCTAAGGATAAACGTAATCGACGTGACAGTTCGATGAAGAAAAGAGGATCACAATTCGACGCGCTCTAACCCGTCTTCCCCGAACTTGCGATCGAGTTGGTCATGGCGATACGTCGAGGCGAGGACGTATAACAAGTCGCCTGGCTCGATTTTTGTCTGGCCCGTCGGCGGGATGAGATAGTCTTGACGGACGATTGCATTCACGACCGTGTTCGGTGGCAAGGTGATATCGGCGAGCGTTTTTCCAATCATTGATGATTCTTCGGTCGCCACGTAAGGGACGAGCTGATGTTGCGATTGCTTGCTCGAGACGAGTGCGATCGTATAGGGCGATCGAATTTTATCCGGTCCGAGCAAATCGAGTTTCGCCGCGAGCGGTGTTAATGTCGTTCCTTGAATCAAGGCACTCGTCACGACGACGAAGAAGACGGCGTTGAAAATCAATTGGGCGTTGTCGATGCCTGCGATGAGCGGGAACGTAGCGAGGACAATCGGCACGGCGCCTTTCAGTCCGGCCCACGAGATAAACAGTTTTTCTTTGTGGGTAAACTGCATCTTAATTGTCGATAAATAGACGGCAATCGGCCGGGCGATGAACATCAGGATGAATGAAATCAATAACCCTTTCCAGATGAGCTCGGGGTCAAGCAACTGTCTCGGGAAGACAAGCAGACCGAGGATGACGAACATGATGATTTGCATGATCCAGGCCAAAGCCTTAGAGAATTGAACGATTGTCACTTCATGGGCCGTGTGCGCATTCCCAACAATCATCGCGGCGAGATAGACGGCAAGTAGTCCGCTACCGGCAAAGTAAGCAGCGACCCCATACGTCATAAAGGCCATCGAAATCATGAGGACGGCGTGCAGACCACTCGACTCGAGACGCAAATGGTTGAGCATGAGTCGGGACAAGTTTCCGAGCATGTAACCGACGAACGCGCCGACAATGATTTGCAGGATGAACATCCAAATACCGTCCCAAATCGTCGTGTCGGGTTTTAACATGAAGTCGAGGGCGAGAATCGTCAAGAACATCGCCATCGGGTCATTCGTGCCGGACTCGGCTTCGAGTGTCGAACCAACTTTCGGTGAGATATTCTTTCCTTTGAAGGCGGCGAAAACAGCAGCCGCGTCAGTAGAGCCGATAATGGCGCCAAATAGGAAAGATTCCACCCAGTCGAAGCCAAATACGAAACGAACGGCCACAGCGATGAGCCCGGTCGTCAACAGCACGCCAATCGTGGCGAGTGAAGCGGACGGGGCGAGCACGCTCCGGATTGACGACCATTTCGTCTGTAAGCCACCTTCGAACAAGATGACGACGAGGGCCGCGACCCCAATCATTTGAGCGAGGTTGGTGTCATCGAAGAAAATCAGCCCAGTAATATCGCTGCCCATCAGCATGCCGATGCCCATAAACAAAATCAGGGCAGGTAAGCCGAAACGCGTCGATACGCGAGTGGCCAACACGCCGGCGACAAGTAGCAGACCGAATAATAAAATCAAAATATCAGTACTCAAAATCGGTGCGGTCAAACACATCACTTCCTTTTTCACGTTGATATTTACATGTATTATTAAGTTCATTATACCATGAAATGGTTATGAATTAAGAAATGACGCATCGAGAATTATGCACATTGGAATAATCGGATATAGATGTGGTACAGTAGGGGCATCAAAAAGGGGGATTCACATGACTAAAATTCACGTGCTCCATGAAAACAACGAATGGACGAACCATCTCGTCCGACGACTCGAAGAATTATCATTGCCGTATGAACTGTGGCACCTCGATCAAGGGACGATCGACTTGGCGAGCGAACCGCCGGAAGGTGTGTTTTACAACCGGATGAGCGCGTCGTCGCATACGCGGGGTCACCGCTACGCGCCGGAACTGACGGAAGGGGTGCTCGCATGGCTCGAAGCGAACGGACGGACCGTCTTCAACGGGACGCGGGCGATTCGGCTCGAAGTGAGCAAGGTCAATCAGTATACGGCGCTTCAACGAGAAGGCATTCGTGTACCGAAGACAGTGGCAGCCGTCGGGAAGAAGCAAATCATCGAGGCGGCCGAGAAGCTCGGGATGACGCCGTTCATCACGAAACATAACCGAGCCGGCAAAGGACTCGGTGTTCAACTGTTCCATTCGATCGATGCGTTGAAGGCATACGTCGAGGGTCCGACGTTCGAGGAATCGATTGACGGGATAACGCTCATCCAACAATATATCGAGGCGCCCAAACCGTACATCACACGCTGTGAGTTCATCGGTGGTAAATTCGTTTACGCGGTGCGTGTCGATACGTCAGACGGTTTCGAACTCTGTCCGGCCGACGCCTGCTCGATTGAAGACCAGTTTTGCCCGGTCGGCGAGACACCACCGGCGAAGTTTGAAATCGTCGAAGGATTCAATGACCCAATCATCGAACAGTTGGAAACGTTCCTCCAGAAGAACGAGATTGCGGTCGCCGGGATTGAAATCATCGAAGACGCGGACGGGAACGTCTACGCGTATGACGTCAACACGAACACGAACTATAATTCTGACGCCGAAGCGAAAGCGGGGCAGTACGGTATGCTCGAACTTGCGACGTTCCTTGGGGACGCCTTGGCGGTCACAACGAAATAAAGATAGAAGAAAGGGTCAGGCTTTTGCCTGACCCTTTCGCTGTGTATGTTGTAATTGTTGTTCAAATCGAAGTTGGACTAGTTCTGCTGTCGGTGCCATTCGTTCGATGAACGAATCTAAACGTTTCGCAGTGTCTCGATCTGATTCCTTGAACACGCGCATCGTTGTTCACCTCATTGATCATTGTTATGTTGCTTCTACAACAATGATTCCCGAGGGCATGATAGCGTAAACCTCGTTTACCCGAGGAATGTGCCGAGTTCTTCTTTTGGAAGGATGTTCCCGACATAAAAGTCGCCGAACTCGCCATATTTGGCACTGACTTCATCAAAACGCATCTCATAGACGATCTTTTTGAATTGGAGCGAGTCTTCCGCAAACAAGGTGACGCCCCACTCCCAACCGTCAAAACCGGTCGAACCGCCGATGAACTGTTGAATCTTGCCGGCGTAGCTGCGGCCGATCATGCTGTGGCGATACATGAGGTCTTTGCGCTCATCCATCGACAACGTGTACCAGTTGTCCCCGTCGCGACGAGCCTTGCTCATCGGGTAGAAGCAGATGTGGGCCGCTTTCGGGAGTGTCGGATAGAGGCGGGCCCGAATGTGAGGGTTCTCGTACGGGTCACCGTCTCCAGAACCTCGGTACATGCCGAGTTCGATGACAGACACGTATGAATAGCTTGGAATCATGTAATCGTACAATTTCGTCTTCCGAAGAGCGAGTTCGACTTGCTCGAGCTCTTTGAACGTCGGACGAAGGACCATCAAGACGACGTCCGCCTTTTGACCAAGGATCGAGTAAAAGGCATGGCTTCCTTCACCGCGTGTCTCGACCTCTTCGAGTGAGCCGAGGAAGGCGACGAACTCGTCAATCATCTCTTGACGGGCGGTTGGGTCGACTGCTTTTAAACGAGTCCAATCGATGGAGCGGAAATCATGGAGCGTATACCAACCGTCTAACGTGGCGGCTGCGTGTTGCGTTTCGGTTGTCGGTGCTGGACGTTCTGACATTAAAAAAACTCCTTTCGAGACTAGGCTTCGCTGACTATTTTACCATACACGTTTGACCGTCTGGCAAATTTGACGCCGCCGTGAGGATAGTCACACTCCGGGCGGGGTAAAGAGATAGGGAGCAAGATTTTTGAAAACGGCTTCACCATGGGCTGTATCAGTCGGAAATGGTAAACTGTTCTATTCATATAATGATTGATTTCAAGCGATTTATGACGAAATGGGCAGAATAGTTTATTTTAAAAATCGTACTGTGTATAATAAAACTCGCATATGGACGAGAGCGTCCGAGAGAGAAAAAATCCGATTTCTTCTAATCGAAAAGGAGTTCATTCACTATGAAACTATTTGACACGTTGAAACAAAAAGTCAGCCCGATTCGCCCGACCATCGTCTTCCCAGAAGGGATCGATGAGCGCGTCCTCGGTGCCGCTGTCCGTTTGAAAAATGATGGCATGGTTGAACCGATCGTCATCGGACCAAAAGCTGAACTCGAAGCGGTCGCTTCGAAGCACGGCTTTGACATCTCAGGTTTGACGCAATACGACCCAGCGACGTACGAAGACATCGATACACTCGTCGAATCGTTCGTTGAGCGCCGCAAAGGTAAAGCGACACCGGAACAGGCACGTGAATTGTTGTCGTCAGACGTGAACTACTTCGGTACGATGCTCGTCCACACAGGAAAAGCAGAAGGTCTCGTTTCAGGTGCGATGCATGCGACTGCCGATACGGTCCGTCCGGCCCTTCAAATCATCAAGATGCAAACAGGCATCAAAAAGACGTCAGGCGTCTTCATCATGGTACGTGACGACGAGCAGTACGTCTTCTCGGACTGCGCCATCAACATCGCACCGGATGCGGCTGACCTCGCCGAGAACGCCTACTTGTCAGCGTTGACAGCGAAGACGTTCGGCATCGAGCCGCAAGTCGCGCTCCTCAGCTTCTCGACAAAAGGATCAGCGAAGTCGCCAGAGACAGAAAAAGTCATCGAAGCGACACGTCTCGCCAAAGAGAAGGCGCCAAACCTTCCAATCGACGGCGAACTTCAATTCGATGCGGCGTTCGTACCGAGCGTGGCGGCGAAGAAAGCACCAGGCTCTGAAGTAGCCGGAAATGCGAACGTCTTCGTCTTCCCAAGCCTCGAAGCCGGAAACATTGGCTACAAGATGGTTCAACGTTTCGGCGGATTCGAAGCGATCGGACCAATCCTTCAAGGTCTCAACAAGCCGGTCAACGACTTGTCGCGTGGCTGTAACGAAGAGGACGTCTATAAATTGACGCTCATCACAGCGGCACAAGCCATCGACGAGCGCAACGAAGCGTAAGTCAGCAGCATCCTTCCTGAGCGGAGGATGCTTTTTTTGTGGTCACATTGTAAACTATTGGAAAAGGGGGCGAGGAAATGGATGAAGAGGAAGGCATCATCACATTGCCGGAAGGGCATCGGTACGCCATGTTCGGTGGCGGGGATGATTATCCAATTAAAACGTATTACAAAGGGGTGTTCGAAACAGTATTCGTCGTGTTTCATCCGTTTCTGGTCCCGCAAGACGACCCGACCGCGGTTGACCGTTATGTCGAGTTGGATAAAAACGAGGTCGAACAGCAATTTCGGGCCATAACATGGGCAGATATGCGCCGCCGACTTGATTTCGATGACATCAAACGCATCGATCACGCACTCCGGACGATGATTGCGGCGCTGAAACCGCACGCCGAAGATCAAGAAGGTGCGAATCGAATCATCGAATTTTGCAATCGCGAGAACGTACTTCCACCAGGCGAAGGGGAGCTGTCGAATCTTTTAGAGAATCAGGTGTTACGAGCACTTCTTGGGATGGGAGAAGAGTGGATGTGGAGCGGAGACGAGTTCTGCACGGAACGGCATCTCATCAACATTCGGGAGACGCTAACCTCCGATACGTGGGGGATGCGGCATCGGACGTTCTTCGGACATCAACATGATTGGCTCATCGTACCGCCTTGGGATAGCCATTTCACGTTGATTTGTGGCAGCCGAGCTTGGGTCGAGCAGGTGGTCGAGCGGTGCGAACTCGAAGGCTTCTATTGTGATGAAAACACGACAATCAATTGGAGTTTGCTTGATCGAAAACTGAGGTAAACTAGTAGGGGACAACACTATTAAGGGGGAACTACCATGCAAAACATCCATGCAACTGAATTACGTGAAAAGCTTGAGAACGGCGAAACGCTCCATATCATTGACGTGCGCGAACAAGACGAGTACGACGCGGGCCATATCCCGCACGTGCCGCTCTATCCGCTGTCTGAATTTCCTGGCGTCACGGACAAGCTCGCGAAAGATAACGTTTATCACGTCATCTGCCGCTCAGGCGGCCGCAGTGTGACGGCATGCGACTATTTGGAGTCGGAAGGCTATAAGGTCGTCAACGTCGAAGGCGGCATGCTCGCGTGGGACGGCGATATCGAGGCGTGATGCTCGACAATCCATGGGTCGTCATCCCGCTGTTAATCGCACTCTATTTGACCGTCTATACGTTCGTCAAACGAGTCGATGGGGACAAGTGGCGGCTCGTCTGGGCTGTCTGGCTCATCGTCATCGTCATGATGTTGACGATTCGGCTCGTCCAAAGTCTATAAAAAAACGAGTGAAGCCCGCACAGGCTTCACTCGTTTTTAGTTATCGCGCTTATCGAATGTGATTGAAGCAATCGCATCGTGTTGGTGAATCGACTCTTCGTTGCGGCATTCGACGAAGAAATTGACGACTTGTTTCATTTCGTACAAGTCAGCCGCGATCAAGCGGACCATGTCTTCAACGAAACGTGGGTTTTCGTAGGCGATTTCCGTGGCACGCTTCTCATCCGGACGTTTCAAGACAGGGTGAAGCGGGGCCGATGCGTTCGACTCGGCCGCCTCGAGCAATGCGAGACGCCAGTCGAAACCGTCGAGCGATGCTTCATCGAGACCGGCTTCGATCGTGATGTAGCCGCGTTGGTTGTGGGCGCTGTATTCGCTGATTTCTTTCGAGCATGGGCAGAGCGTCGTCACGTTGATGACGAGACCGACCGTCACGCTCGCCATACCAGTCTCTAAGTTATATGTCACGTTGTGCATGACGTCCGCATTCATGAGACCGCTGAGACCTGTGGCCGGGGCTTTACGGCTAAAGAACCATGGGTAACGGACCGTCAATTGACCTTCCGTCTGTTCCATGCGCTCGGCGAGTTCTTGCGCGAACTCGATGAGCGAGCGGTTCGATAACGTCCAGCCTTGCGTGTGGTACGCGTCGAGCTGTTCTGTCAGACGTGACATGTTGATGCCTTTACGGTCTTGGACGAGCGAAGTCGTCAACTCGAACGTGGCGACCGTCGCTTGGATGCCGTCTGGCGTCTCGATGTTGACTGGGTGTTTGACGTTTGAGATGCCGACGCTGTCAAGCGCGAACAAGAAGTTTTTTGGTGTGTTTTGTAGATCGACCATTTGTTCTTTTTCAGTTGGTTTCGTGCCTTTGATGGGCGGGACCGAACCGAATAATTTATGTCGTTCTGCTTTAGTAGGTAAAGCGACATGGCTTGTAGACATAATCGGATTCTCCTTTTTTGAGAGGGCAAATGACTGCCACTCGTTCTTGTTAGGATTTTATCACGAAATGTACATCGACCGGGTACCATTTTGCTCTCTGAACATGCTTTGAACGTGCTTTGCATGTCCTCACAAATAAAAAAACTTCAGCAATTGAAGAAAAGAAGATTGATTTCGTGTTAAATCGGGAATAAAATGTTCCTGTGAATTTAAAAAATAGATCACTGTTAAATATGAAGGAACACAACAGAAAAAGGGGATGTTTTAATGGATTGGCAGTTAATCCTGCAGTACGCCTGGATCATTGTCGTACTCGTCGGTCTAGAAGGGCTACTTTCTGCAGACAACGCACTCGTCTTGGCGGTTATGGTCAAGCACTTGCCGCGGACGGAACAGAAGAAGGCACTATTTTACGGCTTGCTTGGAGCGTTCGTTTTCCGCTTCATCGCATTGTTCCTAATCTCATTCTTGATCAACGTCTGGCAAGTCCAGGCGCTCGGTGCGCTTTACTTGATCGGAATGAGTGCACGACATCTGTATATGACCTATAAGGCCCGCAAGCTAGAGCCGAAACAAGATCTCGCTGCTGAGGCGAAAGAAGAGACGGCTGTCACAGAGAAGCCGGTCACGAAGAAAGAATTCTGGTGGACGGTTGCTAAAGTCGAGTTTGCCGACATCGCCTTCGCGGTCGATTCGATTCTCGCAGCGGTCGCGCTCGCGGTCAGCTTGCCGCCACTCGGTCTCGGTGAAATCGGTGGGATCGACTCTGGTCAGTTCTTCGTCGTCTTGACAGGTGGACTCATCGGGGTCATCTTGATGCGTTTCGCTGCTCGAATTTTCGTCAAACTGTTGCATCAACGCCCATCACTCGAAACAGCTGCTTTCATCATCGTCGGCTGGGTCGGTGTGAAGTTGACGGTGCTCGTGCTTGAACACCCTGGCTTCAAGAAATTGATTGCCGGCACACCGTTCGAATTCATGGGTCTTCCGGACGGATTCGTCCACTCGACGGCGTGGACCGTGTTCTTCTGGTCGGTCATGGTCGGTATCGCGGTATGGGGTTGGTTCTCTTCAAAACCGACAGCCGCTGCCAAACATTAAAAAAATGGTCTCTCACCTTTGGGCGAGAGACCATTTTTCATGCTGTCACGTCTTGCTTCTCGTAAATCGGCACCCAGCCTTCGGTCGTCACGAAAATCCGGACGGCGACGACTTTGCGGTCGTCTTGGAGCGTGAAGTAGTGGCGTGTGTTCACCGGCACCGAGATGAGGTCGCCTGGGTTGAGCTCGATGTTGAAATAGCCACGTTCGGCGTCATCGATGGCGAAGATGCCATGGCCGCTGACGATGAAGCGGACCTCGTCATCTGTGTGGTGATGTTCCTTTTGGAAGTTGACGAGCAGTTCGTCCAAGTTCGGCGTCGCATCCGACAACGAGATGACGTCTGCCGTCTCATAGCCACGTCGCTCCGACACGTCGCGAATCTCGTCACGGAACGTCGACAAAATCGCTTGTTTGTCCTCGTCCGTCAACTGATAGTTCTCTTGCAGGTTTTCCGGGAGCTTTGTGATGTCCCACTGTTCGTACAGAATCCCGCGAGACTCTAAAAAGGCACTCACTTCAGTTTGATCGACGTAACGCTCTTCGGTTTGTTGGAAATAGACAGTTGCCATGGTTGGTTCCTCCTTATGAATGGACGCCTAGGGCGCGTAGTTTTAATGTATAGCTGAACAAAAATTCGTAAGCCTCTAAATAGCGTTTGGCCGCGTCCGGGGTCTCGCCCCAGACGGTGATACCATGATTGCGGATGAGAACGGCACCGGCGCTTGCGTGGATGTGAGGGGCGAAGGCGGCCGCGAGCGTCGGGATGTCCGCATGGTTCTCGATGATTGGCACGCGAACGACCGCGTCCTCGTCCCAGTAGCCGAGCGCCTTGATGATCTCTTGGCCGGTGAAGACGACTTCGCCGGTGGCAGCATGGAGCTCGGAGATGACGTTATTGTCGACCGTATGGACATGGAGCGAACACGTCGCGTCCGTCCGATTGAACACTTCAACGTGGAGCAGCGTCTCGGCGGATGGTTTTCCTGTCTGTTCGCCGATCAAGCGTCCGGCCGCATCGACGTGAACAAAGTCTTCCGGTGTTCGTTTTCGTTTATCGCGTCCGCTCGCCGTGACGAGAAATTCGAGCGGATCGTCGGAAACGCGAATCGCCAAATTCCCACTCGTTCCGGGGAACCAGTCGCGGGCGGCGAGTTCGTCTTTAATGTCGGCGAGTTCAAGCCAACGTGTCGCAAGGCTCATACGACCACCTCCTTCAAGTGATGGGTGATGTCGTCAAACGTCTCGAACGGTGCGTAACGGATGCCTGCCGCTTCGCAGAGCGTGATGAGTTGACCTCGTGCGTAGACGAAGTCGGCACGCTTCGCGACCTCGAAGTCGGTCACTGAGTCGCCGATGACGATCAAGCGGTCGGCGGGATTGACGATGCGACGAGCGAGCGTCGGCTTGCAACAGCCGCAATCGTTCGTACATTGTTCATCGCAAGCGTGTGGCCAAGCGACGGTTACCGTCTCAGCGGAGAAGTCGGCGACGTTGCAGTAGATATGCTCGGGGGCGACATGCCCGTCCAAGACCGGCTGCACGAAGAAGTCCATCCCGCCGCTGACGACGTCAAACTTCCAGCCATGGGCCCGAACTTCTTCTAAAAATGCCGGGAACCCTTGGCGGAGCGTGATGCGCTCCAACAAATAATCACGGTAGGCCGGGGCATCTGCGCTCGGCAATAGTTGAAACAGTTGACCGACACCGGAGCGAATCGAAATCCGTTGCTCGAGGACCGCATCTTTCAACTCGACCCAAGCCGGCGGGGCGAACGCCTTCATCAACGCGATAATATTGTCTTCCGCCGTGATCGTCCCGTCGAAGTCGCAGAGGATATGGACCGTCATCGTGACGCCCACGCCTTCAACGCGGTATCGAGCTCGTCCGTCTGTCCTTCGGTTTGGCCGAGAACGTGAGCGATCGCTTGTCGGAAAGCACGAGCCCCGGCGGCTGCGCCGTCCGGGTGTCCGTGAATGCCACCGCCGGCGTTGATGACGACATCCGTCCCGAAATCACGAATGATATCGGCGACGAGTCCTGGATGAATCCCGGCTGACGGGACCGGTAAAATCGGTTTCGACCAATGCGGTTCGGCGCTCTGGTCACGAATCGTGAACGCCTCGTCACGCGGTGTCGCGAGGGAGCCGTACGGAGACGGGAAGAGCGTTAAATCGGCCCCGGCGAGGCGTGGGAGTTTACCGAGTAAGAGCGAATGACTGATTGATCCGGTCAAGGCGCCGGCAAAGGCCGGATGTGCCAAGATGGGGACGCGTATGTCTGAATCGTTCGCAAGTTCGCGCAGTGCGTCGAGACCGTACGTATAGACGTTGAACAGGAGCGCTGTCGCACCTGCCTCGATGAGACGGAGCGCCTGGTCACGTAGACCGAACACGGGGCCGCTCAGCGTGATGGCGTAGAGGACACGTTTCCCGGTCGCCTCGAAGTGGGCTTGAATGACGTCCGCTCCGATCCGGGCCCGTTCGAGCGATGGGGTGAGCGGGTTGTCGTATAAAATCTCGTCGTCTTTGACGATATCGATGCCTCCGGCGAACTGATCGCGGAGTTGCTGCTCGAGAAACGCGAGGTCACGGCCGATGACACCTTTGAAGATGCTCATGACGAGCGGGCGATCATGAACACCGAGTAACTCGCGAATTCCAGTGACCCCGAACTTGGCGCCTTTGAAATGAGGGGCGAGCGTCTCGGGCAACGTCAAATCGATTAACCGAATCGAATCGTCGAGGGACAGTTTCCCGAACGTCGTCGTCAAGATGGATGAAAAGTCAGGGCTGACATTATGTAACGGGTAGCGGATTGTGAAGCGGCTCGTCGTATCCGTATGTATGGTCGACACGACCTCACCGCGATACGCCTGTAACTGCTCTTGCTCTAAGTGAGGCAGCTCCGTCCAAGTACCGACCGTCAGCTCGAGGGCGATTTTGTCGGCGACGGTCGCGACCGCGTCCGTTCGTTTGATTTCATATGTGGCAGTGATACTCATATGGTTCCTCCTTCCAGGCAAACAAAAAATGACCCCATGCCGAGGCAAGAGGTCATCATAAAAAATGAACTCTTATCTCTCAGCTTTCGCTGCAAGAATTAGCACCGTGCCATCTCTGGTCGGTTGCTGCGACATCATCGGGCTCGTCCCTCCGTCTGCTCTTGATAAGAATGTGATTTGAAGTTGTGAAATTTAATTGAATTTTTGCACAGAATCATCATGTCGTCAATTCCTTTTTTTCCAAAAAAAATATTTTGGGAAGTTGTTTCCATATATGCACAAAAAAAGACGGAGTTGCGTCGAGAAAATGACGTTGACAATCGTGACGTCGAGTCCGTAATATTCATCACATAAGTTCACCGAATCGAATAACACACTCTTATCGCGAGTTGGCAGAGGGAATTGGCCCGATGACGCCGCAGCAACCGACCACTAGGCACGGTGCTACATCCACCAGACGAATGTCTGACAGATGAGAGGAACAACCATTTTGGCTGTGCCTCTTTCTCGCGGAGAAAGGGGCTTTTTTTGTGGGCAACGTACAGGAAGGGGAAAACATCATGTCATATCAACCATTTACAGAACAGACCGTCGTCGAGCACGTCCGTCAATTAGGATACTTGCAAGAAGGAATCGCCGAGTGCGAGGAGATCGGGGACGGCAACTTGAATCTCGTGTTTCGGATTCGCCAAGGCGAACAGCGCCTGATCGTCAAACAAGCGCTCCCATACGCCAAAGTCGTCGGTGAGAGCTGGCCGCTCACGCTCGAGCGGGCATGGATTGAACAGTTGGCACTCCGTGAGTTTGCGACTGTCGCGCCTCGGTTCGTCCCGGCTGTCCTTGGCAGCGACCGGACACTCGCTTACACGATTATAGAAGATCTATCTGATTATGAGATTGTCCGCACCGGCTATTTGAACGGGGAGAGCTACCCGGAACTCGCCCGTCATGTCGGTGAATTTTTGGGCGAGACGCTGTTTGCGACGTCGGATTACGCAGCTGGACCGATCGCGAAGAAGCGGATTGAACGCGACTATTACAACCCGGAACTGTGCGACATCACGGAGAAGCTCATCTTTACCGACCCGTTCAAAGACGCGGAGTCGAACAACATCGAGGCGGCGCTTCGAGAAGACGTCGAACGCCTCTGGCAGGACCAGGCGCTCAAGGTCGAGGTGACGAAATTGAAAGTCGGGTTCGTCACGAAACATGAGGCGCTCCTGCATGGGGATTTACATACGGGCAGCATCTTCGCGACCCAACAAGAGACGAAAATCATCGATCCAGAGTTCGCGTTTTACGGGCCGTTCGGCTTCGACCTCGGTCAAATCATCGCCCATTTGACGTTGTCGACGTTGCATGACCCGCTCAAACGCTTCGAACGTTTCACGGACGTCTTGACGGTGTGGGAGACGTTCGAGAAGACATTCCGGGCCAACTTTGAGCGCGCCGTCGAGCCGTTCAACACGGACGGTTTCGTCGACGAGTTGTTGCGGACGGTCTTCAGTGACACGATCGGCTACGCCGGTTGCGAACTCATCCGCCGTGCCGTCGGGCTCGCCGGTGTCGCCGATCTCGAGACGTTGCCGGAAGCGACGCGGCTCGAACGGAAACGTGACGCGCTCGCCCTCGGGACGGCGCTCATTAAAGAACGCCACAGCGTCGAGTCGATTGACGACTTGGTGACGCTTCTGTCGGGGGTGCGCGTATGACGGTCCAAAACATCCGCTTCCATCCGCCGACGGACGAACTCATCGTATTGGATCAGACGTTGTTGCCGCATGAAGAGCGTTACGTGACGATTGAGACGCTCGAACAAGCGGAGCATGCCATCGAGACGCTCCAAGTCCGTGGCGCTCCGGCCATCGCGTACTTCGGGGCGTTCGTCCTCGCCAAAGAGGCAGGCCGGTTAGTCGACGACCCGGACTTCACACGTCGGCTCGACCTCGTCGGACGCCGTTTGATTGCGACCCGGCCGACGGCGGTCAATCTGCAAAACGTGATCGAATCGCTCCTTGCGTTAAATGTCGGGGACGACTTTGAGGCGATTGCCGAGGAAATTAAACGCCGCGCCATCGCTTTGTACGACCGGGACGTCGATACGTATCGGGCCATCGGCGAGCATGCACTGACGGTATTGCCGGCCGGGGGGAACGTGTTGACGATTTGCAACGCCGGTGCCATCGCGACATCGCGTTACGGGACGGCACTCGCCCCGTTTTACGTCGGAAAAGAACGGGGCGTATCCTTCAACGTCTTCGCCTGTGAGACGCGACCGCTCCTGCAAGGGGCACGCCTCACCGTCTGGGAGCTCGACCGGGCCGATATCGACGTGACGCTCATCACCGACAATATGGCCGCTTGGACGATTCAGTCGAAACGAGTCGACGCCATCATCGTCGGAGCCGACCGCATCACACGGACGGGGCACGTCGCCAATAAAATCGGCACGTTGCAACTCGCCGTCCTCGCCAAACATTACGGCATTCCGTTCTATGTCGCGGCGCCGCATTCGACGTTCGATTTGACGGCGGACGACACGATTGAGATCGAGGAGCGGAACCCGTCAGAAGTGACACATATCGGCGGTCAACCGACGGCACCCGTCGGCATCACCGTCTTCAATCCGGCGTTCGACGTCACCACGCCCGACCTCATCACCGGACTCATCACCGAGGCGGGTGTGTTCGAGCCGACAGAGACCGCCATCACATATCATGTAGGGGGAACGATTCATGTCTAAAAAACTATTGATTTTGTTATTCACATTCGTCTTGGCGCTCGTCGGTTGCACGAACGAGCAAGCGGCCCCATCGAAGCCGGCCGAGAAGACGCCGGAGACGAAACCCGTCTCGGTCTCGAACGGGACGTTGCCGAAAGATATCGATGTCGCCCTGATCATGCAGATGTCGATCGGGACGTTCTCGTCGCAGTATATCAACGGGGTGACGGAACAAGTCGAATCGTTCGGCGGCAACGTGAAAGTGTACAACGCCGACAACGACCTATCGAAGATGGCGAGCTATGTCGACACGGCGACGACGCAAGGCGTCGATGTCATCTTGATTGACCATGGCCGCGCCGATGCATTGAAAGAACCAGTCCAACGCGCACTCGACAAAGGCATCAAAGTCGTCGCGTTCGACAACGATTTGACGAACGACGGGGTGACGGTCATCGACCAGGACGACTATTCGCTCGCCTGGCGTTCGCTCAAGGCACTCGCTGAAGATTTGGACGGCGAAGGCAAAATCGTCACGATTTGGGTCGGTGGCTTCACACCGATGGAACGACGCCACACGATTTATGATGCGTTCTTGAAACGCTACCCAGGCATTACGGAAGTCGCCAAGTTCGGTTCGGCGACGAACAATACGGCGCTCGACACACAGAGCCAGATGGAAGCGATTTTGAAGAAGTATCCGGAAGGCGAGATTGATGCCGTATTCGCAATGTGGGACGAGTTCGCCAAAGGGGCGAGCCGTGCCATCAAACAGGCCGGACGCGATGAAATTTCGGTCTATGGCATCGATTTGAGTGACGAAGACCTTCAACTTATGCAAGAGGACGGCAGCCCGTGGAAAGTGACGGCGGCGACCGATCCGGCTGAAATCGGACGGATCCAAGTCCGTTACGCGTATCAAAAATTAGCGGGTGAAGAGACGCCGTCGATTCATTCGGTCGACCCATATCTCGTCGACCGTGACGTCTTGCCGGACGAAAAAGTGACGATGGACGACCTCGGCCAATACGTCCCGAACTGGGGCGCATCAGACGCGGCCTGGTCGGACTGGATGAAAGGGACGGACTGATGTTACGGCTCGAACGCGTCACGAAACGCTATGGCGACGTCACCGTGCTCGACGATGTCAGCTTCACGCTCCGACGTGGCGAGATTCATGGATTGCTTGGATTGAACGGGGCCGGAAAGAGTACGCTCGTGAAGCTGTTGAGTGGCGCCATCATCCCGACGTCCGGGACGGTCGAGCTCGACGAAACGGCGGTCACATTCACACCGGCCGAGGCGATTCGCCGCGGGGTCATCACGGTGTCGCAAGAAGTCGATGACGCGCTCTATCTCGATTTACCGATTTATGAGAACGTCGTGCCGTGGCAGGCGGTCGAGCGGATTCGTCCTCGCGAACTAAAACAGCGAGCGGCTGCCTACTTGGAACGTGTCGGGCTAGAGATTGACGTGACCGAACCGGTCGGGCGTTTCCCGCTCAGTGTCAAACAACGTGTCTTGATTGCCCGTTCGCTCGCGAGTGATGCGGCTTACCTCTTGCTCGACGAACCGACGGCCGCCTTGTCGACGGATGATGCGGCGGCACTGCTCACATTACTGCAGTCGCTCGCAGCAGAGGACGTCGGCATTCTTCTCATCACCCATCGATCGGACGAACTGTCGCGCATCACCACGACGACGACGTTCCTCCGGGATGGGCGCATCGCTTACGAAGGGCCGTTTCAGGCGTTGTCAGAACGGGATATCCATACGTATTTGAGCGGATCTGACATGGCAGAGGCGGTAGAGAAAGCCGTTCCTGAAACCGAGATCCGGATTCAGGCAGACCTCACGTTACCGACGTTCGGGACGAGGTTGTCGTTCACGGCGTATAAAGGCGAAGTCGTCGGCATCGGCGGCGTCACCGGGAGCGGGAAGACGGAGTTGATCGAGGCGCTATTCGGTCTCTCCGGCGTTGAACAACAGATGACGTTGGACGGGAAACCAATCAAGATTCGCGAACCGCGTCAGGCGGTCCGATCCGGATTCGCCCTCGTACCGGAAGAACGTCGAAAACAGGGACTCTTCCTCGACGATTCGATTGAACGGAACGTCCTCGCGATCGAAGGGAAGGCGAACGCAGTCACGCGCGTCTTGGCCTCGCTCCGTGTGAAATACGACCAGGTCGGGCAACCGGTCCGAGAGCTGAGCGGGGGGAATCAACAAAAAGTTGTCCTCAGCAAATGGCTCCTCGAGGACCGGGACGTCTATTTGCTAGACGAACCGACGAAAGGCGTCGACGTGACGGCGAAACGGGATATTTATGAACTCGTCACCCGCCTCGCGAAAAGTGGAAAGACTGTCATCTTTACGTCGAGTGAACCGCATGAACTAGAATTGATCGCCAACCGGACGCTTTGGCTCGACCGCGGCCGTTGGCAACAGAAAGGAGGGGTTTAACATGGCCCAACTCGTCATCAAACAACGCACGAAACGCTTCAGTGGCATCGGTCAATACGGGACGTTGTTCGCGATTCTCGCACTCATCGCCGTCTTCGGCATGACGAACGACCAATTTTTGACGTACGCGAACTTCAGCGACATCATCAAGTCCGTGTCAATCGTCTCGCTTCTCGCCCTCGGGGTGACGTTCTCGCTCATCGTCGGCGGATTCGACTTATCGGTCGGCTCGACGGCGAGCCTCGCGACAATCGGGGCGGCGTCGAGTCTCGTGTTACATAGTCAAGAACTGCTCGTCGCTTTGCTCGTCCCGATTGCCCTCGGCGTGCTCGTCGGGCTGTTGAACGCGCTCGTGACGATCAAGTTCCGGTTACCGGATTTGCTCGCGACGCTCGCCATCATGTACGTCATCAACGGGGTCCAATTGACGTATACGAAAGGTTTTTCAATCTACGACAACATGCCGATTGAAGGAGGGACGGCACCGGGACGATTCATCCCGTCGTTCCTCTTCATCGGCCAAGGCTCGATTGGTCCCGTTCCATTCGTCGCCATCTTGATGATTCTCTTCTTCGCCGGAGCCCATCTATTTTTGACGTATTCGAAGACGGGACGCGAGTTTTATTACGTCGGCTCGAACGTCGAGGCGGCCCGCCGCTCCGGCATCGCCGTCACACGGATCAAACTGTACGCGTACGTGTTGAGCGGTCTGTTCGCGGCCATCGGCGGTATCATCTTGGCGTCACGCATCGGTACCGGACAAGTATCGGCCGGGGCACCGCTGTTGATGGACGCCGTCGCGGCCGCCTATATCGGCTACGCCGTCTTCGGGACCGGACGACCGAACGTCGTCGGTACGTTGATCGGTGCCATCTTGATTGGGATTTTGCTGAACGGACTGACGATGTGGGACGTGCCATATTACGCCCAAGACATCGTCAAAGGCACAATTTTGATAGCGGCGCTCGGCTTGTCATACATCCAAAAGAAGCAGCTCACATAGGAAAAGTCCTCAGAACGGTTGGTTCTGAGGACTTTCTTGACGTTCCATTTGGATGAAGGTGAACGTGCTACCGTTCGTCGGTTGTTGAAACGAACCGGTCTGCGTGAACCCGCACGCCTCATAGACACGGATTGCCCGCACGTTGAAGGCGGCGACGGACAAGGTGATGCGATGAGGTGAGTACGTCGCTTTGACGAAGTCGAGAATCGATGTGACGAACGCTCGTCCGCTCCCGTTCCCGGTCAAATCGGGCTTCATGCCGAGCCCGATATCGACCGTTTCAGCATCCGGTTGCGCGACGCTCACGAAGCCGACCAATTCCTCGTCTGAGGTGATGGCGAACACCGACTGTCCGCGCTGTTCGGCGTCTAAAAATTCGGCCATATCGTCCTGATCAGCCTCCATATCATAAAATGCATACTCGCCTTCGTAGTGCCACGTGTAGGCGATCGTTTCCGCCTGTGGCTGGGTCAGGACAGCGAATTGATGGGTCATTTGAATTTCCTCGTTTCACGAGCAGGATGTAGTGCTACACTCATCATAGCACCACCAACTTGGAAAATGAGGTGATCACATGGGAATCAAGCTAGATATGATTGGCATCGTCGTCGAAGACATGAAACGGGCGCTCGATTTTTACCGTTTGCTCGGCCTGTCGATCCCGGAAGCGATGGATGGGGAAGCGCACGTCGAAATCGATGACGGCGGTGTCCGGCTCGCCTTCGACACGGTCGAAGTGGCCGAATCGGTGTATGGGGAATGGAAACCGGCGACGGGGCACCGGATCGAACTCGCCTTCTTGTGCGATAGTCGGGATGAACTGGATGCGTGCTATGAAGCGATTGTCGGGCACGGCTATGCCTCACATCGCGAACCGTGGGATGCGTTCTGGGGGCAACGTTATGCCATCGTCATCGACCCGGATGGAAACCTCATCAGTCTATTCGCCGCATGACAAAACCCTCGCCGGATGGCGAGGGTTTATTCGTCGTGTGTCTCGCCCCAAGAGCAGAGCGCCTTCATCGCCGGCTGTAGGCTGAACGCTTCCTCGGTGAGCGAATATTCGACGTGCAGCTGTTTCTCGGTCGAATAGTCGATGCGGCGGACCATGCCAAGTTGTTCGAGTTCACGGAGTTGGTCGGTCAACACTTTACGGCTGACGTCAGGGATGGCGCGCTGAATCTCTGAGAAGCGGCGCGGGCCGTTCTCGAGCGTACAGTACACCTGAGGCCGCCATTTACCGCCGATGATGTCGAGCGCCTTATTGACAGGGAACGGGGTCGTCATGTTCAATTCGCCTCGCTTTCGGGTAGTTACTTGAATGTGCGTACTTTTTTTATTGCTGCGATGAAGGTATCGTATCGTTATCCATCAAATTGAGCAAACAAAAAGGAGCGGATGACAGTGACATATCCACGTACATTCTCACATATCGGACTATCGGTCCCGAGTGTGACGGAAGCAGTTAAATTTTATGAGGACGTGATGGGCTGGTACACCATCATGCAACCATCAGACGTCGTCGAAGACGACTCGCCGATCGGTGTCATGTGCACGGACGTGTTCGGACCGGGCTGGGGCAGCTTCAGAATCGCCCACATGTCGACCGGCGATAAGATTGGCATCGAGCTGTTCGAGTTCCCGAACAATGAGAAGCCGGAGAACAATTTCGAGTTTTGGAAGACGGGTATTTTCCACTATTGCGTCCAAGACCCGGACATCGAAGGACTCGTCGAGAAAATCGTCGCCCATGGCGGAAAACAACGGATGCCAATTCGGGAATATTACCCGGGCGATAAACCGTACCGGATGGTGTACTGTGAAGACCCGTTCGGCAACCTCGTCGAAATCTACTCGCATTCCTATGAACTGACGTATTCGGAAGGAGCGTATTGAGCATGAAGGCTTGGCTACTTGATCAACCTGGATTAGAACATCTACACATCGGTGAGGTGGAGCGACCGACACCAGATGCGGGTGAACTGCTCATCAAAGTCGAAGCGGTCGCCTTGAACCCGGTCGATTATAAAGTCGGCACGAACGGCAACCCGAACTGGTCGTACCCACACATTCTCGGCGTCGACTTGGTCGGGGAAGTCGTCGAAGTCGGTTCGAGCATCGCCAATATCATTACCGGTTCACGCGTCGCCGTCCACACGAGTCTTGGAAACAACGGCGGCTTCGCCGAGTATGCGGTCGTCGACGCGCGTGCTTGTGCCGTCGTCCCGCCTGAAGTGAGCGACGAGGCCGCTGCGGCCATCCTTTGTGCCGGCATGACAGCGTATGAGGCTATCATGCAGAAGTTGAACACACGCGACAAAGAGACGATTCTCGTCCACGCCGGAGCGGGCGGAGTCGGTGGTTACGCGATTCAACTTGCCAAAAAACTTGGGCTCAAAGTGTTCACAACCGCATCGCCGGAAAACTTTGACTGGGTCACATCGCTCGGTGCCGACGTCGCCATCGACTACAACGTCGAGGATGTGACGGAGAAAATCATGGAACTGACAGACGGTCGCGGTGTCGACTTGATTTTGAACACGGTCGGACGCGACGTGGCGACGGCCGATTTGGATCGACTCGCATTCAGCGGACAGCTCGCTTATATCGCCGGTCCACCTGACATGTCGAACATGAAAGGGTTCACGCTGTCGCCTTCGATTCATGAAGTCGCCCTCGGTGCGGCCCATGCGAGTGAGAACGAGCGGGCCATCCGTAACTTGTCCTATATGGCCGAAGAGATGATGAAGCTGCTCGAGGCGGATGAATTGAACGACCTCGTCACGGACGTCTTGCCGTTCGAACGGTTAAAAGATGGTTTGGAACAGCTACAAACACGCAAAGTGCGCGGCAAATTAATCGTCCGCATGCGCGACTAACTGATGGCCTCCTGTCTACGGACAGGGGGCTTGTTGTGGAGAGGATGACATGGATTTACGCACATCGTATCAACAGACGTCGCATCAACTGAGCGGTCACGGGAAACGAACTGTCGGCGTCTTGCAACAGGCGTTCGCTGAGGTCGACCCGAATCAGGTGAGCGACCACTATGGGACGGGCGAGGTCATCATGCGGTTCGAGCAAAAAATGGCGCAAGAACTGGGTATGGAGGATGCGATTTTCTTCCCGAGCGGCACGATGGCACAACAAATCGCCTTACGGATTTGGGCGGACGAGACCGGAAATCGAAACGTCGCCTATCATCCGCTCTGTCACTTGGAGATTCACGAACAGGACGGGTTGAAGGAGTTGCATCACCTCGAACCGATTTTGCTTGGGGATGACGACCGGTTGATGACGCTCGACGAAGTGAAGGCGTTACCGGATGTCGCCTGCCTGTTGATTGAGTTGCCACAACGGGAACTCGGCGGTTACTTACCGTCATTTGCTGAACTTGAGGCGATTAGTCATTTGTGCCAGGAGCGAGGGATTCGTCTGCATCTAGATGGAGCGCGCCTCCTCGAGACGCTCCCATATTATGAGAAGACAGCGGAGGAAGTATGTGCGTTGTTCGATAGCGTCTACGTCTCATTCTATAAAGGTATCGGCGGTATTGCAGGTGCCATCTTAGCAGGACCTAAACCGTTCTGTGACGAGGCGAGAATGTGGAAACGGCGGTACGGCGGTGATTTGATTGGACTGTACCCGTACATCATCCCGGCTGACTATTACTACGAGCTACGGAAAGACCGAATGGGGACGTATGTCGAGCAGGCGAAGGAACTGGCGCGCCGCTTCAATGCGCTCGACGGAGTGTGGACGACACCGGAAGTCCCGGTGACGAACATGTTCCATCTTCATCTCGAAGGGGACGACGAAGCGGTCGCGGCACGGATTCAATCCGTTCAAGAGACGACAGGGGTCGGCGTCACGGGATATCTCGTATCACATGACGACTATTGTTCGACCGAGATCAGTATCGGGGATGCGTATGGAGAGATTGATGAACATCAACTCAATCGATTATTCGAAAAATTAGAGCAATGATGAGCTAGAAAGAAGGGATATCGGTGAAACTAGATTTAGAGAAGACGGTCGATTCGCAGTACATCCAGCAACATCTCGCCAATGAGCGGACGTTCCTCGCCTGGATTCGGACGGCCATCACGGTCATCGGAATCGGCTTTCTCGTGACGAACTTCCACTACTATCGAAGTGAAAATTTGAGCGGGGCCGAGCACCAATTGATTACGGCGATCGGCATCTTGTCGATCATCTTCGGGATCGCGACGATCCTCGTCGGGACCCGGTCGTATTTGAAAAAGGTGCATACGATCAACTCTCAGCAGTTCAAGTCAGCGAAGATGAGCCTCGTCGCGCTCGCCATCGGGATGGTGTTCATTTTCACGTTGATTTTGATTGTCAGTTACTTTTTATTTTGACGACAAACAAGCACCGCGCCTCATCCGAGGAGCAGTGCTTGTTGTTATCTTGAGACGATGGCGTCGAGCCGTTCGAGCTGCGAAGAGAAGCCTTCGACGGCCCCCATCTCGACGACTTGCTGGAGCGACTCAGCGTCCGTGAATTCGGAGCGGCTGATGAACAGTGTGCCGTTCGGGATGTCGACAAACTCGTTCGTGATCGTCATGACGGGAAGTTCAGGATTGACGTGGCCGTCCGCGTCCGAGAATGCGTCCGTATAGACGATTTTTCGGTGCGGGTCGATTTCGAGGAACGTCGATTTCCCCCATGACTCCATACCGTAATAGTCACCCTGCTCCTTGTCGACACACGTCATTTTGTAATGCCACGTGCCACCGGGTTCGAACTCGAACGTACGAACCTCTGTCTTCCATCCGGCCGGTCCCCACCATGCTTCGAGGTGGGCCGGTGTCGAGAATGCCTCGAACACGAGCGCGCGCGGCGCGTTAAAACTGCGTTCGACGACTAACGTGTTGCCTTCGACTTGAGACTTTACTTTTTCCATTGGAAAGACCCCTTTCTCGAGAAAGAAGATACATATATCTAATCAATGTAGTCTCTATTCCCGATTCATGGATCTGTTCAACCTTTTCCGTCAAATAACAAATCGAGCACGGTCTCGCCAATCGGCCGCTCCTTGCCTTCGTACGGGAAGGAATGGATATGGATGGCCGGATTGAAGTTCAGCTCGATGATGCCATAGTCATCTTCACGCTCGAGCGATGGAATCATCATATCGACCCCGCAAATCGTCGCGCCGATGGCTCGGGCGGACTCGACCGCAATTCGTTTGTAGGAATCGGCAATCCGGTCTGTATAGTCGATACTGTCCCCGCCCGTGCTGATGTTCGAGTTCTCACGCAAGAAGACGAGCTCACCATCGGCGAGGACACTGTCCGGTGTCTTGTCTTGTGGACGGAGGAACGCCACGACGATGTCATCGATGTCGATTTTCTCGAGCGGTGTCTTATAGCCTTTGCCACGGAGCGGGTCTTCATTCTTCTTGTCGACGAGCTCACGGATCGTCGACACGCCGTCCCCGGTCACGTTCGCCGGGACGCGGTGCAAAATGCCCGCGACCTCGTCACCGATAACGAGGAAACGATACTCTTTCCCGGGCAGGAACGTCTCGAGCAGGACGACGTCGTCGAACGAACGGGCATGACGGAACGCCCCGCGCGCCTCCTCGAACGTCGTGCCGTCTTTGAAGATGTGGATGCCGATTCCGAAGTTTGTCGATTTCGGTTTCAAAACGATCGGCTCGTCCGCAAATGTAGACCAGGCTTCCTGTAAATCAGCTTCAGTGCGCAGCTCGACCCCGCCCGGCACGCGGATGCCATGTTCGGCGAGTACGTGTTTTGTCACTGTCTTGTTCTCCATCATAAGTATCGACACGTAATTGTCTTTCGACGTCTTCGTCGCCTGTTTGACATATTCGGTCTGGTTACCGTGGCGGATGCGGAGAAATTGGTCGTCACGGTCGATGACATCGACCGCATACCCACGTTTCAGGGTTGCTTTCATCAAAATCTGCGTCGATAGCTCCATGTCCGTGTAGCCGTGCACCCGGAACCGGTTGGCGTACGCATCTTGATAGAATAGTTCCGCTTGCTGGAGCGACCAGGCCGTGTAGCCTTCGGTTGTCATGATATTCGTCAATTGAGCCGCATACGTCGACTCGACATGGTTAACCCGCTTCCGGACAGAGGCGAAGACGTCATCGAATCCCAGAGTGTACCGTTCATTGAACGCTTCGACTTCGTCGAGCAAATCGCGTGCGTACGTCTGAAGCGCCACCGCCTCGCCGTCCCGATGCAGCAAGAGCGTAGGGGATAGCCCTTCTTTCGCCACGCGTTGCTGGTTGTGGAACGCCTCGGCCTGCCAGTCCGCGAACCGTGTCTCGTCTTTCAACGTCAAGTAGAGCAGGAAGACGTGCAGGAACTTCAAATCGGACAGGGCGATCCCGGTCTTCTCGAACGGGTTGAGGTCGATGTTGCGAATCTCGATGTAATCGATGCCGTTCGTCTCGAGTCGTTCCAAGTCATTGCCGCCCTGTGACGTCTTCAGTCGAATCGGAGAGTAGAGCTCGTTCGGGTTGGCGATGTCACCTTGGGCGATGAAGCGGCGCACGCTCGCGGTGTAGTCTGAGAGCGTTGAATAGTCCGGATAGAGCGGCTCGACGTTCGTATAGCCGCAATCGCTATTCCGGTATGACAACGCCGTCGTATTCGAATACACGTCCTCGCTGAGCGCCTGCATCTGACTGACGCAACGTTCTTCATAGCTCGTATGGACAGCTGGTGTCCCGCCTAACAGATAGACGACGAGCCAACGTGTCCGTAAATAGTTGCGGACGAGTTTTAAATACAAATTGTTCTTGAAGCCTTCGTAGTGCTCGGATGATCCTTCATAGAGCGCCTCAATCAGCTCGTCTGCGAACGAGAAGTTGAAATGGATGCCTGAGATGAGCTGTTTTTTCGCCCCGTATTTTTGGAGCAGGTGCTCCCGATAGCGTCCGGCCTCGAT
This sequence comes from Exiguobacterium sp. s56, assembly GCF_018618255.1. Classification (NCBI taxonomy): domain Bacteria; kingdom Bacillati; phylum Bacillota; class Bacilli; order Caryophanales; genus Exiguobacterium; species Exiguobacterium sp. s56. Next base: position 7,696 of record NZ_JACSLR010000021.1, on the reverse strand, counting down.
CCCAGAGCTGCCAAAGTCGGCGAGCGGGATGACGCCGCCGTCCGGAAGCGCGCACGGCATCGACTGTGGCCAGAGCCGTTCATCGCCGATGTTCAGTGCCGTGACATCGTACAGCGTCTGTAAGAAGTTGTGCGCGGCTTCGACGGTCGGAAACGTAGGGGTAATCAGTTCAATCTGACTTTCTGAGAAGTCGGTCGTAATATACGGGTGCGTCGCTTTGTCACCGAGTGCTGTCGGATGTTTCGTGACGGCGAGCGTCCCTTCAGGGGTCACGCGGAGCATCTCACGCTCGATGGCGAACCGGCCACGCAACAACTGGTTAGTAAGGTCATTAAATCGCTTCTGCAAGGGAAGTCACTTCCTTTTTCATTAGTCGGACATAGAGGACGGAGACGAGCCCTTTGATGATGCTTGAGATGGCGATGCTCCACCAAATGGCATCGAGACCGAGATAGGGTTCGAGGGCAAGCGCGAGCGGGATGCGGGCAACGGTGAAGACGATGGAGATCGTTGCCGGGATTTTCGGTAGCCCGAGTCCGGAGAAGTAGCCGTTCCCGATCATCTCAAATGAGGCGAAGATGAGCGAAATCCCGATGATACGTAAATAGCTCGCGCCGATGTCAATCGTTGTCGGGTCATCGACGAATAGCCCGATGAGGACGTCCGGAACGAACAGAAAGACGAGGGTGATCAGCCCGGTATACAGGATACCGAGACGCGTCGTCACCCGGTAGCCTTCATGGACCCGGTCCACTTTGCGGGCGCCGAGATTTTGCCCCGTATAACTCGCGATGGCCCCGTTCAGTCCGCCGATCATCATATAGGCGATCGATTCGATTTGTAATCCGATACGCTGGGCTGCGATTGCCTCTGTCCCGTACGAACCAATCATCCGGGCGAGGAAGATGCTGATGACGGTGAACAAGACACGTTGCGTCGCCATCGGGAAACCAAGGCGAAGAATCTCTGTATAGTCCGTGCGATTTGGTTCGACCGTCTCCTCCCAGTCGAACAAGAGGCGGGCTCGGTGCCAGAAGAAGCCGAACATGACAACGTTCGCGACGAGCGTCGCGAGACCGGCACCGACGACCCCGAGTCCGAGTGGATAGATGAAGAGCGGCGACAGGATCATATTGAGAGTGACCCCGGTCGCGTTGATGCGCATTGCTGTCGTCGTATTGCCGTAAGCGCTAAACAGACGGGCATAGAATAGGTTGGCAAACGAGAAGACGAGCATCGGGGCACTGACGAGCAAGTAACTGTACGCCAATCGTTCGACAGGTGGGGCGTCCATGTTCAAAAATCCGATGAGCGTCTGGCCGAACCCGGCGAGGAGGACGGCAAATAACAGGCCGAGGCCGAGGTTCATCCGCCTCCCGGCCCGGATGTAGCGCTGAATCAACGCCTGATCTCGTCGTCCGACGGCTTGCGACACTTTGATGCCGGCGCCGACGACGATAAGGGATTGAATCGCCTGACCGAGCATGATATAAAAGCTGGCCGCGCCGATGCTGGCGACGGCGTCGCTACCGAGCGCACCGACCCAGAACATATCGACGAGACTATACGTGAACTGTAAAAGCGAACTGCCGACGAGCGGGAGGGCGAGCGCCACGATGACGCGTTGAACCTGACCGGTCGTCAAATCGATGGTTTTCACGATGAAAGACCCCTTCAATACATTTAGTATATAACCGTTTAGTTATATATAAGCACGACGTGACTGAATTCGCAATCGTAGGGAACGACTCGACGAAAAATCGACACAAAAAAAGGAATTCGATGTGAATTCCTTAATGGGTATAGGCGCGGATCCAAGTCGTCATATAAACGAGTGTCGAGATGATCAGTGTCGAGGCGAGTGCGTAAATCGGATAAGCGGGGAGCGCGTTCTCGAACAGCGGATAAAACATGAATGACGCCATGAGGAGCGGCACAGTAATCCCGAACGAGACGTAGGCGGCTTTCGTCGCTTTCGCCGTGATGATCTGCTCGCGTTCGTCGACTTCGCTAAATTCTGTCATCCGGACCGACCATTGGCCAAAGCTTAAGTTTTGGTTCGGGCGTGTCTTGAACGAATAGATTGTCCAAATGATAAAGAAGCCGACTAACAGCAAGAGCGGCAATAAGTTAAACTCAATTTCGAATCGGTCGGTCTCGATGACGGTCGACACGTCAGACAAGAACGAGCTGAACAGAAATGCCATCAGGACGTACAAGATGATGCTGGAGATGGATTGGATGACGACGTGTTTCAATTTGTTTCCTCCTCGATTGTGAAAATAGATTCGACCGGTTCCTCGAATACGCGGGCGATTTGCATCGCCAGCAGAAGCGACGGCGTGTAGCTCCCTTTTTCGAGCGAGATGATCGTCTGTCTCGTCACACCGACTTTGGCTGCCAAGTCGCCTTGGGTCAATTGATGCCGGGCCCGCAACTCTTTGACGCGATTGATTAATGGCATGCCGCCACCTCATTTCTTGTTTCTATCTTCAGTGTAAAGTAAACTTTACTTAATGTAAAGCTAACTTTACTTATTTGTGGATGGTACAATATAATCAAAGTCGAAAGGGGAGAAGTTGGATGAAGGCGATTATGGGACAACATCACGTGTCGGCGATGACGGGGGACGCGTTGAAGAACTTGCGATTCTATACAGAAGTCCTCGCGATGCGGCTCGTCAAAAAGACGGTCAACCAAGACGATCCGTCGATGTACCACTTGTTTTACGCAGATGAATCGGGGACACCGGGGACGGATTTAACGTTCTTCGAGCTACCGTTTCTCGGACAGACGTATAAAGGATCGAGCAGCATCTCGCGGACAGCGCTTCGGGTGCCGGACGGGGCATTGTCGTACTGGCTTGAGCGATTTTTCGAATTCGGTGTACTCCATGATCCGGTCGAGGAAGTGCTCGGTCGTCCGACGCTTTACTTCGAGGACGAGGAGGGGCAACGGCTCTGTCTCGTCGAGGGCGGATCAGGGACGCCGCGGAAAAACGGACCGGTGCCGGCAGACGTCGCCGTCTTCGGCCTCGGATTTAGCGAGTGGACGGTGCGGCGAATTGAGAAGACGGAGCGGGTACTGACGGACGTGCTTGGTTATCGGTTCACGTCCGAGTTCGAACGGAACGGCCAATCGGTTCGTGTGTTCGAGACGGGGGACGGGGGTGTGGCGACCGAGATTCATCTCGTCGACCGTCCAGATTTACCGTCGGAGCGTCCAGGACGAGGCAGTGTCCACCACATCGCGATCCGCGTCGAGGATGACGACGAGATGGCGCGTTGGGTCGAGCGGCTCGATTCATTCGGCATCAGTCATTCGGGCCTGATCGACCGTTATTATTTCAAATCGATTTATTTCCGTGAGCCGAGCGGGATTTTAGTGGAACTCGCGACGGACGGGCCGGGCTTTGCGACCGATGAGCCGGTCGAGTCACTCGGGGAACGCTTGGCGCTGCCGCCGTTTCTCGAGCCGCGACGAGCTGAAATCGAGGCGAAGTTGAAACCGCTATAATTGGTTACACGGCTAACATAAGTGAGAGGATGAAACGATTGGACGAGCAGGAGGTCAATTTGGTCATTTCTAAACTGTTAGGGGACCTCATCGAGAAATATCCTCCGTATCAATGGGTCAAAACAGTAGAGTCGTTTCCACACCCCTACCAATTCAATAAAGTCAGCTATGACTATTCTGGGGACGTTGAGCCGATGACGAAGGAAGTGTTTCAAACCATCGTAAAAAACCTTGGAGAAAAAGAATGGTACTCGTCTCCATTTGAGGAGTTGTTGCACAACATCCATATTAATCAATGGAAACCGACTTTCATCTCAAATTTCGGAAGGGATTGGATATCTTATCACGATTTGCTTCAAGACGCATATGATGACTGGAAGTATGGACACTTCGAGTTGTACGATGAGGACGGGAATGAACTTGATGAAAGCCTCGAGATTGATTTGAACAATTGTTTATATCATTTCCTGGAATATACTTCTCCTGAGTTATACGTGAAGAAAATTATGAAGCGTTGGTAGGGATGACATGCAAACATCATACCGACATACAAAACCCGACGGACTATTCAGTCCGTCGGGTTTTGTATGCCTAGCAACATGGCCAGTTCGTTCGTCCGGTTGGCAACGAGGTCGGCAATCGTATAGCGGTCGAGCACGTGCAGGAACGCGAGCATCGCCTCGTTCAAGACGCTCCGCAGGTCGCATGCGGGTGCGATGACACATCGTCCTTCCGCGAAGCATTCGACGAGCTCGAACGGTTCCATCGTCCGGACGACGTCGCCGACGTTGATGTCCTCCATCGGTCGGGCGAGCCGGAAGCCGCCACCACGGCCGCGCACCGATTCGAGATATCCATGCTTCCCGAGCTCATAGACGACTTTCATGACGTGGTTCTTTGAAATCTGATATTGGTCCGCCACTTCTTGAATCGTCACGAGACGATGGGAGAACGTGGCGCTATACATGAGTGTTCGGAGTGCGTAATCGCACGTTTGCGTGAGCCGCATGATGTTTCACCTCTTCATCCGTTCATTGTACAAGACATCTGACGAAAGCGCGACGATGGAAGATGTGAAAAAAGCGTGGCGGATTCAAGGCGGAAATTTGAACTTGTATCTAAACAAGTATTTTATATATTGCTTTTGAAGTGACTTACCTCACATAATGGACGTGTACTTTCAAAAAGGGGGAAACAATATGTTAGATCAACAAACCATGGATATCGTCAAAGCAACCGCACCGGTCTTGAAAGACCACGGCGTTGCCATCACGAGTCACTTCTATAAGCGAATGTTCGAAAACAACCCAGAAGTCCGCCACTTCTTCAACCATACGAACCAAAAACGCGGTCGTCAGCCAGAGGCGCTCGCCAACGCTGTCTACGCGGCAGCCGTCCATATCGATCGTCTCGAAGCGATTCTTCCAGCCATCCAACCGGCGCTTCATAAACATAAGAGCTTGAACATCCGTCCGGAACATTATCCGATTGTCGGCGAGAACTTACTCGGCGCGATTCAAGACGTGCTCGGTGAAGCAGCCACGCCGGACATCATTGACGCGTGGGCGAAAGCATATGGTGTCATCGCCGACGTCTTCATCTCACTCGAGAAACAGATGTATGCCGATGCGCCATGGATCGGTTTCAAACCGTTCACGGTCGCTGAAGTGATCGAAGACACGCCGGAAGTGAAACGATTCCGGATCAAAGCGAACGATGGCGTCGTCGGGACGGCCATCCCAGGTCAATACATCTCGGTCCAAGCCCGTATCGCTGGGGAAGACATCTTGCACCATCGTCAATATAGCGTCGTCGAGACGACAGAAGACGGTTACTGGATCGCTCCGAAGGCGGAAGGTCTCGTCTCAAACTGGCTCCACGAGCAGACGGTCGGCACGGAAATTCCAGTGAGTGCCCCAGCTGGCGAATTTGTCCTCGAAGAGACAGATCGTCCGCTCACACTCGTCGCTGGCGGCATCGGCATCACACCGCTCTTCAACATGGCGAAAACGGCACTCGGCCAAGGGCGTTCAGTCACGTTATTGCACGCGGTTCGCAGCACGAACCTCCGTCCGCTCGGTGAAGAGCTCGATGAACTCGTGAACGCTGGTCTCCAGCTCATCACACACGTCGATGACGTATCAGGCTGCATGAGTGCGACACAACTCGAAGCACTTGATGTCGAGGGACACGACGTCTACACGTGCGGTCCGACCGCGATGATGGAGACGGTCGTCCAAACGATTCCACAAGCCCGTTATGAGTTCTTCGGTCCATCGGCCGTACTTGCCCGTGCTTAAAAATGTTTAGGAATAGAGAATACAAAAACCGCAGACCAGCGTTGGTCTGCGGTTTTTCAGTGTGCCCGGCATGGGCGTAATCTATAGGGTGCAAGTCCCGAACTGTGAAGGCAGAAGTAATAGTTAGCCAAGCGCAAGGGTGTCCACGGCGACGTGGAATCTGAAGGAAGCGGGCGGCAAACCTCCGGTCTGAGGTACACGAACTTCATACGAGGCTATGTGCGACTGGGTGAGCCTGCTGAACAAGGCAAAGCCCTTTCTGCCGAAGGTCGCATGCAGTAAATGGAGCAGATAGATGGAGGGAAAGATTGCGTCCTTACCCGGGGAGCTCTGATTGGAACGCCAAGTACCCTTGGTAACCCGCCCAGTGATGGGCGGCTGAACAATCAGAAGTCAGCAGAGGCCATAGTACCACCTTGTCTCGAGACGAGTGGGAAGGGCCGAACAATTAAGAGAGAACAACATCTTGGCAGGCAGTCGCTGTGATGAACACAGACAACCCGTCAGGGCTTGCTTGAATGGAGGACGTGGTGAATTCCACTGGGGACATCAAGAGGGTGGAGCAGGGACTGGATAAAGAAGAAGCGTTGTTCACGGAAAGAGGCATAACGAATGTTAATGGAACAGATTCTGTCACGGGAAAATTTAATACGTGCCCTGAACCGAGTGGTTCGGAACAAAGGAAGCCACGGTGTCGACGGAATGCCCGTACAAAACCTGCGAGCGCATGTCATCGAACACTGGGACACCATGAAGGTGGAGCTTCTGTCGGGAACCTACCAGCCGCAACCGGTCCGCAGGGTCGAAATCCCGAAACCTGACGGCGGTGTGCGACTGCTCGGCATCCCTACCGTGATGGATCGCTTCATTCAACAGGCGATCGCCCAGGTGTTGTCGTCTATCTACGACCCCACGTTCTCTGACCACAGCTATGGATTCCGACCGAATCGGAGTGCCCACGGGGCGGTCAAGAAAGCAAAAGGGTACATCGCAGAGGGAAATCGCTGGGTGGTCGATATCGACCTGGAGAAATTCTTCGACCGGGTGAACCATGACAAGCTCATGGGGCTTCTGGCGAAGCGAATCGAGGACAAGTGTCTGCTCAAGCTCATCCACAAGTATCTGAAAACCGGAATCATGATAAACGGAGTCGTGACGGACAACGAGGAAGGCACTCCGCAAGGAGGCCCACTCAGCCCACTGCTCTCGAACATCGTCCTAGACGAACTGGACAAGGAACTCGAGAAGCGTGGACATCAGTTCGTCCGCTACGCCGATGACTGCAACATCTATGTGAAAACACCAAAAGCGGGAAATCGGGTCATGAGGTCGGTGACCTCCTATATCGAAGGGAAGCTGAAGCTGAAAGTGAACGGCAACAAGTCCGCCGTAGACCGCCCATGGAGACGAAAGTTCCTTGGGTTCAGCTTCACGAAGCACAGAGAACCGAAAATACGGATTGCCAAAGCCAGTGTGAACCGGATGAAAGATAAAATCCGCGACATCACATCGCGAAAGAGACCATACTCGATGGAGGTCCGTATCCAAAAGCTGAACCAATACCTGATGGGATGGTGCGGATACTTTGCGTTGGCAGACACACCGAGTGTGTTCAAGACCCTCGAGTCGTGGATTCGAAGAAGGCTACGCATGTGCGTGTGGAAGAGTTGGAAGAAGCCGAGCACAAAAGTGAGAAAGCTCACCGGACTGGGCATCCCGAAAGGGAAGGCCCATGAATGGGGCAACTCACGGAAGGGTTACTGGCGGATTTCAAAAAGTCCGATACTGCACAAAGAGGCTGGGACATAACTCAGTAGATTTATAAGAAAGAGGCCACCTGGCGCGACTCGTTCGCGCCAGGTGGCCTCTTCTCCTTTTTA
>NZ_JACSLR010000003.1:0-233827 GCF_018618255.1 Exiguobacterium sp. s56 | reverse complement strand
AAAACTACATTTGAAGAGCGCTTTGAGATCGTGAAATACTGTTTGGAGAATGGTCGCAACTACCAGCAGACCGCGGAACAATATCAGGTGTCCTATGCCCAGGTCTATGGCTGGACTAAGAAGTATGATACGAACGGGGCAGAAGCGCTCCTAGACCGCCGTGGGCGTACGAAGCCCGAGGACGAACTAAGTGAAGAAGAGAAGCTGAAACGCCGTATCCGGCAAATCTATGACCAGGCGAACGGCACATACGGGTACCGTCGGATCACGATGACAATCAATCGGCTGCGCCGGTAACAGAGCCTGTCCACGTTCAATGAAAAGCGGATCTATAGCTTGATGCATATCCATGGGATCCAATCGATCATCCGCCGGAAGCGGAAGAGACATAAAAAGTCGACGCCACAGCATGTGGCTGAGAACCTGATGAACCGCGAATTCCGTGCGTCCCGGCCGGACGAGAAATGGTGCACCGACGTCACTGAGTTCAAGTATGGTGCCGGGAAGAAGGCGTATCTGAGCGCAATCATCGACCTGTATGACGGCTCGATCGTCGCCTATCGTATCGGGAGGTCCAGCAACAACGGGCTCGTGTTCCATACGATGATGCCAGCCATCGCGGGGCTCCGTACAGGAGCGAGTCCGATGATCCATAGTGACCGAGGGTTCCAATATACTTCGAGAGGGTTTAAACGCGTGGTGGAAGACGCGGGAATGACCCGCAGCATGTCCCGCGTCGGGCGTTGCATCGACAACGCCCCGATCGAGAGTTTTTGGGGTACCTTGAAAGTGGAGATGTACTACTTGCGTGAGTTCCTGGCCTATAGCGAACTCACATCGGCCATCGAGACCTACATATCGTTCTATAACCACGATCGTCTCCAGAAACGACTAAACGGCTTGAGCCCTGTCGAATACAGGGCTCAAGCCGTTTAGGCTGGTTTTCATTATTTGCCCTGTCTACTTGACGGGGAGGAGTTCACGCGTAAAAAATATTTTTTTATTTATTTTGATTCAACCAGCTGACATAATCAAAACAATCATATAACTTCTGACCGAATATATTTTTGTATAACGACAAGTCCCCTATGAGTTTTTCATCTTCAAATCCTTTTACCAAAAATGTTGAATTGATTTCCTCGCGCTTTTTATTGGTGAGTAAAACCTTATTTTTGTAAGGCAATGAGTCATATTCTCTAATAATCGCATCTGGGCATTCGTCATTTTCCGTCATCATGATGAATAGATTGTCATAATTAATTCGTCCTTTGCGATCGTTCCATTTCATTATTGCTTCTTCAATACTCGCGTAGTGCATGAAATGGATTTCCAAGTCGCACAATTTTCCGATTGGATAATCAAACGTTGTTGTTTTTACTTCTTCAATTTCTTGAGTAAGATAATAGTCTAGATTTGAAACAAATTTCACGAAATCCTCTGTATACATAAATAGATTGACTGTAGGGCTCAAAAATTTTTTTCCCAAATCATGTGTTATTAAAGCCCCTGTACAGTTATTCGAGATTATTGAAAAATCATCATTCTTTATTCTTTTACGGTTAAATCTATTAATTATTAAGTTCCTATTTATTCTTCCTACAGCTCTATATATTGTAGAAGTTTTTAAACTCATTCTAGTTTCACGCTCCTGCTTTTAAAGTATGGTCTTGCGCCAGTTTCCTACGGATTTTCGATTGTTTATTGAATGGTTTATTAGACTGCATATTGGTATAAAAACACTACCTAGTATAATAGTTGCAATTAAATAAACGCTAAATATAAACGCAACAAATAGGACGACATCTAAGCTATTGTTCACATATGGAATATGAAATGAATAGATTGTTGGACAGATGATTGGATAATCATCATTAAAAACCTCAGGATATTACCGTAAACTACCAAAAATATTAAAAATTATTTGATATTACTTGATTTAATTCCTTTTTTATACAAAATATTTTGCGTTAATTGTTGTCAACTTCAAGATTCTACCTTTTATCACAAGCGGATTCAACATTTTTTTATTAATTTAGATAATAACTTCAAAATGGACGTTCACGTATTCTCGAAGCAGTATATTGAGATTGACAAGTTTTCCATCGTTATAAAGCTTTAATCCACGGTCACGGCCTCATATAAGCTGTTGATGACTAGCGGCAAAGCATCCAATGTAATTTCACGTACCTTCAAAATCGGAGTGAATTTCTTAATCAACGTCGTTGTCGCGTCCGTAAATAATAGGCAGTCGCCTACTTCATACCAACGTGGTGATAATCGAACCCGTTGTATAAAGTAGGCGAGTTTGTTGGACGTGTTCTTGGTTTGAATTCGTTTTTAAGTTTCAAAGTCATGTTTGCGGCTAATGACTAAGCAACTGAAACGCTTGGAGGCGTATTTTAAAAAAATCAATTTTGAAGATTACGTCGACTCATTCATTCGTTCTCCATTTTCATTCTGCTTACCAACTGACTATAAAAACCAAATTAAGACAAGCACCCATGGCATCAACCTTATGAATCGTCTCATTGGCTAAATGGAGGGGTGCCCGAAACTCGATGGATCCGTTACATTCCGACAAATCGTTTTACTAGATTTTGGACGGCACAGGTAAGGAAGTCTTCCGTAAAGATGCTTGAGGACAGTAAGATTCGTCATAGATAGAGTTGCATTCCTGAACCAACAATCGCACAATAACTCCGAATATATACTTGTTTTTCAACTTCCCGATATATTAATGATGACACAGTATGAATTTTTATACACGGTGGACAGGTAAAAACGACCATTTTTCATGACAGATGAACTGATATACTTCATTATATCGACTTACTGTGACCACTTCTAGTTTTGTAAGAAGCTCATTTAATACAATCATCTTCTATTCTGTGAGTAGGTTAACTCCTAAAAGTGAACATCATCAAAAGCGAGGAAGAGTTATTTTACTAGTGTTGATTACACAACATCTGGGCTTTATTATACTTAACTTAAACAAATATTACTTTTTTTGACTTGTCTGTCTGTTCTTCCGATTAAGAACTTCAATCGTCTCTTGATTTTGTTCCTTTGAGATATGCAGATACAACTCCGTTGTCTCGGTCGAAGCGTGACCAAGCAAGCGGCTGATTTTAGTGATGTTGACGCCTGCGTTATGCAGCTCCGTCGCAAAGCTATGTCGAAGGATATGGCTTGTAATCCCAAAGCCAAGCTGTTCGTTCGAGACTTTCTGCAGATACTCGTTCACGTAGTTCGCACGAACTTTCGTGCCGCGTGGCATGATGAACAAGTAAGGGGAATCTGTATCGGTCTTTGGTCGCTCGCATTCAATATAACGCAGCAGTGCGTCACGTAGACGATCACTCATCGGTACTTCCCGCATCTTGTTGCCCTTCCCGTGCCGGATGACAAGCTCGTTCGTATCAAACGCGACATCTTCAATTGTTAAATTTAGCGTCTCACTGATTCGGAAACCGGCATCGCAACCAATCATATAAATGTTATAGAGTGTCGCATTGTGTGCATGATACAAGATTTGATGCAACTGTTCGCGGCTGAGGATCATCGATTGCCTTCTCGCCTCGGCACCGGATATTTTAACGAGTGCAAACGGGTTCTTGGTAATCCAGCCTTTGTGAACTGAGTAGGCCATGAACGTCTTGAGCACGCTTACATATTTCTTGATTGTGTTGAACGCTCGCTCACAGTCCACCAATTCATCTCGATACGCATAGGCGTGGGCGGTTTCGTCCACGTCTTTTAATAATGTTACGTTCGACTCGTCCATCATGAGCTCGAATCGGCGCAGGGTGTTCCGGTACGTTTTCACAGTGTCTTGTGATTTACGTTGTCTGAATTCCACGTCCTCTAAATAAATGGAGATGGCCTCTTTGATTGTCATGTGTTCCATGTTGTTCACTCCTTCGAATAAATATCTTCTCGCAGTTCACGTTGAACGTCCGCCTTGTAAGCTCGCAATCGACTTGCGGAATAGGCCAGCGTCTGTTCGGTCCCATCAATCAGGTGACAGAGAAGTTCGAAGTGACGGGGTGACAATTTCAGTCGTTGTTCATCGAGCCAGTCGAAGAGATGTCGCTCGGACGTCATACACTGTTCGGGCAGCTGTTCGGCCGCAATCTCATGCTTCAAGTGCCGGGCGTTCTTTTGCTGGTGATTCAAGATAGCCCCGCGGACTCTTTGAAAGCAGTAAGTCTTCGATAACGTACAACCTCGATTCAAAGCTTCCCACAAGGCGATACGTGCGATTTGGATACAATCGTCTTGTTCATTCGGATGGATGTTCAAGTGTCGGACGACGTAATGGATCATCGGCTCCCACTCATGGATTTGGTCATCAATTGTTTTCATCGTCGATTCTCTTCCGAGCGCTCTGTGTAATTCCTAGGTTAGACCGAGTATAAACGCTATTCCCCCCGTCTAACCATTGCCCTTATCACACATAAGCCCGGGGATATCTCCGATAACATAGGGCGTAAGGTGACAGAGGCGTGAGACAACGATAGAACAACGACTGAAAAGGGGGGAATAGCGTTTCCTTCCTTGTGAGGGTAGACATATAGCGTGATGGAGTCCGTGTAGTATTAACCGGAGAAGTTCGTGGGATGATCAGCCGGGCAAGGTTGATCATCCCATTTTTTTAGGCAACGGCTAAAGAATTGAGTTGTCAGTTTTTTTCAGCCAACCCCTGACCGCTTTCCCCGACATGCTATACTAAGAAAAAAGCAAAGAAATGGGTGGAACAGTTATGGGGAAGACGACACCACGGAACTCGAAATGGATGCGGACGTATAACCGCTCGCTCATCCTCCGGCTCATCCGGCTCCATCAGCCGGTGTCCCGGGTCGAGCTCGCCAAGGCGACGAGTTTGACGAAGCCGACGATCTCGAACATCGTCAACGAACTGAAAGAAGAAGGGCTGATCAACGAGCGCGAACTCGGCGTCTCGAGCGGGGGACGACGGCCGATCATGCTTGAACTCGCGGCCAGTGACCGTTTCGTCATCGGCATCGATGCGACGCAGCGGCGGTTGCACGGCGTCGTCACGAACATCCATGGGGAGATGTTAGGTGAGGCGTGGCATGACGAGCGGTTCGATACGAACGAGGAGTTCATCGAGGCGATTGTGACGCTGTACATAGAACTGGCCGCCAAGGCCCGAGGCGACGTCATCGGGCTCGGGGTGTCCGTCCACGGGATGGTCGAGGCGGGGAACGGGATCGTCCTGTTCGCGCCGCGCTTCCACTTGCATGACATCCCGCTCAAACAAGAACTCGAACAACGCCTGAACCAGAACGTCTTCGTCGAGAACGACGTGCGGACGCTCGCTTTAGGCGAGCTCTATTTCGGCGAGGCGATCGGCATCGACGAGTTCTTCTACGTCTACGCGGGTTACGGGATCGGGGGTGCCTACGTCCACGGTGGAGAACTAATTGACGGGGAACACCATATCGCCGGTGAAATCGGCCATATGCGCATCATGCTCGACGGGCCGATCTGCTCGTGCGGCAACCGCGGCTGTTTAGAGGCGGTCGCCGGGGAGCGGGCCATCTTGAACGAGGCCCGGCAGCTGAACCACGAACTCAACTTGAACGATTTGCGGGACGTGGTCGGCACGAACGCCGACATCCAGCAGTTATATGAGCGGGCCGGGGAGTATATCGGCATCGCGACGCTCAACATGATTCACTTGCTAAACCCGAACCGAATCCTGCTCGGGGGGCCGCTCTTCAACTACGCGCCGAACGTCGTCGCCAACATCCAGGAGCGGGTCGCCCAGACGGCGCTGACGATGGACGCCCGCCAGACGGATATCCGTGTCGTCCCGTGGAATGCGAACCATGGCGCGCTCGGTGCGGCCGCCTTGATCACGAACCAACTGTTCGGCGAAATCCAATGATTCAATCGCTCTCACCTCGAGGGCGATTTTTTTGTGTCGAAAAATAATTTATATGAAACCGTTTACAAGTCTAAAAAGGATGTGCTATAGTCTGTTTGTAGTTAGATAATAAATTTAATTTACTAAGTAAGGGGTGACACTCTCAAACGGGAAAGTGGAGGGGTAGACATGGACATAGAGACACCATTTCTGAAAGACAAGTTTCACGACATATTCGGTCGCTACGGGGCCACACGGCTGTTCACACGGGACGGTTCAACGTTTAATGAATTGGAAGCGTTCTCAAAAGCGGACGGTGTCGTCGTCACCCGCTCACGGCGGGACGGCATCTTCCGGCTTTACGACGAAGAGGCCCGCGACATCCGCCTGTTCCGCGTCTCAGACTTGAACGAGGCGCGCACGAACGACTTCGACGGACTGTTCGAGATGCTTCTATGGCGGTTGAAGCAACAGGACGCGCTGCCGTTCGGGGCCGACCTGTACGTCGTCGGATCGTACATAGACGACCATTGGCAGTTTGATTTGGAATTGATCGCATACACACTCACCCGGCTCGGAGATCAACCGATGCCAGACCACTTGATTCGGGAGCTTTGCCTCAAGCTGGTCGCATAACATTCAAAGGAGAATGAACATGAAGAAAACGACAATCGCACTCGCATCATCGGTACTCGTCTTGTCATCACTGCTCGCTGCTTGCGGCGGCAAGGAAGAGGCGGCCGCGACGACGGAAGACGGCAAGCCGGTCATCAACTGGTGGGGCTGGGCGCCACAACCAGAGGTCGGGGAAGCCATGGCCAAGGCGTTCAACGAGTCGCAAGACGACTACGTCGTCAAGTTCAAACGTCTCGAGGACTATGAACAGCAGCTCCAAGTCGCCATGCTCGGCGGCGACGGCCCGGATGTCATCGGCCTCAAGGAACCGATGATCCCGCAATACAAGGACCGCCTCGTCCCGGCGAAAGACTACATGGACAAAGCGGCCGGCGCGGGCTGGAAAGAGAAGTTGATCGAGCTCGGCGTCGAACAGACGACGGTCGACGGCGAACAGATGGCGGTTCCGGTCGGGTTCACAGGTCAGGCGTACCTCATGTACAACAAGACGATGCTCGACAAATACGGTGTGACACCGCCGAAGACATACGACGAGACGATTGCGGCGATTGACAAAATCAACGCCTCGGGCGACAAGGTCATCCCGATGCAGCTCGGCGCGAAAGACGCCTGGGTCGGCACCGACGTCTTCAACGTCTTGAGCCACCAGGTCGCACCAGGGTACATCCAAAAAGTAGTCGCGGGTGAGGCGAAGTGGACGGACAAAGAGATGGTCGAGACGGCTGAACTTTGGCAGCAACTGTTCGAAGACAAAGTGTTCCAAGAAGGCGCTTTGGGTCTTGCGACATACATGGACGGCATGAACAACTTCTTCGACAAGAAAGCGGCGATGTGGGTCATCGGCTCATGGGAAGCCCACTCGATGACGACGGTCGAGAAGCGTGACAAGTGGAACAACTTCGAAGACGAGATCGGTTTCGTCCCGCTCCCGAACCTCGCGGGCGGTACAGAACAACCGGTCATCGCCTCGATCGACATGGCGCTCGGCGTCAACAAAGAGTCGAAACAACAAGACGGCGCGGCCGCCTTCATCGCCTACATGACGCAAGGCGAAGGCCAAGCGCTCTACATGGAGAAGTTCGAGATGGCTCCGGCCGTCAAGGACATCGAAGTCGCGTACGAGGACAAATTCACGTCTGACGTGGAACGCGAGTCGTACAAAATCTTGAACGAGACGGTGAAGAACGCCGTCGCGGGCCGCGGTATCCGTGACCCGAAAGTATACGACACGCTCGGCAAAGAACTTCAAAACATCGCCGGCGGTCAAGACGCGAAAGAAGCGCTCGCGCGCATCCAAGCCATCGCTGATCAAGGTAAATAATCGAACGAGCGCCAGTGGCCAGCCTGACTGGCGCTCGATTTTTTGATAGGAAAGTGAGGGAACCTTATGCAACACGCAACCGAGTTACCGGAAGAACAGCCGAAGCTGTCGGCGGTCCCGCCGAAACGGCCGGATTCGACGAAAAAGAAAGAACGGATGAAAAAGAACTTGGTCGGCTGGGCGTTCGTCGCCCCGACCGTCCTGTTCGTCATCGCCTTCATCTATTACGGCATCTTCTATAATGCCTATCACTCGCTGTTCTCATGGGACGGCATCTCATTCGAGAAGACGTACATCGGCTTTGAGAACTTCGGCCGCATGTTCAGTGACCCGGAATTTTATAACGCGCTCAAGAACACGGGCATCTTCACCGTCTTGACCGTGACGATTCAAGCCGGTCTCGGGCTCGTCTTGGCGTACCTGCTCCACACGAAAGGCGTCGGCCGCACGTTCTTCAAGTCGGTGTTCTTCTTCCCGGTCGTGTTGAGCCCGGTCGTATTGGGTGCCGCGTTCTCGCAAATCTTCGACTTCCAGTTCGGCTACATCAACGAGTTCCTCCGCGTGGTCGGTCTCGGTGCGTTCGAACAGAACTGGCTCGGCGACCAGGATGTCGCCTTGTACGCCATCATCTTGATCAACATCTTCCAATGGACGGGTTCGTCGATGATCATGTACTACATGGCGATGCTGGCCATCGAGCGTGAAGTGTTCGAGGCGGCCAACATCGACGGCGCCGGTTTCTGGCGCACGCTCTGGAGCGTCGTGTTCCCGAACTTGAAAGGGACGACGTTCACGCTGACGATCCTCGGGGTCATCGGCGGACTGAAGACGTTCGATATCGTCTGGATCTCGACGCAAGGCGGACCGGGTAACTCGACCGAGGTCATCTCGACGTACCTGTTCCGCAAATCGATGTTGCACCAAGAGGTCGGCTACGCCAGTGCCGTCGCCATCATCTTGCTGATCATCGCGCTCAGCATCACGTACTTCCAGACACGCGTACAGAAGAAAATGGACTGAGGAGGGATACCCATGGAAATCCAAACGAAAAAAGGAAGATGGCTCACCAATCTCGGCTTGTCACTCATGGCGATCATTTGGTTGTTCCCAATCTTCGTCATGTTCAAAGAGAGTTTACGGGTCAACGGCTTCAGTAACTATATCGCGACGTTACAGAACCCGAACTTCCCTCAGTTTGTCTTCAACAGTTTTATCGTCGCGTTCTTTATGATCATCATCTCGATCTCGTTCCTCGCCTTCGCGGCATTCGGCTTCTCAAAGCTCGAGTTCGCGGGGAAACGGTTACTCTTCAACCTCGTCTTGGCCGGGCTCATGTTGCCGGTCGCGTCGCTCATCGTCCCGCTCTTCTTCACGTTGCGCAACCTTGACGGCTTGAACAGCTACTGGGGATTGATCGGCGCCGAGGTGGCGTTCTTCCTCCCGTTCGGTCTGATGCTCATCAAGAGCTACTTCGACGAGCTGCCGAACGAGTTGATGGAAGCAGCCCATATCGACGGGGCGACGACGTTCCAAATCTTCTATAAGATCATGATGCCGCTCGCCAAGCCGGCACTTGCGACGGCGACGATCTACGCGTTCCTCAACTCGTGGAACGAGTACTTGATGGTCCTCACGTTCATGACGGACCCGGCCTATCAGACGGTGACGATGGCCCCGACGTTCTTCACGGAAGCGCTCGGTGGTGACCCAGGTAAACTATACGCCTCGCTCGTGTTAATCAGCTTGCCGACGATGGTGTTCTATATCTTCTTCCAACGCTTCTTACAGAAAGGCATGACTTCGGGAGCGGTCAAATAATCGATTGAGGTGAATCAAATGTATGTAGGAGTAGATTATTACCCAGAACAGACGGACCGCGCTCTGTGGGACGAGGACGTCCGCTTGATGAAAGAGCTCGGTGTCAACGTGATCCGGATGGCGGAGTTCGCGTGGACGATGATGGAGCCGGCCGACGGCGAGTTCGATTTCTCGTTTTGGGACGAGGTCGTCGACACGTTCGGCAAGGACTTCGACGTCATCCTCGGCACGCCGACGGCGACGCCACCGGCCTGGTTGATTGAGAAACATCCGGACATCTTGCCGGTGACGGCGGACGGGGTCCGCATCAGTTTCGGCGCCCGCCGCCACTATACGGTCAACAGCCCAGTGTACCGAGAGTATTGCGAGCGCATCACGCGCAAGATGGCGGAGCGTTACGGGAAGCATCCGGCCGTCATCGGTTGGCAGACCGACAACGAGTACGGCCACGAGAAATCGGACCGCTCGTACGGAGACGTCGACCAAGTCGCGTTCCATGCCTGGCTACAAGACCGCTATGAGACGCTCGACGCGTTGAACGCGGCCTGGGGGACCGTCTTCTGGAGCCATACATACTCGGCATGGAGTCAGATTCCGGTCCCTCGCACCGTGTTCCAAGAGCACAACCCGTCGCTCCTCGTCGACTTCGACCGCTTCTGCTCGGACGCGTACCGTTCGTTCAACAAGCTCCAAGTCGACACGCTCCGGCCGCTCATCCATGACGACGCGTTCATCACACATAATCTCGTCTATAGCGACATGGCGATCAACCAGCAACAGATGGCCCAAGACCTCGACTATGTCTCGTTCGACAACTACCCGGTCTGGGGCGGGTTGCCGGAGCCGAACCGTTTCGAGAAGACGGCACATGACCATGACTTATGCCGCTCATCGAAACAAGGCAAAGGCTTCTGGGTGATGGAGCAGCTCAGTGGTGCGCAAGGTTGGAGCCGGATCGGCTACTTGCCGCGACCGGGCCATATCCGCCTGTGGACGCATCAAGCCGTCGCGCGCGGCGGCGAAGCCATCGTTTATTTCCGCTTCCGGGCCGCTCATTTCGGGACCGAGGAGTTCTGCCACGGCATCATCGATCACGACGGCAAGCCGAAACGGAAGTTCGATGAAGTGCAAGGCGTCATGAAAGAGCTCTCGACGCATGGCGATATGATCAACGCGGCTGAATATAAGGCCGACGTCGCCGTCTACTTCGACCAAGAGAACCTATGGGCGTGGACGCATCAGCCGCACTCGGACGCGTTCAACTTCAAGCAAGAGTTCGTCCGCTTTTACGGGGCGGCCGTCCGCCAAGGTGTCAACACGGATATCGTCTTCCCAGGCGACGCACTCGACCGCTATAAACTCGTCGTCGTGCCGCTCTATTTCCTCGGAAATGACACGTTCGATGCGTCACTCATCGACTATATCGAGAACGGCGGCCACGTCATCTTCACGTACCGGACGGGCGTCAAAGACCCAATCAACCGCTGTCACTTCGATACGCTCCCAGGCAAGTTCGCGAAATACGCCGGCATCGAGATCGATGAGTACGAGAGCTTACAAGCGGTCCAGTCGAACCAAGTCAGACTCGGTGACTATGTGTCCGAGGCGAACATCTGGTGCGATTTGATCACGCCGAAAGGCGCCGACGTGCTGGCGACGTATGAGCAGGCGTTCTATAAAGGGACAGCCGCTGTCACACGTCACACGTACAAAGGTGACGTGACGTACATCGGCTCATCGGTCGACGATGCGATGCTCGATACGATTTACAACGAGGCGCTCATCCGCGCCGGCATCGATGCGAACCGTCTCCCGGAAGACGTCGAGAAAGTCGATCGCCACGGCGACGGTTACGTCATCCGCTTCTACATGAACCATTCGACGGACGTGACGTCGACGGTCGACTTGTCAGGAGATTGGCAGACGCTTGACGGGGACGCGGTCTCAGGTGAGCTCACGTTGAACCCGCTCGACGTCGTCATCTTAAAGCAGGAGGTGGGAGCATGATCTACCGCTTCGACAACCGCTTTGTATTAGAAGGGACGAACCTCGCCTACGTGTTCGATATTGACGCACGGGGACGCCTCGTCCATCAATACCTCGGTGGTCGGCTTCATAAAGCCGATTACACTGAGCTGCCGGACGCACGCATCTTACACTCTTCATTCGAGACACCAGAAGGCGTCGCCGCGTACGAGTTCGCCTCGTTCGGCGACCTCGTCTATACGGAGCCGACGTTGAAGAGCCGTACGGAGCGTGAACGGCTGCACGCCTTCACGTTCCACGATGCCCGCATCGATGGCGACACGCTCGAGATCGACTTGGTCGATTCGATTCAACAGTTGACCGTGACGCTCCACTTCACGGTATATGCGGCGTATGACATTATCGAACGCAAGATGACGATTCAGACAGGCGAGACGGTGACGCTCGAGAGCGCACAGTCGTTCAGCCTCGGCTTGACGGAACGCAAGCTTCGCCTCAGTCATTTCAGTGGCGCGTGGACGAGCGAGTTCCAGCTCCAGCAAGGCGACTTGCTCCCAGGCAAGAAGACGATCGAGAGCCGCCGCGGTCTGACGAGCCACCAAAGCAACCCGTGGTTCGCCCTCGATCAATCGGCGACGGAAGAAAACGGTGAGGTCATTTACGGCTTCCTCGGTCACTCTGGTAACTGGGCGATCCACTTCGAACGCGATCAGTTCGGTTCCACGCAAGTGACGGGAGGGCTCAACTCGTTCGACTTCGCGAAGAGACTTGAAGCGGGTGAATCGTTCACGACACCGACTGGCTATATCGGTTATACGCAACAGGGTTTTGGCGGCATGAGCCGGAACGCGCACGATTTCGAGCGCGACGTCATCATGCCGGAACGGACGCGCGAGACGCTCCGCCCTGTCTTGTATAACTCGTGGGAGGCGACATATTTCGACGTCAGCGAGGACGGGCAGAAACGCCTCGTCGATGAGGCGGCAAATATCGGCTGCGAATTGTTCGTCGTCGATGACGGCTGGTTTGGCGAACGGAACTCGGACGCGGCCGGTCTCGGGGACTGGCACGTCAACACGACGAAGTTCCCGAACGGGCTCGAGCCGCTCATCCGTTACGTCGAGGACAAAGGCCTCCAGTTCGGCCTCTGGGTCGAACCGGAGATGGTCAACCCGGATTCGGATTTGTACCGGGCGCATCCCGATTGGATTTACCAGACGGGCGGCCGCCCATCGACGACGTCGCGCAACCAGTTCGTGTTGAACTTGGCGCTCTCGGAAGTCGAGGCGCACGTGACCGGTCTATTGGACGAGCTACTGTCGAAGCATGCGATCCGCTATATCAAGTGGGACATGAACCGCGCCTTCTCGGAACCGGATAGTCCGCAGTTACGCGACGCGAAAGAGCTGTGGCTCCGCCACACGGAAGCCGTCTATCGCATTCTCGATACGCTCCGGGCAAAACATCCGGACGTCGCTTTCGAGTCATGCGCTGGCGGTGGGGGACGGATCGACCTCGGTGTGCTGACGCGCGTCGAACAAGTCTGGACAAGCGACAATACCGATGCGCTCGACCGGCTCGAGATCCAAGAAGGCTTCTCGTACGCCTATAATGCCAAGATGATGAGCTGCTGGGTGACGGACGCGCCGAACTGGTTGAACGGCCGCTCGCTCCCGCTCAGGTTTAGGTTCGTCAGCGCCATGCAGGGCACGCTCGGCATCGGCGGCAACCTGCTCGAATGGAGCAAGGACGAGCTTGTTGAGGCGGCACAATGGATCGAGACGTACAAGTCGATCCGCCCGCTCGTCCAGCACGGCACGAGCTATCGCCTCGCCTCGCTCAAGACGGACGGGGTGCATGCGATGGGTTACACGGACGGTGAGGACTATGTCGTCCTCGTCAACGCCGACCGCCGTCATTACGGCAAGAACCGATTGCGCGTCAAACTCGCCGGGCTCGACCCGGAGCGCGTCTACGTTTACGACGACCGACGCGTGAGCGGACGCTATTTGATGGAACAAGGCCTCACACTCACACAACAACAGGACTATGACGCATATTGCCTGGTCATCCGCCCGGCATGAGCAAAGAAAGGGATGGAGTCGTATGCTTTCATTTGATTCAGCACACCTGAACGAACAGTTCGAGACCGTGTTCTCGGCAAGCCCCGAGCGAAGCTTCTTCGCACCGGGCCGCATCAACTTGATCGGCGAACACACCGATTACAACGGAGGCCACGTCTTCCCATGTGCCATCACGTTCGGCACGTACGGGCTCGTCCGGAAGCGTGAGGATGAACTGATCCGCGTCTACTCGCTCAACTTCGAGGACGTCGGTGTCATTATGTTCCCGGTGACGGATGGGACGTATGACGCGAACCACGACTGGGCGAACTACGTCAAAGGCGTCGTCGCGCTCCTGCGCGCGGACGGGCACGCGGTCGGAGGATTCGATTTCCTCCTCGCCGGCAATATCCCGAACGGTGCCGGCTTGTCATCGTCGGCCTCGCTCGAACTCGTGACGGCGCTCATGATCAATGAGGTATACGGACTCGGTCTCGATCGGATTGACCTCGTCCATCTCGGACAACGCGTCGAGAACGACTTCATCGGCGTCAACTCCGGCATCATGGACCAGTTCGCCATCGGCATGGGAAAAGCGGACCATGCCATCCTGCTCGACTGCGACACGCTCCATCACGATTACGCACCGATCAAACTCGACGGCTATGATATTTTGATCATGAACACGAACAAGCGCCGTGAACTCGCCGACTCGAAATATAACGAGCGTCGCACCGAGTGCGATACGGCGCTCGGCCTGTTGCAGCAGCATTTCGACGTCGCCTCGCTCGGTCAACTGTCGGTCGAGACGTTCGAGACGGTGGCGGACGAGCTACCGGAGACGCTCCGGAAGCGGGCACGTCATGCCATCTCGGAGAACGAACGGACGAAGCTTGCCTTCACCGCGCTAGAGGATGGACGGCTCGACGCGTTCGGTCAACTGATGAATGACTCGCACGCGTCACTGAAGAATGATTACGAAGTGACGGGCCGTGAGCTCGACACGCTCGTCGCCGCGACGCAAAGTTGCGACGGTGTCATCGGTAGCCGGATGACAGGCGCCGGCTTCGGTGGCTGTGCCATCGCCATCGTCGACAAGGCGTCGACCGAAGACGTGATGCGGACCGTGTCGGCCGCATATGAAGCAGAGATCGGCTACACGCCGACATTTTATATCGCGTCCGTCGGGGACGGCGCGCGTGAACTCGTAGAGGAGGAAGTGAAATGAGTGTACTCGTCGTCGGAGGGGCCGGTTATATCGGCTCCCATGCAGTCCGCGCCTTGCTCGCGCGCGAGGAAGACGTCATCGTGATCGACAACCTTCAGACCGGGCATATCGAATCGGTGCCGAAACAAGTGCGGTTCTATGAAGGGGATATCCGCGACCGTGCCTTCATGGAGCGGACGTTCGCGAACGAATCGATCACCGAGGTGCTCCATTTCGCCGCCAACTCGCTCGTCGGTGAGTCGATGGATGAGCCTTTGAAGTATTACGACAACAACGTCTTTGGGACACAAGTGTTGCTCGAGACGATGCGGAAACACGGCGTGACCCGAATCGTCTTCTCCTCTACGGCCGCGACATATGGCGACCAAGACGAGATGCCAATCCGCGAGACGGCCGCGACGAACCCGACGAACACGTACGGGGCGACGAAGCTCGCGATGGAGACGATGATGAAATGGTGTGACCGCGCCTTCGGTATCCGGTTCGTCGCGCTCCGTTACTTCAACGTCGCCGGTGCCGACCCGACCGGAGAGATCGGTGAGGACCATATGCCGGAGACGCACCTCATCCCGCTCGTGCTCGAAGTGGCGAACGGGAAGCGTGACGCGATCACCGTGTTCGGCGACGATTATGAGACGCCGGACGGGACATGTATCCGCGATTACATCCACGTGCAAGACCTCGTCGACGCCCACGTACGCGCGCTCGATTATTTGAAACAAGGCGGTGCGAGCGACGTGTTCAATCTCGGAACGGAGACGGGGCTATCAGTGCTCGAAATCATCGAGGCGGCCCGCCGCGTGACGGGACATGCCATCCCGGTGCAGATGGGTGTACGCCGTGCCGGCGACCCGGCGATGCTGATCGCGTCACCGGACAAGGCGAAGCAAGTGCTCGGCTGGGTGCCGGGACGGTCGACGGTCGATGTCATTCTCGCCGACGCCTGGAACTGGCACAAGCATCATCCGGAAGGCTATAAACATGTCGAAGGGGTGAGACGATGATTGAATCTACGATTGAAGCGCTCGTCGAGGCGGCGATTCGGGAGGAACTGATTACGGAACAGGACCGTATTTATTCACGGAACCGTGTCCTCGCCCGAATCAAACAGCTCGATTTCACGAAACCGACGTTCGTCCCGCACGACTCGATCCCGAATCTGCTCGAGGTGTTGACGGAGCATGCGGTCGAACGCGGGCTCGTCGACGACCTACTCGAAGAGAAGGACCGGTTCATGGCTGAGGTCATGGACGTGTTCGTCTCGAAACCGTCCGAGGTGACGCGCACGTTCAACGCGCTTCGAGCTGCCGATGTTGAAGCGGCGACAGATTTCTTCTATAAGATGAGTCAGGCGTCGAACTATATCCAGACGAAACGGATCGCCAACAACATCACGTACAAGGCACCGACCCGCTACGGCACGCTCGATATCACGATCAACCTGTCGAAGCCGGAGAAGGACCCGCGCGAGATTGCACGGGCTCGCCTGCAACCGACGCCGGAGACGAACTATCCGAAAGGGTTGCTCGCGATTGAAAACGAGGGCTACGGCGGTCACTTGAAACATCCGGCCCGGGCCAACCATCGCATCATCCCGCTCACACTCGGCGGACAGGCATGGTCGTTCCAATACTCGCCCTATCTCTACTACAACGAGCACTCGATTTTGTTGTCGAACGAAGTGCGCGACATGGTCATCGACCGGGGCGCATTCGAGCGTCTGCTCGACTTCGTGTCACAGTTCCCGCATTACTTCGCTGGATCAAATGCGGACTTGCCGATCGTCGGTGGATCGATTTTGACGCACGACCATTACCAGGCCGGCCGCTACCGGTTTGCGATGGACGACGCCAAGGTCGTCTCAACGTATCGTTCGGACCGTTACGACCAAGTCGAAATCGAGACGCTCTATTGGCCGCTCTCGGTCGTCCGGCTCCGTTCACGCCAGAAAGAGCAGCTCGTCATGTTGGCGAATCAGTTGCTCGGTCACTGGCGCGAGTATGCCGACGGTGATATCGTCCCGTATTCAGGTGACACCCGTCACAATACGGTGACACCGATCGCGCGCCGCCGCGACGGACGTTATGAATTAGACCTCGTCCTTCGCAATAACCGGACGAGCGACGAGCATCCGGACGGCATCTTCCATCCGCACGCCGACGTCCACCACATCAAGCGCGAGAATATCGGCTTGATCGAAGTGATGGGACTCGCCGTATTGCCGGCCCGACTGAAGACCGAACTCGAACAAGTCGTCCAGTATGTCTCTGGTGAAGACGTCGAAGTCGCGGACATGCACCGTGCGTGGGCGGACGAGTTGAAGACGAAAGAAGGCGACGCGAAGACGATTGTCGACCAGGCCGTCGTCGACAAGTTCGTCAAAGGGCTCGAGGACGCGGGCGTGTTCAAACAGACGGTGGAAGGGCAAGAGCGTTTCACCGCATTCATGAACGCGTTTTTGAGTCACGTCGACAAAGTGGAGTACGGAGCGACGTCTACGGGAATAAGAGGGTAAACGAAGCGAAGCAGGTGAGCCAGTTGAGAGAAGCAACGATTGAGAACAAGAACGGCATGCGCTTGTCTGCCATTTCATACGGATGTGCCATGACCGAGTTGACGGCACCGGACCGTAACGGGAATATGGACTCCGTCATTTTGAAATATGGCAGTCCCGAGCAATACCTCGAGAACCCGGTTTATCTCGGTTCCGTCGTCGGACGAATCGCCGGACGGATTCGCAATGCGGAGATTGAGGGTGTGGCCTTGACCCCAAGCGAGGCCCCTCATCATATCCACGGCGGAGACGACGGCATCACGTCCCGGCATTGGGACATGGACGTCGAGGGACAGGCGATTTACTTTACGTATGTAAGCCCAGATGGGGAAGAAGGCTATCCCGGCAACGTCACGTTCAAGGTCGTCTATGAGTTGACGGACGACAACGAACTGGTCGTCACGATGACGGCCCAGACGGACGAACGGACGTGGGTCAACTTGAATCATCACAACTACTTCAATCTCGGCGGACGGCCGACGATTCATGACCATGTGTTGACGCTGCCGGCCGAGCACGTCGCGAAGCTTGATGACGAGTCGTTGCCGACGGGCGAGTTGCTTGAGGTGGATGCGACCCCGTTCGACTTCCGTGATGGGAAGCCAATTGGTGAGGCGATTTCGTCGGAGGACGAAGCGATTGTTAAGGCTGGCGGACTCGATCATCCGTTCATCTTGAAGGATGGGGTGACCCGGCTACACGATCCGGTGAGCGGACGCGTCATGGACGTCGAAACGAACCAACCGGTCATGGTCGTCTATACGGCGAACTTCCTCAGTGAAGAGACACCGGTCACGCTCGAGGGACGGCAGAAACATAGTGCGATCTGCTTAGAAGCTCAGGCGTTCCCCGATGCACCGAATCATCCAGACATCGCCACATCGATTGAACTGAAACCCGAGGAGTTGTATCACTCGAGGACGGTTTATCAGTTTGGGGTAAAAGGCTAAACCACACGAAAAGAGTTGAGGAATCCATCCGGTCCTCAACTCTTTCTGTTGATTTAATTGTTAAAACAGTGAGTCTGATTATTTAATCCCCGAATTCGTGACGCCTTTGACGAAATATTTATTCGCCCAAAGGAAAATCAGAAGAGCCGGCACGGTTGCGACGACGGTCGAGGCCATCATGGCGGCGGGATTGACGAAGTTCGACCCTTGGACGAGCGTCGCAACACCAAGAGTGAGCGTCTTCATCTCATCGCTGTTCGTGACGAGCGAGGGCCAGAGAAAATCGTTATAAATGGCGAGGAACGTGACCACACCGAGTGTCGTGACGACTGGCTTGATGGACGGGAAGATGACTTTCGTCAGCACTTGCCACTGGGTCGCGCCATCAAGGTAGGCGGCTTCCTCGAGTTCCTGCGGGAAAGAGCGCAAGAAGTTATAAATGAGGAACACACCGAGCGTTCCTGCTGAATACGGCAAGATGAGCGGATAATACGTATCTAGCAAATTCACACTTTTAAATAAATAAAACGCAGGGAACAACGTCACAATCCCCGGAACGGTCAACGCGATGATGACGATGGCCAAAATGATTTTTTTACCGGGAATATTCAGCCGCGCGAGCGCATAAGCAGCGAGGACGTCGACGAAGATGACGATGACTGTTCCCATGAGTGTGACGACCGCT
The DNA here is from genome assembly GCF_018618255.1 of Exiguobacterium sp. s56. Lineage (NCBI taxonomy): Bacteria > Bacillati > Bacillota > Bacilli > Caryophanales > Exiguobacterium > Exiguobacterium sp. s56. The sequence continues at coordinate 214,693 of NZ_JACSLR010000003.1, read as the reverse complement.
GTATTGATTGTCCATTGCACCATGTTGGAGTCTGCCGAAGCAGAGAAGATGGTTTGATAGTGCTCGAGCGTCCACTCGTTCGGAAAGAGGCCGGCGCTTGAAAGTGATTCACTGAGTGTCTTAAACGAGGTAAAGACCATCCAAACGAGTGGGAACAAGAATAAAATGGCAAGGATGGACGTGATTGTCACGAGGAAGATCGATTTGATTCGTTTCTTTTTCATGTGACCTTCCGCTCCTTTTTCTCAATCGTCGTGGCTGGACGTGAGCTGACATTGGTGGGACCGACATTTGTGGCACGAGTGAACCGTTTTTTCTCGGACTTTCCACTTCCCATTTCTTCTTTATTGTTACGGTACGACATCCAATATTGGACGCCCGTGATGACTACCATGATGAGACCCATCAAAAGCGCCATGGCGGAACCGACACCGAGTTGATTGTTCCCGAATACGGTCGCATGAATCCCCATGATCAATGAACTCGTTGATTGACCGGGTCCACCACGCGTGATGAGGAGCGATTGCCCGTATAAGTTGAATGAGGCGATGACGGTCGTGATCATGATGAAGATGGAAATGTTTCGAATATCGGGCAACGTGATGTAGCGAAATTTGTTCCACGAGGAAGCGCCGTCCAAGTCGGCTGCCTCGTATAGATTGGGATCGACTTCATCGAGCGCATTGACGAACAACAGCATGTTAAACCCAATCGTCCACCAGACGGTCGCAATCACGATGACGAACCAGGCGTACGGTTGATCGCCGGTCCAGTTGATGGGCGACGTAATCAGGCCCGTGTTCAATAGTAAATTGTTGATGAAACCGCCGTTGGCACCAAATAACCAAAGATAGAGTGCAGAGACAGCGGTGACAGAGATGGCATAAGACAAGAAAAAGACGGTCCGGAAAAATGTCTTCAACCGCTTTGGCAAGTTATCAATTAAGAGGGCCAAGCTGAGGCTGATCAAGATGAGCGGTGGCACGCTCAAGACGATAAACAGCAATGTGTTCTTCAATGAATTCATGAACACGTTGTTATAGAGCGTGTCCGGCGTGAGAATGTCGACATAGTTTTTTAATCCGATGAACCCGTTATTGCCCACAGACAGGCGAAAATCATGGAGACTGATCCAGACACCGTACAGTAGGGGTGTCAGCCAAAAGATGAGAAAACTGAGGAGAAATGGGATCACGAACAAAAAACCGATCCATTTGGTTCGTTTCGTCATATACATCGCACGTCCTCCTTCCAAAACGATCAGTGTAGGAGCACCCACACTGATCGAAAGGTCATCTTTACTGTTGGGTGTCGGCGACTTGCTTCGATGCTTTTGTCGCTTTTTCGAGCTCGGCCATCAAGTCTTCTTTCGTCAGATTCGCTTCACCTGTCAGTTTCGTGAAAACTACCTCGTTCATATAACGCATTTGCTCATCGAATTGATACACACGGGGGGCTGGCTCATACATTTCTAACTGCTCCTGGTTTTGATTGGCGAGTGCGTATTTCTCAGGATCTTCTGAAATCAATTCGAGGGTGGCGATGTGCGTCGGTGTCTGACCAGACTCGGCCCAGTTCGCTAAGTTTTCAGGCGTATACATGAACTTCAAGAATTCGGCAATGCCGTCCTTCGTTTCTTGATCGTCGACAGCGGCAGCCACAGCAATCGTGTGGGCGTTACCAGTTGTCGCGGCGGTTTCGAATAACGTCGGCATTTTTCCGATTCCGAGTGCGTCTCCGTATTTTTCTTTCACGGCTTGGTAATACCAAGGACCAGTGAAGGTGACCGCGGTCTGTTTTGAACTGTCTTCTGCCGACTTCATGAATGCTTGGAACTCCCCGTCTAGACCTAGTTTCTCAGGCGAGGTCTTGTCTTCAAACACCATCGCATGATATTGCATCAACGCGTCGGCGTATGCACTATCAGTGAAATCCAAATAACCTTCTTTGGCTAAATCGATTCCATTTTGCGCGGCAGCGACGGTGAAGTAGAATGTTGTCAGTCCTGTCGATGGAAGTCCGAACGCGTACAAGTTTGAATCTTCAGCTTGAAGCGATTCTCCGAGCTGTTTCAACTGTTCGTAATCGGTAGGTGCCTCCTTAACCATGTCTTCGTTATAAAACATTGTCAGCGGGTGAATGTCGAGCGGGACGCCGAACATTTTGTCATCGACTGAACCGGACTGAATCCCCGCCTCGTTAAAGTCACTCTCTGAAATTTCGGCTGCCTCCATGAACGGTCCGACGTCTTGAATCAATTGATCTTTTTGATACGTGTCGAGGTTCGTCTCATGCATGACGACCAGGTCGTAATCACCAGATTTAAACTTGGTGTAGTGTTCTTTTTCTTGGGACTGGACGACTTCATATGTGTCTTGGCTGGAGTTAAAATCATCGACGATTTTTGTCATGTAGTCGCCATCACCACCAGTGAAACCGTTGATAAATTTAATTTCCGTTTTCCCACTATCACTTGAATCGTTCGGAGTACAACCTGAAATCGAGAACGCCAATAAACTAGCTGATGCAAGTATTGCGTATTTTCGGTTAAACATCTCGTTCCTCCTTTTTAGTAAGCGCTTACAATTAACGATGACGATTTAAAGTCTCGACTAAAATTGAACCAAAAGACGTGTTTCACTTTTTAAACATCTTTCAGCGCATTCACGGCACATCCATATATGATGTTCCCTAAATTGTCACATTTATAAACAAAATATAAATAAATGCTTATCTAACTGAAGTATAAACTCTAGTAAATAAATCGCCTCATCCCTACATTAAAATCATGTAAGATGAGGCGACTGAAAATGATTCAGTTAGGCTATCCTTTAAAGCTCAACTGGCGATTTGGTGTAAATGTTGCTTAAGACTTCGGTCACCGTCTTACTGAACGAGCGGAACGAAGGGTCGTCGATGAGTGATGTCATTGCATCTTTTACGACAGCTGCGTTTGTCCAATCGGAGACATCGGTCGTCTCAGTATAAATGCGCGTGAACTTCTTGCCTTCTTGTTTCCCAGATTTCCAAAACGAGATGTTTTTCGCTTCAAGTGCTTCTAGAAGCGGGAGACGTTCGGCAAAATCAATCGGGCCGACTTCCACGTAAAGTTTGAGACGTGTGCTGCCTTTCCGTTCAAACCAGATGATCAGTCCATAGTTGAGCCAATAGCGATTCAACCGGTCCATCTGATCCAAATATGGTAACCAGTCGTCCATGACGAAGTTCGGTACGCGAGTATGTGCAGAGTAGGTCGTAATCGCCTGCTCGTTCACAAATTCGAGGAACGCTTGGTGGACGATGTTGCCGCCGGTTTTGAAAATGTAGTCGATGGTTTGTCGCTTCCGGTTATAAATAAGCAGGAGATGTCGTTTCGTCTCCGCGTCGAACGTCTCAAGCGTTTTGACCGCTTGCCGTAGTTCGATCTGTTTCTGCTTTGCTGGGTTAGCATTCGCGTAAAGCAAATAAATCGCGGACGCATAGTCTTGATAGAGCTCGAGCGCCGTATTCATCGTGTCCTCGTCATCGACGAGGCGCTCCTCGAGGAGCGCGATATAATACGTCAGGAAATCGTAAATGTTGTCTGCAATCGTCGCGCGGTTCAACTCGAGTTCTTGCGTAATCATGAGACGGACATCCTCATAGTCGAGGAACCAGTAATCATCATGTGACGGTGCATCACTCGAGAGTGTCAAATAGACCGGCAAGATGTTCCGATTCGGGAATGTCTCGTGGACGTGGTCAAAGTAATGACTGAGTTGCCCGGCCGACTCGCTCGAATGAAACTTGTTTTCGATGAGCAACATCAAGTTCAGGGATGGAATATCAATCAGCAAGTCGATGGCACCATTCCCGGTCCACCATTCGCGATGGACCGTGACGTCCGAGAGTGGGGCGTGCAGGAATGGGAGATAGTCGATGCCGACAATCTTTTCTTCGTTCTCCGGCTTCGTGATTAAGTTCATCAACACTTTCCTTAAAAAGAAGCTACCGAGCCGATGGTTCTCGTTCGGGTCGAACAGCCAGGCGAGGACGTTCGAATGACGGATCTCGTACTGATCGACGCGGAGCACCTTGAGCGGATTGAATTGATGGAACTGTTGATGGAGACGGTTGAATTCGGTCGAGTTTTCAAGTTGTAAGATGGTGTCGAGTGAGTAGTGCATATAGGCCTCCTAAGAAGAGTTGATAAGATTAGTAAACTATAAATAAAACATTATGGTTATACAAAAAATGAACTTAGTCCGAAAATGTGTCAGGGTAGTGCGGGGAAAAGAGGTAAGGTTTAAATGAGAAGATGAGTATAAGAAAGAGCAAGAATTTGTCGAATCAATGTCGAACGATTCAAGTGTGATAGTTCAAATATCATCTACCTCTTTTTCAGAAATAAACAGTATTTAAAGTCTATCTTTTGTAACATCTAGAGCGAGGCATGCTGAATAGAAACAGTATTTGAAAGTTTACGAATATGGAGGAACAGAAATGGATAAAATATCTGATTATAATGAATTGAACGAGGAAATGTTTGACCAAGAGTTTGATCAAAACTATGAGGATCAACTCAAACAGGCGAATGATCAACTGGACCACGATATTTTGATTGCGCTCGTTGGAGACGTAAACTGTGGAAAGTCATCTACGATTAACAAGTTAATGGATGGAGAATTCGTATCGACTGGCGCAAAACCAGGTGAAACGGTTGAAATCAAAGAAGTGAAATATTCGGATAAAATTGTATTCGTTGATACGCCAGGTTTAGATGATATCAACAAAGAAAATTCGCAAGTGACATTGGACTATTACAAAAAATCAGATGTTATTCTATTCTTTACAAACGCGGCTGGTACGGTGCTGTCTGATAATGAATTGAAGAATTTAAAAGAAATCGAGAAAACGAACAAAAATATCATTATCGTCTTAAATAAAATTGATGCAGCCGAAGACATTGGTGGACTCGTGCAATACATTCAACAAGCGACTAACTACGTTTACCCTGTCACTCCAATTTCATCGAGAACAGGTGAAAATATCGGCATGTTACAAAAAGAGCTCTTAAAAATTTTAGAGGAGAAGCAAAAAGATATTTTGATGGCTCGTGAATTGAAGGATAAATCAACTACTGCCAATCGTTGGATTAATAGTGCGGGCCTCGCTTCAGCAGCAATCGGTGCCTCTCCAATTCCTGGATCGGATATTATTCCATTGACCGGGATTCAAGTAGGATTGATCATCAAATTATCTATGCTTTATAACAAGCCTGTATCGAAAGAAAGTGCGAAAGAATTGTTGCTTGCGACAATCATCGGAAATGCAGGCAAAACAGCATTTCGTCAATTAGTCAAACTAGTGCCTGGAGCCGGCTGGGCAGTCGGGGCTGGTGTGGCTAGTGCGGCGACGATTGCTTTAGGGTACGCTGTGAAATACTTACACGAACACAATATTGAATTGTCGGCTGAACAGTTGAAATTTGTATACAATATGTTTTTGGAGAAAGAAAAAAGCAAGTGATGATTATGCAAGAAAATGGCCACTCCGATTCATTCGGAGTGGCCATTTTCTATAGTCGATGAAGCGAACGAATTAGTTCGCAGTCTTATTCGTCGCTGACATCGCCTCTTCGAATCGCGCCGTGATCTGTTGCGGCCGCGTGATGGCACCGCCGACGACGACGGCGTGTGTGCCGAGGTCCATGCAGCGTTTTGCCATCTCCGGCGTCAAGATATTGCCTTCCGCGACGACCGGTTGCGTGACGTGGTCGAGCACGTCTTTCAAGAACTTGAAGTCGTCGTGGAAGAGGAGCGAGCCGTTCGTCTCGGCCGTATAGCCGTGCAGCGTCGTCGAGATGTAGTCGAAGCCGAGTCGATCCGCCTCGATACAATCCTCAAGCGTCGCACAGTCAGCCATCAACAGTTGGTTCGGATAAATCGAACGGATGGCGTGGACGAGTTCTTGCAGTGTCATGTTGCCTGGACGAGGGCGGTGTGTCGCATCGAGAGCGATGACGTCGACGCCGACTTCAATTAACTCCTCAACTTCCTTCATCGTCGCCGTGATGAACACGTCACTGTCCGCATAGTCGCGTTTGACGATCCCGATGATCGGGACGTTCACTTGCTGTTTGATTTCACGGATGTCTTTCGCCGAGTTGGCGCGGATGCCTTTGGCGCCACCTTGTACGGCCGCGATGGCCATCCGTCCCATGATGAAGTCACTATGGAGCGGTTCATCCTCGAGTGCTTGGCAGGAGACGATTAATCCGGTTGGTAAATCGGTCATCATTAATCACTTCTTTCTTTTAATCGGTCGAGCGCTTTCAGTGTTTTCATATAATGCGCTTTTAAGTCTTCATTCGTCTCCATCAATGTCTTCGTCACCGCGTCCGCTGTGAAGAGGAGCGGGAGTTGCGTGTTGATCAAGAACGCCTCGCCCGACGCACCGGCCGTCAACAGTCGATGGTCGACGAGCTCGGCGAGCGGGGAGTGCTGATAGCCGACGAAAGCGATGGTCGTGCAGCCCGATTCTTTGGCGAGCTGGACGGCTTGGACGACCTCACGGCTCTCACCGCTATTCGAGAAGGCGATAATCAAGTCGTCTTTCGTCGCAATCGAGGCGTCCATGACCATACTATGGCTATCGAACGCCGTAGTGGCGAGCAGTCCCATCCGCCGTAAGCGATATTCCATCTCTTGAGCGACGAGCCCGGCGTTACCGAGCCCATATAAATGGACCGAGCGGCAACGTCGGATATGATCGCAGATAGCGAGGAGTTCCTCTTGGTCGATCAAGTGAGCGGTCGTCTGAATCAATTCGATATACGACCGTTGCATCGGTTCGAGTGACGTCGCCGTCTGGGGTAAGTTCGTTTCCGTCAATGTCTTTTGCATCATGAGCTTCAGTGCCGAATAACTCCCTACCCCAATCGTCTTGCAGAACCGGGTCACGGTCCCAGGTGACGTCTGGATGGCTTGCGCCAACTCGGTGATCGTCAACTCGATGGCGTCGTTCATATTCGTCATGAGGTAATCGGCAATCTTTTTCTCACTGTCCGTCATCTCTGGATAGACGTCTTTCATTTGTTCCCACACGGCTATTCCCTCCAACACAATTCGTTATTCGCCCCGGCCTAACGCCTCTTGGACTTCATTCTTAATAATTGTAACAGAAGGACCGTAAATTACTTGAATCCCATTTCCTTTTTGCACGACCCCGTGGGCGCCCGTCGCCTTCAACAAATCCTCGCGGACGTGCTGGTGGTCGTTGACGGTGACGCGGAGGCGTGTCGCACAGCAGTCAACCGTGTCGATGTTGGCATCGCCACCAAGCGCTGCGATGATGGCTGTCGTGCGGTCTGATGCGTCGACGTCGGCTGCTTTCACAGCTGTCTCGTCTGAACGTCCCGGCGTCATGAAGTTGAACTTCGTGATGAGGAAACGGAACGTCACGTAGTAGAGCAAGAACCAGAAGGCACCGATGACCGGTACGAGCATCCAGTTCGTCTTGTCATTTCCCTGTAAAACCCCGAATAAGATAAAGTCGATGAACCCACCTGAGAACGTTTGACCAATCGTGATCTCAAAGATGTGGGCCATCATGAAGGCAAGTCCGTCGAAGATGGCGTGGACCAAGTAGAGGACCGGTGCCACGAACAAGAAGGCGAATTCGAGCGGCTCGGTGATCCCCGTCAAGAACGACGTGAGCGCAGCCGAGAACAAGAGGCCAAAGACGACTTTTTTCTGTTCCGGTTTCGCGCAATGATACATGGCGAGCGCGGCACCGAGCAGACCGAACATCATCGTGATGAAGCGACCTGACATGAAGCGGGCCGTACCTTCATAGAACTGCGTCGTGCTCGGGTCAGCGAGCTGGGCGAAGAAGATTTTCTGCGTCCCTTCGATCAAAGTCCCGTCGATGACCATTGAGCCCCCGAGGCCGGTCGTCCAAAACGGGATGTAGAAGATGTGGTGCAATCCGAACGGTCCGAGCATCCGGAGCACGAAGCCGTAGATGAACGTCCCGATGTAGCCTGTCTTGTCGACGAGTCCGCCGAGCGAGAAGATCCCGCTTTGGACCGTCGGCCAGATGAAGTAAAGCGCAATCCCGACACCGATGGCGACGAACGACGTGATGATCGGCACGAAGCGCGATCCGCTGAAGAAGCCGAGGAACTGCGGGAGCACTTGCTTGTTGTAACGGTTATGCAAGAGTGCCGTCACAATCCCGATGAGAATACCGCCGAAGACACCGGTCTCGAGCGTTTGAATCCCGAGCGCCATCCCTTGGCCTGCACTGGCGAGATCCGTCTCCATCAACTCACCCGTGATTTGAAGCATGGCGTTGATGGTGGCGTTCATAATCAGATAGCCGAGCATGGCGGCGAGTCCGGCCGTCCCTTTATCCGACTTGGCGAGCCCGACCGCGACCCCAATCGCGAAGAGGACAGCTAAGTTGGCGAAGACGATCGACCCAGCGGCGGCCATGATGGTGAACAAATGCTGGAGCCAGGTGATGTCGAGGAATGGATACGCCTGGACCGTGTTCGGGTTCGAGAGCGCCCCTCCGATCCCGAGTAATAGTCCCGCTGCCGGTAAGACGGCGATGGGCAACATAAATGATTTCCCGAATTGTTGTGCCCGTTCGAATAGACGTGACATGAAAAAGTCCTCCTTAAAATTATTTTCACCTGAATCATAATATGAAAAATATTTTTATGCAAGCGGTTACGATAAAAATCTTTTTAATAAAAAATCGAACCAGTCAACGGGACCGGTTCGATTCGCATGCTTATGTGGTTTTGACAGTAGGCGTCACATTTTCGCCGTTCGTCGTGATAACTTGCTTGTACCAATCAAAGCTCTTCTTCTTCGAACGGGTGAGGGACCCGTTACCTTCATTGTCTTTGTCGACGTAGATGAAGCCGTACCGTTTTTTCATCTCGCCGGTCGAGGCGCTGACCAAGTCGATCGGGCCCCAACTCGTATAGCCGAGAATCTCGACGCCGTCCTTGATGGCCTCATGCATTTGTTCGATATGCTTCGCCATATAGTCGATGCGGTAATCGTCTTCGACGTAACCGTTCGCGTCCGGTGCGTCGACGGCACCGAGTCCATTCTCGACGACGAACAACGGTTTCTGATAGCGGTCGTACAGCTGGTTCGCCGTGATGCGGAAGCCGGTCGGATCGATCGTCCAGCCCCATTCTGACTTCTCGAGGAACGGGTTCTCGAGCGAGCTGAAGATGTTGCCTTCGGTTGATGCGTTGATCTCCGGGTCCGTGCTCGTCGTCCGGCTCGCATAGTAGCTGAAGCCGATATAGTCGACGGTGTGCTGTTTCAACAACTCGAGGTCGCCGTCTTCCATCGCGAGCGTGATGCCGTGCTCGTCGAGATAGCGTTTCGCATAGCCTGGGTACTCGCCGCGCGACTGGACATCGATGAAGAAGAACGATTCACGGTCCTTGTCCATCGCGTCCAAGACGTCGTCCGGGTTGCACGAGTAGGCATACGTCTGACCGGCCGCGAGCATGCAGCCGACTTGCATGTCGGGATTGATGGCGTGCGCCACCTTTACCGCTTTCGCGCTCGCGACGAGTTGATGATGCGCCGCCTGATATTTCACTTGCTGCTTGTCCTCACCGTCCTCGAAGACGAGACCGGCGCCGATGAACGGCAAGTGCAACAGCATATTGATCTCATTGAACGTCATCCAATATTTCACTTTACCGTTATAGCGGGTGAACAGCGTCGTCGCGTACGTCTCGAAGAAGTCGACGACACGGCGGTCGCGCCAACTGCCGTAGTTTTGGATGAGGCTGACCGGCACGTCGAAGTGGGCGATCGTGACGACCGGCTCGATGCCGTGTTTCAACAGCTCGTCGAAGACGTCATCATAAAACTGAAGACCGGCCTCGTTCGGCTCGGCGTCGTCGCCGTTAGGGAAGATACGGGCCCATGAGATCGACAGGCGGAGCGCCTTGAAGCCCATCTCGGCGAACAGCGCGATATCTTCTTTATAACGGTGATAGAAGTCGATCGCTTCGTGTGACGGATAAAACTCGCCCGGCACCGGCTCAAGTGACGACAAGTCGCCGAACATGACGTCGAACCGCTTCTTCCCGGTCGGCAACAAGTCGACCGTCGTCAAGCCTTTGCCGCCCTCTAAGTACGCACCTTCAGCTTGGTTCGCGGCGATGGCGCCGCCCCATAAAAATCCGTTTGGAAAACTCATCAAATCCATCCTTTCTAAAGTAGGGGAGGGACGGGCCCTCCCACATTTTATTCGTTAATGACAAACAAGGCTTCGCCTGAGCGAACGTTTGTGGCGCGGCTCGGTGAAATCACTTTCCGGTTCGTGACAATGACCGGTGTCGTGAGGGCACGGCCAGAGCGTTTGATCGCGTCGAGGTCGAACTCGATCAACAGCTGTCCTTTCTCGACAAATTCGCCTTGCGTGACGTGGGCTTTAAAGTGTTTGCCTTCGAGTTGAACCGTGTCCATGCCGATATGGATGAGCACCTCAGCGCCCGTCTCGGTCGTGATGCCGATGGCGTGATGCGTTGGGAAGAGGGCGGACACCGTACCAGATACCGGGGCGACAAGTTTGCCTTCCGTCGGTTCGATGGCAATGCCTTGGCCGAGCGAGCCAGATGAGAAGGCGACGTCCGAGATGTCTTTCAAGTTGACGACGTTGCCGGCGAGCGGGCTGAGGATCTGCTCTTGGCCGACTTTTGTGGCCGATACTTCTTCTGCGACCGGTGTGACTTCTGGTTGTGGCGTTGCGGCGACCGCTTTGTTGACGCCACCGAACAAGTACGTCAAGACGAAACCGACGACGAAGGCGACGGCCGTCCCGATGAGTGATCCGTAGAAGCCGGTCGTGAGTCCTTCCGGTGAGATGTTCGACGGGTAACCGAAGACGCCGAGTCCGCCGATCATATACACTTGTGTACCCATGATGCCCATGATTCCACCACCGACGGCACCACCGATACAGCTCATGATGAACGGTTTTTTAAGTGGAAGTGTGACCCCGTAGATGGCCGGCTCGGTGACGCCGAAGATGCCTGAGATGAAGGCCGGGATACTGAGCGTTTTGATCTTTTGATTTTTAATGCGAAGGAAGACTGCGAGTACGGCACCGATTTGCGCGAATGAAGCCGCGAAGACGAGTGCGAGTACAGGGTCTGACCCAAGCGACGTCAAGTTGTTGATGGCGACCGGGACGAGTCCCCAGTGCAAACCGAAGATGACGAACACTTGCCATAAGCCACCGAGGAAGAGACCGGCGACGAGCGGGCTCAAGTTGTAGACGGCGACTGTGGCGCTACCGAGCAACATACCGGCCCATGTCGCGATCGGTCCGATCAAGATGAACGTGAGCGGGACGATGATAAGTAATGTAAGAAGCGGGACGATGAACATTTTGACGACGTCCGGAATGACCGTCTTCAAGAAGTTCTCAAGCTTCGCTGCGAAGAACGCCGCGATGATGATCGGGATGACCGATGTCGAATACGTCATCAAGATGACCGGCACACCGAGGAACGTGATGTGGATCGGTGACTCGAACATGGTGCCGGCGAAGACGGTGTAGAGCGGGTCACCGGCCGTGAGCGTCGACAGCGTCGGATAGACGAGCGCCGCCCCGATGGCCATCCCGATAAACGGACTACCGCCGAACTTCTTAATGGCCGTATAGCCGAGGAAGATCGGGAAGAAGTAGAACAACGAGTCGCCGATGGCGTTCAACAGCTGATACGTGCCGGATGTGGCGTCGAGCCAACCGAGGGCGACGAAGAGGGCGTTGAACCCTTTAATCATCCCGGTCGCGGCCAATACGCCGAGGACAGGGGTGAAAATGCTAGAGATGATATCGATGAATCGGCTGAATAGGGATCCTTTCGGGCCGTCCTCTTCTTCAACAGGTGACTGGTTTTGGAAGCCGCCGACTTCAACGACCGCTTTATACACGTCCGGGACGTGGTTGCCGATGACGACCTGGTATTGGCCGCCACTCTTCATGACGGTGACGACACCGTCCATGTTTTTGATGGCTTCCGTGTTGGCCTTGCTTTCGTCTTTCAGTTTGAAACGCAAACGGGTGATACAGTGGACGACGCTGTTGACGTTCTCTTTGCCGCCGACGTGTTGGATAATGTCGCGTGCGAGCTGTTCATATTTCATGTCCGTTCCCTTCCTTTTCCATTGGATTTTTAGGTTTGCGTCAAATAAAAAACCTGACCCGTGTCAGATGAGATACGTGAAATCACGTAAGCCATCTGACTCGAGTCAGGTTATGCCCACTAAAGGTAACATTCCTGCGCAGGAGACCGTTCAGTTGTTATTTGATACTTGAAATGTAGCATGCACCGAAATAAAATGTCAACGCTTACATTTAGGAATTTTCAGATTTCTTTAATCTGTCACAAGTGAGATTTTTTTACTTCTATAGATGGGAATCATTTTGAATTGAAACCGACGTGGGGAAGGATTCGTACATACATTATCACTAACTAAAGGAGCTTTGACCATGAGACGTGAACAACATATCCGCCGCCTCGTCGATTACGCACGGCAAGGAAATGCGAAGACATTCATCCTCGGTGCAGCCTCGGCCATCGTGACGGGGACCTTGATCCAATCTGTGTCCCAATACGAATTCGTCGTGCTCGGGATCGGGTTTCTCGGTGTCATTCCGCTGGCCATTCGTGAATGGAAACTCGGCACAATCCGGGCCTCGTTCAACGACAATGCGACGTATCAGCGGCTCGTCCGGTTGCCATTTTGGCTGACGTTAGGCGGATTGGTCATGCTGTATGCGCTCCTCGGCTGGTATGATTCTGGCTCAGCGGGTCCGTCCTTCTTTATCTTGTTCGCAGCGCTCTGCATGGGGATGTTTGGTCTCCAGCGTGCCTTCGACCGAGTTATCTTGAAACTCGAGCCGGACTATATCACCGACCGCGAGCTACATCGCGAGTTGAAATGAAAAATGAGGTCACCCGGCGCGGGGAGACCTCATCTTTGTGTTCACAAGTATCGTTCGTTCATGATCCGACCCCGAATCGGTTTGGCTGGTGAGCCGTAGGCGACGACGTGGTTCGGGATGTCCTTGACGACCGTGGCACCGGCACCGATGACCGTGTCGTGCCCGATATGGACGTTGTGGATGACCGTCGCGCTCATACCGACGAACGTGCGGGCACCGACGTGGACGTTGCCGCCGAGATGCGCGCCCGGGGCGACCGAAGCGAATGGTTCGAGCACACAGTCGTGATCGACAGACGCCATCGTGTTGATGATGCTATGAGGGCCGATGACGGCGTTCGGATTGATGACGCTCCCTGCCATGACGGCCGTGCCCTCGCCGAGTATGACGTTCTTGCCGATGACGGCGCTCGGATGAATGGCGTTGACGAATTCAAAGTCTGGTGTCCGTCCGCGGATGGCGCGCTCGAGTGACTCGCGCTGGACGTTGTCACCGATACCGATGATTCCTTTTTTGGCGACGACGTTGGAATGGACGAGACCGAGCACGGGGTACCCGGCGACGAATTTACCGATTAAGGCTGGGTTGTCGTCATAAATTCCTGCGATCCGGTAGAGTCCCATCAACTCAAGAATATCGATGATGACTTGTGCGTGACCGCCTGCACCAAAAATCACAATCCATTCCATGATTGGTCACCCCTTTTTTGCCGAAAACTGTCGAAAATATTGTTCTGTACGTTAGTTATTTCCGATTCCCTATATTTGAAACAAAACAAAAAAGAAGTTGCGAGCATGATTTGATATCAAAGCATATTCGAGGACGGAACGTGTGACTTCCTATATAGGTATTTGTTCAAAAATCTGTAAACCTTCCATTTACAATCTAAAAGCATTATCCGCATTTCCGTTTTGTTGTTTTTCGGACGGGCTATTTTCCTAAGGTAATCTACTGATGGGAGGAGTGCTCACATGCCTTTGAAACTGATGTATATCACGAACCAGCCGGAGATCGCGCTGCTCGCTGAACAGAACGGGGTCGATTGGGTGTTCGTCGACTTAGAGTTGAACGGGAAAGTGGAACGGCAAGGTCATCTCGATACGGTCATCTCACGCCATGCGATTCGCGACGTGAGCCGGTTGCGCGCGGTCTTGAAGCATGCGGAGTTGCTCGTCCGCGTCAATCCGATTTTTCAAGGGTCGCGCTATGAGATCAATGAAGTCATCAATCGAGGGGCCGACGTCGTCATGTTGCCGTACTATAAGTCGGTCGACGAAGTCGCGACGTTCATCGAGCTCGTCGACAAGCGGGCTGGCGTCTGTCTGTTGTGCGAGACGAAAGAGGCTGTCGCTTGTATGCCGGACGTGCTCCAACTACCGGGCATCGACTACGTCCATATCGGATTGAACGATCTGCATCTCAGTTACGGGCAGAGCTTTCTGTTCGAACCGCTCGCCGACGGGACGGTCGAGGCGGTGACACGTCAACTCCAGATAGCGGGCATCCCGTATGGGTTCGGCGGCATCGCCCGTATCGGGGAAGGGAGGCTCCCGGCCGAGAAAGTGCTCGGGGAGCATGTCCGACTCGGCTCGTCGCTCGCCATCTTGTCGCGCAGCTTCTGTAATATCGGGGTGACCGGAAAATTTGACGCCAAACAGGCACAAATGTTCCAAGAAGGGGTATGGAAAATTAGGGTGTACGAGCAACAGCTCGAACACGCGACACCGGAGTGGTTGGAATTGAACCGGTTGAGCCTCGTCTCGACCGTCGATGCCATCGCGACGGAAATCCAGAACCGGAAAGGGATTTTGTCATGAATTTGCTGTCGACAGGAGTGCGGTTGACTCCTGAACAACGCGCCACACTCGAACGACTCGGCTATACGGTGACGACGCTCCGTGAAGAAGCGGACGTGACGGACATCGATGTCTCACAGGTCGAGGGACTGATTTGTAACAACTTGTTTCAATATCGCCAATGTGAGGATTTCAAACGGCTACGGTTCGTCCAGGCCATCAGTGCTGGACTCGATCGTCTGCCGCTCGAAGAACTCGAGAAACGAGACGTCCGCATCTATAATGCTGGCGATACGTATGCCGTACCGATGGCCGAATGGGTCGTCTGGCAATTGCTCGACTTCATGAAGCACGGGGCGGCGTTTCGGGAGAAGCAGGCGAATCGGCATTGGGAGAAGGAACGGCGGTTGCGCGAACTGACTGGGAAGACCGTTGCCTTGCTTGGCCTCGGTCACGTCGGAGAGGCGATCGCGAAGCGGCTCCGGGCGTTCGATATGACCATCATCGGCGTCGGACATCGTGAGAAGCAGGTCCCGTTCGTCGACCGTTACGTGTTGATGGATGAGTTGCACGACGTCTTTGCGGAGAGTGACGTCATCGTCATCGCCTTGCCGCTCACCGACGAGACGTATCATGTGATCGATGCGGAGGCGATTGCATCGATGAAAGAAGACGCCGTCCTGTTGAACGTCGCACGTGGCGCCATCATCGACGAGACGGCGCTTATCGATGCGCTCGAGGAAGGGAAATTCTTCGGGGTCGCCTTGGACGTCTTTGAGACCGAGCCGCTCCCGTCGGACCATGCGCTCTATAACTTCGAATGGGTGACGCTCACCCCGCACAATTCATACGTATCGGACCGGGTAAACGAGCGGCTGTTCGAGAACATCGTCCGCAATTTACGGCACGAACAACTTCAGTGACATGCGAAGCTGACCAAACGGTCGGCTTTTTTCGTTTTTTATAATTCACGAAAAGATTATCCACGACTCATTCCGTTTGTGAGTTACCGGGAAGGGCTTACGGGAACAACGAGGATAGACTCACAGCAATCACTCACATCATGAAACGACAACCTAGAAGGAGTGACCTACATGCCAAGCCTTACCCCGCTCGTCAGCCTCGTCGTCCCGGTCTACAATGCGAGCGCCTACGTCCGTCAGTGCCTCGATAGTTTGACACAACAGACGTACCCGCACGTCGAGATCATTTGCATCAACGACGGTAGCACCGACGACAGCCTCCACATCCTGATGGAATATATCCATGACCCGCGTGTCCAAGTGCTCGACCAGACGAATCGGGGCTGTGCTTTCAGCCGCACCCGAGGGCTCGGCATGGCGACAGGGGAGTACATCATGTTCATCGACAGCGATGACTGGCTCGACCTTGACGCGATCCGCATCCTCGTCGAGCACGCCGAACGGGAGCGCGCCGACGCGGTCATGGGCACGTACGTCCGGGAGTACAAGGGTCGGTCGTTGCCGAAGAAGATCTTTGACGCGGACTTTTTGTCGTTCGACGCGGCCGAAACGAAACGCCACGTCCATCGCCGCCTGTTCGGACTGGTCGGCGAGGAGTTGGCCCACCCGGAAAACGTCGACGCGCTCAACTCGAACTGTTTCACCCTCTATCACCGCGACCTCGTCAAACATCTGACGTTCGGGGCCGGTCCATACGGCACGTTCAACGACCTCTATTTCCAAATCGAAGCGCTCGAGAATTGCCATCGTTTCGTCTATATCGATTACCCGGTCTACCATTACCGGAAGACGGACGCCGGTTCGATGTCGAGCGCGTATAAGCGAGACCTCGTGTCGTCACGGATGCAGTTCTTCCATATCTTGATGCGCTATATCGAGAAGCACCATCTCGGCGAGGAATACATGCGCGCCCTCTACAATCGCATCGCCCTCAGCATGATCGGCATCGGCTTGAACGAGCTGGCGGCACCGAAATCGCTCTTCGCCCAAGCCGAGTCATTGAAGCAAGTGCTCCGGCAAGACGAATACAAGCAAGCCTATTCGCAGATGGAGCTACAGCATTTCGACGTGAAATGGCGGACGTTCTTCCAGCTCTGTAAACATGAACGGACCGTCCCGCTCGTCTTGATGTTGCATGGGGTCGATTATCTTCGGAAACGTGTGTGAGGAGGAGAAAACGATGAAACGAGTGCTCATGGTCGCCTCGGTCGTCTCGATGATCGAGAGCTTCAACCGCGACAATATCCGCATGCTCCAAGAGATGGGGTATCAAGTCGACGTCGCCACGAACTTCGAATGGGGCAGCATGTATTCGCCTGAGAAAATCGCCCGCATCAAGCAAGACCTAGAGGTGAA
Organism: Exiguobacterium sp. s56; assembly: GCF_018618255.1. Taxonomy (NCBI): domain Bacteria; kingdom Bacillati; phylum Bacillota; class Bacilli; order Caryophanales; genus Exiguobacterium; species Exiguobacterium sp. s56. Next base: position 197,577 of record NZ_JACSLR010000003.1, on the reverse strand, counting down.
CGGGGTCGCGTTGTACCAAATCGATTTCGAACGCGACATCAAGAAGATGAACGGCCACGTCCGCGCTTATCAACAGTTGAAGGCCGTCATGACGGCGAACCGCTATCACTTCATCCACTGCCACTCGCCGATCGGCGGAGTCGTCGGCCGGCTCGTCGCGCGCCAGACGCACACACCATGCATGTATACGGCGCACGGCTTCCATTTTTTCAAAGGCAGTCCGTCGCTCAACTGGATGCTATATTATCCGGTCGAACGGACGCTCGCCCGGCTGACTGATACGATCGTCACGATCAACGAGGAAGACTTCTCGCGGGCGCAGACGTTCAAGACGTCGCACACGTTCCGCATCCCTGGTATCGGCGTCGACACGAAACGGATCGAGGCGGTCACGATCGACCGCCCGTTGAAACGTAGCGGTCTCGGCATCGACAGTGACACCGATTTCGTCTTGTTATCGGTCGGCGAGTTGAACGAAAACAAGAACCACGAGACGATTATCCGTGCCATCGCCTCGCTCAAAGAACCGACGCTCCGCTATTTGATTGCTGGGACGGGCGACAATAAGGTACACCTCGAACGGCTCATCCGGGAGCTAGAGCTCGAACAACAAGTCTCCTTGCTCGGTTTCCGTGATGATGTCATCGAAGTGATGAAGGCGGCGGACTGCTTCGTCTTCCCATCGAAACGGGAAGGGCTCGGCATGGCCGCGCTTGAGGCGATGGCTGCCGGACTCCCGCTCATCACGTCGAATGTCCACGGAATCAACGACTATTCGATTGACGGGGTGACCGGCTACAAATGTTCGCCGGAAGACGTGACCGGGTTCGCCCGGGCCATCCGGACGATGCAACTCGATTTCGATTTGTCCCACCAGATGGGGCTCCATAACAGTGAGTCGGTCAAGGCGTTCGACGTCGACCGTTCGAAGATGGAGATGCGACGCATCTACGAGAGTTTTGATCGACCGATTGCCTGAAGAGAGGAGGGAGACGCATGAAACTCGATACCGAGGTCGGCGTCGTCAAATATCTGGTGCTGTTCTATTATCTGCTCGCAACGACTGTCTTCTATGCGCTCGCGATTTACGCGACCGGGAACGGCGTGTCGTACCATTTGTTCGGGGAAGGGGATGACGGCGTCTTCTACTGGGAACAGGCGATGAACGTATTTTACGATTTGTCGTGGATCCGGACGTCCATCTATCCATGGGTCATCGGCAAGCTGATGCAGTTGATCGGCACCGAGAGCGTGTTCGCCATCCGATTGTTCAACTTCGTCGGGATGGCGCTCCTCATCCATTTCGCCTTGAAACTTGTCTCCATCCAGCTCGCGACGACGGAGCTCGGGGAGAAAGAGGAACGCATTCGCCATTACGCCTATCTGTACGCGCTGTTTTGCTTCATCGCCTATATCAGCCTGTTCATCAACATCACGACATCGATTTACCGTGACGTCTGGATTTATATGCTCTATATCGCCGCGACGTATCTCGCCATCCGCTGGTTGTTCGAGAAGAACTGGACGTACTTCCTGCTCTTGATTCCGACCGTCTGGTTGCTCGGCGAGTTCCGGACGTATGCGATCCTGTCGTTCGTCATGGCGACCGTCCTATGGCTGACGCTGCAAGCGGTGCGCAAAGTCGCCGGACCGTTCGTCATCCTGACGCTCGCGCTCGTCATCTTCGGCGTCATCTATACGTTCTTCATGGATGTCCAAGTCCCGATCGTCGACAAGACGCTCCGCTCGGCGTTGCAGTATCGCTCCGACGGCCTCGGCTTCCTCGCCGGGGGCAGTCAGATGGGCATCCGGCTCGACGCATCGAACTACTTCGGCTTCCTGTTCAATTACGTGCACAGTTATCTCGGAAACCTCGTCGGCCCGCTGCCGTGGGACGTCCGTGGCCTCACCATCTTGCTCGTCTTCTTCATCGAGGCGTTGCCGATGACGCTCATCCTGTTGTTCCTCTGGTCACGTCGCGCCTACGTCACGAAAGTGCAACAGTTCATTTTGATGCAGGCGTTCGTCTGGAACGGCTTGATCGCCATCACGAACGATAATATCGGGACCGCCTTGCGGCTCCGTGCCATCGCCTATCTGTTGATCTTGCTCGTCTTTGTCGTCGCCTATAGCCGGCATCGGGCCGAGCATGTGAAACAGACCGTCCCGCCCGTCGTCACGACGTAGATAAATCTTTCAAAAAAATGATAGGCATCTCCTTCCTGTTTGCATTTGACGGGAAGCGGGACGGGGAAATGGTCATTATCCAACAACGCATACAACTTTGAGTCGCACCAATGAAGGAGGTTAGGTTGCCGTGAAAGACATCAACGCATCGATTCGCGATATTTGGTTCATCCTGAAAACGAAGAAGTGGGTCATCCTCTTCACCATGGTCCTAGTCGGGGGCATCGCCTACTCGCTCAGCCGCTACGTCATCCCACCGACGTACGAGGCGTCGACCCAAATTCTCGTCGTACCAAAACAGACAGGGACGGAAACGCTCGACAGTACACAGATTCAATCGTCCCAAGGGCTCGTCAACACGTATCGAATCATCATGAAGAGTCCGATCATCTTGAACGAGGTGCGCGAGAATATCGCCAGCGCCCCGGAGAAACTCGAGGACCAGATCGTCATCGAGAGCGAGGAGAACTCGCAAGTCATCACCATCCGGGCGACGGCCGATTCGGCAGCCCTCGCGTCATCGATCGCCAATGAGCTCGGACGCGTCTTCTCGAACGAGGTACCGAAATTAATGAATATCGATAATACGCAAATCTTGTCACCGGCGTTCATCCCGGCCGAACCGGTCGAACCGAACATTCCTCGTAACACGGCGCTCGGTGTCCTGGTCGGCTTCATCTTGAGCAGCGGTATCGTACTCATGCGTTACTTGTTCAATAAACAGATTCGCTCCGAGGCCGAGGCCGAAGCCATCCTCGGTATCCCGGTCATCGCGTCAATCCCGTTGTTTGATCGTCAAATCGCGAAACCTGAGAAACGGAAGCCGCAGGAACCAAAAGTCGTAAAGGAGGGTGAACCGTATGTTCCGAAAACGCAACGAAAACTATCATAATCGGATGACGAAAAACTTGATCACGATTTACGAACCGAAGTCACCGATCTCGGAGCAATACCGGACGCTCCGGACGAATCTCGAGTTCACATCGCTCGGCTCGAAGTTGCAGACGCTCCTCATCACCTCGACGTCGATGGGGGAAGGCAAGTCGACGACCGCTAGCAACTTGGCCGTCGTCTACTCGCAACTCGGCAAGCGCGTCCTGCTCGTCGACTGTGACATGCGGCGCCCGACGATCCATCAGATCTTCCATATCGACTCACGGGTCGGGCTCTCGAACGTGCTCGCCAAACGCTCGACGGCCGAGGCGGCCATTCAGCCGACCCAGCTCGACAACTTATACGTCATGGTCGCGGGCGTCGTCCCGCCGAACCCGTCCGAGTTGCTGGCGGCCCCGGCGTTCCGAGAGATGCTCGATCATGTGAAAGACGACTTTGATATCATCCTGCTCGACGCACCGCCAATCATGCAGGTGGCAGACAGCCGGATTATTGCCCAGGAAGTCGACGGGGCGATCCTCGTCCTCAGCTGTGAATCGGCCGACCGGGACGAGGTCGTCAAAGCACGCGACCAGCTGCTCATGACCGGGGCGAAGATTCTCGGCATCGTCTTGAACCGCCGCGAGTCGCGTCAAGGCAAGGACGCCTACTACTATACGTATCAATGAGGAGGCTCTACCATGGCGACCAAATATGCCATCGAACCGGAACAGGCGAGTTCGAATCAAATCAAATACGGCGCCTTGGTCTCGTACGGATCGATCGGGTTCAACATCATCTCGGGGCTCCTTTATACGCCGTGGATGATCAGCAAGATCGGGCAAGGGGACTATGGGTTATACGTCCTGTCATTCTCGATTATCGCCATCTTCGCGTTCAACCTCGGGCTCGAGGTCGTCGTCGCCCGTTTCCTCAGCAACTATCGGACGCACGGCGACCGAGCCGGGGAGATTCGTTTTCTCGGCATCGCCTATAAGCTGTTCTTCTTCTTGACGCTCATCCTGACCGTCGTCCTCTTCGCCCTCTATTTCCTGCTCGACGTCATTTACGGCAATTTGAGCGCAGGTGACATGGAGAAGTTGAAAGTGATGTATCCGATTGTCGGGTTTTACATCTTGATCACACTGCTCGCCAAACCGATCGACGCCGTCTTTATCGTCAACGAGCGCTTCATCCAGCTGAACACGTTGCTCTTCCTCGAGAAAATCCTCATCGTCAGCTTCACGATCGGGGCGCTCGTTATGGGTTACGGGGTTTACGCCCTCGTCATCATCAACGCGGCGATGATTTTGCTGATCAACTTGTGTAAGTTGCTGTACGTCTGGAAAGGAACGGATACGGAGATCGACTTCACCTCATCCGGGAAAGGGATGTATCGCGAGATTTTCGTCTTCGCCTCGTGGCAGACGACGGTGTCGGCGACACAGAACTTCTTGATGCACATTATGCCGACCGTGCTCGTCATCTTCGCGAGCGGTGTCGCCGTCGCCATTTTCTCGATCGGGATGGTCATCGAAGGCTACGTCCTCTTGATTGCCACGGCCGTCAACTCGCTGTTCTTGCCGAAAGTGACCCGGCTCAACGACTCGGGCGGTTTGAAAGACATCGAGAACTTGATGATTCGGGTTGGCCGCATCCAACTGTACGTCATCGGGCTCATCACGATGGTATTCATCGCGATGGGAGCGGAGTTCATCCACTTCTGGGTCGGGGACGATTTCAAAGAATCGTATGTCGTCGCGGCTTTGTTGATTGCGATGGGGATTATCACGTTGCCGCAAGAGATTGCCAACATCCATCTCGTCGCGACGAACCAGGTACGCTACCGGGCGTACGGGATGGTGATGTCGGCGGTGATCGCCTTGATTGTCTCGGCGTTCCTGAGCGGTCCGTACGGGGCGACGGGCGCAGCACTGTCGGTCATGATCGGATACTTGAGTGGCAATACGCTGTTCATGAACATCATTTACGCGAAAGTGTTGAAGCTCGACGTGTTCCGATTTTTCCGAGAGTGTCACTTGAAGCTCGCCCCGGGACTCTTGTTCGTCCTCGGACTCGGCTTCATCGTCCAATATTGGTTTCCAGCTGACACGTTGCTCGGCTTCGTCTTCAAAGGAATGGGGCTCGTCCTCGCCTACGCCATCTTCATGTGGGTGTTCACGGTCGATGCGTTCGAGAAAGACTTGGTCCGATCGATGATTCCAAGCAAGCGATTCGGGAAGGGGGAAGTGTGATGGGGATGTATGAGACATACGTTAAACGGCCACAAGACGTGGTGCTCGCGTCGGCCGCGCTCGTCGTATTGAGTCCCGTCCTCGTGACGGTCGCGGGTCTCATCAAGTGGAAACTCGGGGGTCCAGTGCTGTTCAAACAGAAACGTCCAGGCAAGGACGGCGTCATCTTCGAGATGGTAAAGTTTCGGACAATGACCGACGAGCGGGATGAGCACGGCGAGCTGCTGCCGGACGCGGTCCGGTTGACCCCGTTCGGGCAGACGCTCCGGTCGCTCAGTCTCGATGAGCTGCCGAGTTTACTCAATATCGTCAAAGGCGACATCGCCATCGTCGGACCGCGCCCGTTGCTCGTCGAGTATTTACCACGTTATAACGAAGAGCAACGCCGACGTCACGATGTACGTCCCGGACTGACGGGACTCGCCCAAGTGAACGGACGGAACCGACTGTCCTGGCCGGATCGCTTCGCGCTCGATGTGAAGTACGTCGACAACGTCACGTTCTTCAACGACTGGAAAATCATCCTGCAGACGGTCGGGAAAGTCGTGAAGAAGGACGGCATCTCGTCGGATACGGCGGCAACGATGGAGGCGTTTATGGGGAATGAGATCGTTGAGGCGGAGTATCGGATTGGGAGTAAATGATTGGTGATGACCAGGTTTTCGGTTGGACAAATCGTCTGACGGATACCTGGCATTTTTTATGTCGTGGTATCGAAAAACATACACCTTTTTATAAAAACAAGAGACAAAATTTAGAAGGTAGATGGTATATTGTTCTTTGGAAAATCTTAATGGATGTTACATATGATTGATAAAGGAAGCGACAGAATGAAAAAATGGGTCAGTTTAATTGTAGTGATGTTATTGGTATTTAGTTCGTTTGATTGGAGGGTATTGGGGGCTGAAGATTTAGAACCGCCGACAATTATTAGCCACTCCATTCAATCCGGCTCATTCACGATTGGAGACACGGTGAAAATTAGCGTGTCAGTTAAAGACAATCTATCACCCGACCCGAGGGTACGGATATTCCTCATAGAACCTAAGAGCAAAAATCCTGCTTTCCACGTTCCGTTAAAGTCATTAGGAGGCGGGCAGTATATTGGAGAGATAAAGATTGTAGAGGGGATGGAAGAAGGTCGATACGAGCTGAACTTTCTGGAGAGCTGGGATGATAATGGAAACAGTACCATGTTATGGGGTGAAGAGAGCGGACAAGGGTTCACTTTGATTAATATGAACGAAGATAAGGAAGCTCCTCAAATTTTGAATTTCACAATTGAATCTGGTCCTTTTACAGTTGGTGACAAGGTCAAAGTTGAAGTTAAGGTAAAAGACAACTTGTCTGTCGACCCGGGTGTACGTATTTTTCTTATCGAGCCGAAGAGCAAGAATTCTTCTTTTTATGTTCCACTAAAATCGTTAGGAGGTGGGCAATATATAGGAGAAATAAGAATTGTAGAGGGTATGGAGGAAGGTAGATATGATCTTAATTTCCTAGAAAGCTGGGATGATCACGGGAACAGCGCCATGCTATGGGGAGAAGAAAGTAATCAAGGGTTTACTGTTTATAATACAAACGAAGACATGGAAGCTCCTCAAATAGTAAATTTTAAAATTGATTCTGGTCCTTACACAGTAGGTGACAAGGTGCGTATCGAAATCGAAGTAAAAGATAATCTTTCGGTCGACCCGGATGTACGTATTTTTCTTATCGAGCCGAAGAGCAAGAATTCCTCCTTTTACGTTCCACTGAAGTCTTTAGGAAATGGTCGTTATACTAGCGAACTTACGATTAAAGAAGGAATGGAGGAAGGGCGATACGAGTTAAATTTTTTGGAAAGCTGGGATGATCATGGAAACAGTAACATGTTATGGGGAAAAGAGAACGAACAAGGATTTGAATTAAAGTATCCTTCAAATGATCTAACAAAACCGACATTTACTTCAATAGAAAAAAAAGAAATCATTTTAGATGAATATGTCACAAAGTCGCTTACGATTAATGCTGAGGATGATTTAAAACTTAAATCAGTGCAAGGGACTTTCACTCATGATAATGGGGAGACGGTCATTTTATCGAGTGATCAGGTGACGTCTACTGGTTTTGACTTCCCGATATCATATTATTCGTTTCGGACTCATCCAGGTCGGTGGAGATTATCTAGTCTTACGATTTCTGACTTGAATCAAAATACTTTAACCGTTACGGAAGGGTTTGATGTATCGATTCAAGTTTTACCAATCATCGACCGAACTCCACCGGTTATTTCAGGTATCAGTCAGGGCCAAGTCACGAATCAATCGGTGACGATTCAATACAATGAAGGAACGGCGACGTTGAACGGGAAACGGATTCGCAACAATTGGCCGGTCAAGAACTCGGGCGCTTACACGCTCCGCGTCACTGATCAAGCCGGAAACGTCACGTCACTCACGTTCACGATCGATAAAGTGGCTCCAACGAAACCGACCGTTTCGACGCTCACTAACAAGTCGACGTACGTGTCCGGGAAAGCCGAGAAAGGCGCGACCGTGTATATCACGTATAACGGACGCACGTACACGACGAAAGCATCAAGTGCGGGTTCGTATCGCTACAACGTGAAGACGACGAAACCAGGGGCGACCGTCTCGGTGCGCGCGAAAGACGCGGCCGGCAACACGTCGAGCAGTACTTCTGTGAAAGTCCTCAACACGTTTCGGACGTTCACCGTCAACTCGGTGAAGTCGACGGCGACGACGATGACCGGAAAAGGCAACAAGGGAGCAAGCGTCCAGGCATACATCGGGACGAAGCTCATCAGCAAGACCGCGAAAGTCGATTCGAAAGGCAACTACAAGCTGACGATTTCACGTCAGAAACCAGGCGTGGTTGTCACCGTGAAGATGACGCAGAACGGATACGAAGAAGTGAAGAAGACGACACGCGTCGTCAAATGAATCGAGGGGGCCTTAGGGTCCGCTCGTTTTCTTATGTGTCATTTCTTTTGACAAATTTCACCATAACGTCACTCGAGTCTGCCAACCAAACGTGATATAACTAACATGTGAACGATTGAACAAATAGGAGGTTATACATTGAAGCGATTTCTGTTTTTATTCGTCGGACTCATCGTCATCCTTGCAGCCTGCAGTCCAAGCGAGGCGGTCGATTCGACGAAGGTCCATACATACAAAACATACGAACTCCCGCTCGAAGACAAAGTCGCGCTCGGGGAAGGAGAGCACGAGATCGTGTTCGTCTTCGACTACAGTTGCCCGTGGTGCAAGAAGTGGATGGAAGAGGTACTACCGGAGATCGAGGAGCGCTGGATTGACACGGGCGAGGCGACGTTCAAAGGACAGCCGCTCGTCCTGTTGAACGAACAGTCACAACTGCTCGCGAACGTGGATTATAATGTGGAACGGCTCATCCCGGACCGCTATTATGAAGTGCAGCGCGCCATCGGGCTCGATTCCGGGTCGGACGGTTTTGGCACGGAAGCGTATGCCCGTGAACTCGCCGCTGAATTCAACCTCAATGCGGATGAACTGCTCGAGAATCACGTCGACGTCGGCATCCAAAACTCACGGCTGTTCACGCGCGACTTCGGCGTGGCCTATGTGCCGACGGTGTATGTCGACGGCATCCAGCTCGTGGACGCGTTCAGCTTAGAGGAGATGGAACAGGTCATGGACGGGACGATTGAAGCAGGGGACCAAGTCGAGTTGCAGGAGGAATAAAAATGACCCCTCGTCGATCGGACGAGGGGTCAAGTCAGTGTTGCTCGAAATACGGTTTGACGAACAGCTCGAACAGTTCGGCATCGAGCAAGTACCGGTTCGAATAGAACGGGTCGTTGTCCGGCGTAATCGGATTCGGGCTCAAGATGAACGCCTGTTCGAAGCCGAGGTCTTGCACCGTCTCGGTCACGGCGTCGCTCGTGTTGCCGAACGGATAGGCAATCGTCGTGACGCGCGTCCCGAGATTCTTTTCGATGGCGGCGACACTCGTCTCCAAGTCTTGACGGAGCTCGTCTTGCATGTCTTCCGGCAAGAACACGGCACCTCCGTCTTTGACGTAATGCATGTCATGCGTATGTGTCCCGAAGTTGGCAAGCCCGCTCGCCTGCATGTCCTTCAGCTCGGTCCACGGGGCGAGGTCCAAGTTTTGGAACGCCTCGCCGACATGGCCGGTAATGATGAACAGCGTGAACGGGATCTGCTTGGCTTGTAAAATCGGGAACGCGTTCTCGTAGACGGTATGGTCGACATCATCGAACGAGATCCACACGCATTTGTCCGGAATCGGCTCACCGGCGCGATAGCCGAGCAAGTCGTCCTGTGTCGCGAAGTGAACGCCTTCCTCTTGGAGCCACGTCATCTGCTGTTCGAACTCGTCGGCGTAGACGTTATAGCGAATCAACTCGGACGAGCCGGTCACGTTCTCGACGAGCTTGTTCCACGTGTTCGGTCGTTTGACCCGGTGATAGTTGAGCCCGAGACAGACGTCCTCGGTCGGGAGGAGCGCCGCATCGGGCACGTCCTCATGTGTCGTCGAGGACACGTCGTACACTTTCCAAGCGATGCCGCCAACAATCAATAGAACGACCAGCCATTTGACGTAACGCATCATTTCAACTCTTTCACTGGATTTTCGGTGAACACGATGACCTTATCCGATTGAAGTCGAGCGATATCTTCCGGTTCCATCAAGTCGAGCTTGAGCCAATCGTCGAGCGTCGTGTCTGTCGGCATCTGGCGGCGGTTGAGCGGGCCGTACTTCCGCTTGTTGTACGTCCGCCACAGGAAGAGCAGTAGGGCGGCGACGAACGACGAGACGAGCCCGAAATAGAGCAGCTCGCGGATGTCGGCGTTCGTCACGTTCAAGGCGGTCTTGAGGATGGCGATATAGCGGTCGTTCACGTCGACGACGGCGCTCAAGAAGAACCACGTGACGATGAACGTGTATAACCAGAACACGGCCGTGAGCAACAGCTCGATCCCTTTGCGGAACACGTTCTGTTTCGTTTTGACGAGAATCTCTTGCTCGTAATCATATAATTCACTTACAGGCTGCTTCTCCGTGTCCCCCGGTCTGGTGAACTCCATGTCGCGTAGCCTCCTTTCACACGGGCTCTAATCGCTTTCGGCGTCGCCGCGATGACGACGAACGTGTTGAGCATCCAGTAGATGACCGGATACCAAGCGGCCCAGACGTAATATTTGAACACTTTATCGTAACGGGCGTCGTTCCAGAGCGAGATGATGAGCTGGACGTGGCTGACGAGGACGAGCGCGAACGAGTTGTATGTGAACCAAATCAACATGTCCTGCCACGTGTCGGCCGTCGCGAACAGATACACCGTGACGATGAGCCAGGCATACGCCCAGAGGACGCTGACGACCTGTTCGATATAGACGGGCCAAATCCGGCGCTGGCGCCAGTCTTTGAAGATGTCGAAGTGACGTAAGACGACTTCCTGTCCGCCTTGCGACCAGCGCACGCGCTGTTTCCAAATGCCAGAGATCGACTCGGGGACGAGCATCCAGCAGAGGGCGCGCGGCTCATAACGGATGTCCCAGAAGTTCTTCTGGAGTTTCCACGAGACAGCGATGTCCTCGGTGATCATGTCGCGGTCCCAGAGACCGACCGACAGTAACGCTTTCTTGCGGAACATGACGATGACGCCGGAGACGGTCATGATTTTACCCATGACGCGCTGCGTCCGTTTGATGGAGCCGATAATCGACGAATATTCGACGAGCTGCATCCGGCTGAGAAGCGTGTCTCGGTTACGGATACGCGGGTTGCCGGTGACGGCACCGACGCGCTCGCCGCGAGTCAAGAAGTGACGGACGAGGTAATACGGGGCCTCCTCGCTCAGGAACGCGTCTGAATCGACGCAAAGTAAGTACTCCGAACGGGCGGCATGGGCGGCCATATGTAGCGCGTTCGCCTTGCCTCGGTTCTCATGACAGTCGATAACACGCAGACGTTCATATTCGTCGGCAAGTCCGACGAGAATGTCGCCGGTCTTGTCACGGCTGCCATCGTTGACGGCGATAATCTCAAAATTCGGATAGGTGAGACGATCTAAGTACTCGATTGTCTCGGCAATTGTCTCTTCTTCGTTATAACAAGGAATCAAGATACTGATGAGCGGCCATTCCCGCTCGTTCAAATCGAGTTCTTCCTCTTTCTCCCGCGTCAAGCTGAATAAGAGAGCGCCCGAGATCCAAAACAGCGCCATGAAGAACGGATACCAGAACACGAATTGGGCCAGTGGTTCGATCCAAGGTGCGATGTCGAGCCCGTAAAAATTCATAAAGTAGTCTCCCCTTATTTTCAAAAAAACCATGTACTGAACGTATGATAGCATCAAAAAATTGTTTTCCCATATTTAGCGAAAAAATTGTACAGAAATTCAAAAAGACATTCGACGTGTGTCAAATGTCTGGGTGCTTGTTCAAGTTCGTCCGTCTGTCTTTGCGCCATTTCCAAACGAACAAACCGATCAGCGCGAGGACAGGGGCCGCAACCCAAGGGCGGGCTTCGATGATGGAAACGAGTTCGAAAATCGAGAGCCATCCGCTGATCATGATGAGAATCAGCAGGAAAGTCTTGAGTCCACCTCGAATAGGAAACCAGTAGAACACGAAGAGCGTAATCAAAAAGAAAGCGAGCAATCCCATACGGTTATTCCTTTCTAGCCTCATTTTGACTCATTATAGCAGAGAATATTCAGAGAGTGTTAGAGCCTTCCCTTGCATGCCGCTTTTCTGTACTGTTAATAGAAGACTATTGAAGGAGGAACTATCGTGAAATTTGGAATCATCGGCCTTGGCTATGTCGGGCTGGCCACCCTGTGTGGACTAGCAAAAGCGGGGCATGAGGTCATCGGTGTCGAGAAAGACCAACCGAGACTGCTCCGTCTCATGAACGGGGACGTCCCGTTCCACGAACCGGGCATGGCAGACGTGTTACGCGATCATCACGGTTCAATCACATTCACGGACTCGATTGCCGATACAGAAACGGTCGATTACCTCGTCCTCGCCGTCGGGACGCCGAGCAAGCAAGACGGTAGCTGTGACTTGACGTTCGTCGACGCGGCCTTGTCCGAGGTCGAGTCGAAACATAAAATCATCATCCGCAGCACGGTGCCGCCGGGGACGACCGACATGCTGTCGGTCATGTATCCGGCCCACACGTTCGCCGTCGTGCCGGAATTCCTTCAAGAGGGCCGTGCCCTCGCCGACGTATTGAAACCGCATCGCGTCGTCATCGGCAGTGACGACCTCGAGATGTGTGAAGAGCTCGCAGGCATCTATGGCCGCCTCGGTGTCCCGATCGTCTGCACGTCACCGGTTGACGCCGAGTTCATCAAATACGCCTCGAACGCGTTCCTCGCCACGAAAATCAGTTTCATCAACGATTTGGCGCGTCTCGCCGACAAGGCAGGGGCGGACATCACGACAATCGCCGAAGGGATGGGACTTGATCCGCGCATCGGGCGTTCGTTCTTGAACGCCGGTCTCGGCTACGGGGGCTCGTGCTTCCCGAAAGACATGCACGCACTCATCAACGTCGCCCACGAGAACGAGCTCGACTTACCGGTCATCAAAGCCGCCATGCATTCGAACGACGCCCAGATGTCGTACGTCGCCTCGAAAATCGAGCCGAAGAGCGATCTCAAGGTCGCCTTCCTCGGCCTCGCCTTCAAACCGGGAACGGACGACATGCGCGACGCCCCTTCGCTCACGCTCGCTGAATTGTTGGCGGTCCGTGATATCGAAGTCATCGGCTACGACCCGCTCGCCAAGTGGGACTTCCCGCAAGCGGAGACGGTCGAAGCGGCGCTCGCGGGAGCGGACGTCGCCATCCTCGTCACGGAATGGGACGAGCTCGTCACGTTGACGCCGGAAACGTTCGACGGGATGCGGACGAAGCGGTTGATCGATGCGCGTAACGCGTGGAAGTACGCACGCGACCCAGGAGCCGTCCAGTACGAAGGTGTTGGCCGGATGCAAAACAAGACGAACACGCCGTCATCGATGTGACGAAAGGCGAGAACCCGCGGGGCCTCGCCTTTTTTCACGCCTGCATCTGTTCTTTCGTCGGTCCCATGACGCCCGGGACCGTGAGTCCCGCCTGCCGGAGCAGCACCGTCATCTGGCCGCGATGATGTGTCTGATGGTCGATCATCATGCGCAAGACGGCGCCACGCGGCTGTTTGGCGCCGTGGACGTCGACTTCTTCTAACAAATAGGCGTCCGAGAACTGTTCGGCAGCCTGGCTAATCTCGTCGGCGTAGCGCGCGTATTGATCGGCGATAGCCTTGGCGTCGTTCGGTTGCGTCAAACTTTTCAGCGCCGACAAGCGGAAGCCGAGCAAGTTCGTGAAATAGCCGAGCGCGGTCGTCACGTGCCACCCGATCCAGCCGAGCGAGTTGTGGCCCGGGACGATTTCCTGTCCGAGCGCCTCGTCGGTGACGGTGCGGAGCACGTCGAGCGTGCCAGTCGATGATTTGATCCAATCTTGTAGAAAATCTGCTTTCGTACGATACATCGAATTCCTCCTTGAGCGTTCTACCCTGAGTATACGACGCAGATTCATGATTTTGAAACGTTTGTCTTCATTTTCACGTAGAGTATAGAAGAAAGGGGGACACCTCTATGTGGGGACTCGTGATTGCAGCACTCATTCTGTTCTTGCTCGGATTTGCCGTCCATCGCTTGGGTTGGCATTTCCTCATCTCGGGATACAACACGATGAAGCGCGAAGACAAAGCGCGCGTCAATATTAAGGCGGTAGCGCGTTTAATCGGCTTCATGTGCTACGGGATGGCCGTTATCTTCCTACTGATCGCCGCCATCCATGGACTCGGTTTCGGACTCGACATCCCGGTCGAACCGTTCTTCGGTTTGATGCTCATCCTCATCGTCGTGACGCTCTGGCGTGCTCAGAAGTATGACGGCAACATTTATGACGAGGACGGGAACATCCGCCCTGGCGGCAAAAAGAAACTCATCCCGGTCGTTGTCGTCTTGGGTCTCCTCGTCACAATCGTGCCCGGCCTGTGGCTCTGGTTCAGTCAGCCGACCGAGGTGACGCTCACCGATTCGGCGCTCATCATCGAGGGCGGTTACGGCGAGACGGTGCCATATGACGAGATGGAAGCCGTGACGTTGACGTATGAACCGAGCCTCGCTCGTCGCACGAACGGTGCCGCCGTCGGTTCACGCCTGACCGGACACTTCCGGACGACGAACGGGGAGGACGTGCTCGTCTTCATCGATCGGGACATCGACGTGGTCGTCCGGATTGACTGGAGCGGCAAACCGATTTATCTGAACGTCGAGTCGCACGAGGCGACAGAAGCGTTATATGAGGAGGTACGACAGAAATGACGCAACCTTGGTATACACGGCACATGCCGTTCTTTTTCTTGACGTTCTTGTTCGCACCGCTGACCTTGCTACTCCTCGTCTGGCGCTGGGATCAGTTCGACGGCCATGAGCGGGGGATCAAACTGTTCTTTGCCATCGGGATGACGGCGTTCATCGTGTTCGGGCTGTTGCCGCGCGGGTCGCTGCCGGTCATCTTGCCGGTCATCGGACTGTTGATCGCACTGAAGCTCGTCTTTAATCTCATCAAACGAAAAACCGGCTGACATGTGTCAACCGGTCGGAGAGGGCGCTCGCTCAGGCGAGGTGCCCTCTTTTGTCGTTCACCCAGGCCTCGAACGTGGTCGCGTCAAGGGCCGGGGCGTAATAATAACCTTGTCCGAGTTCGACACCTTCCGCGATAATCCGCTCGAGGTCCTGTTTCGTCTCGATGCCCTCGGCGAGCGAGGTCAATTTCTGTTCACTTGCGAAGCGGGAGACGGCGCGGAGGAATGACGTGCTGTCCTTCGCTTTGCCGCTGACGTACATGCGGTCGATTTTCACTTCTTGAATCGGCAAGTGCCAAATCGCTTCGAACGAGGCGTAGCCGGTGCCGAAGTCGTCAATCGAGAGGCAATAGCCGAGATCGGAGATGTCTTCGAGACGCTCGAGCTCGTTCGTGTGCGACATGATGTCCGCCGACTCGGTCAGTTCGATTTTCAACCGGTCGGGCAGCCATGGATACGTCGCGATCAAGTCGCGCAGCTTGGTGACGATGGACGGGTCGACCGAATGGGCCGACAAGTTGTACGACAACGAGATATCGGCGAACGGCGTGTCGCGCCAGGCGACGAGCTGCTCGACGACCAAATCGAGAATCGAGTGCGACAGCCACAGAATCTGGTCCGAGCGTTCGGCGATACGGATGAACTCGTTCGGTGGCACGTTGCCGATGTCCGGGTGCTGCCAGCGGGCGAGCGCCTCGGCCCCGACGACCCGGCCCGTCTTCAACTCGACTTGCGGCTGATAGGCGACGGTGATATGTCCTTGCTCGATCGCCTCTGGGAGCGCCTGTTCAATCAAGGCGGCCCATTGGAGCTGGGCGAGGATGCTCGAGTCGTACCAGACGAACGGGGTCCGCGTCTCTTTGGCGTGTTGCAACGCCTTCGTCGCCTCGAACAGACAATCGTTAAAGCTCGGCGTCGTATGCGTCGCCCCGATTTGAAGGTGGACGGTCTGGCGTTTCTGGTTAATCAATAGCTCGGTCGGGAACAGCTCCAACAACTCGGTCTCGTCGACGTTATGGAGCCCTTTCACATACAGCATGAGCGTGTCGTCGCGGTAACGGCCGAACAAGTGATGCGCGTACTTCTCGAGCCGGTCCTCGACGTGACGGGCGAACTCGGTCATGAGCAAGTCGGCATACGTCGGGTCGTACCAGTCGACGAGGTGGTGGAAGTCGTTCAGTTTAATTAGCAGGAACGTCCCGTCGATGTCCTGTTTTTCCCACGCCCGCAGGAAGCCATATTCGTTATACAGTTCGGTGGCGAGGTCGAACCGGACGAGCCGGTCGACTTTGCGTTCGCGTTCGACGCGCTCGGTCTCATCCTCGAGGATGAGGTAATACGTGAGCGTCTCGCCACGCTTAAGCGGGATGATTTTGACGTTCAAGAAGCGGACGTGCTCGCCTTTCAAGTGCAGGATGAACTGGGCACTCGTCCCATTCTCCGTCACCCCGGCGAGCGCCTCGCGCAACAAGCGGCGCCCCGTGTCGGTGAACAATTGATTAATTTCATACAAGTTCCGTTCGCCGAAGAACTGGCGGAACACATCGTTGCGTTCGATGAAGTTGTACGTGTTATCGATTAAGGCGATGGCGAGACCCGTCTCGGAGAAGAGGGACGACCAGCGCTCGTGATACCGGAGCAGGTCGTTCGACTTCGTCTCGAGCGTGTGCACCGTCGAATGGACGCTGACGGCAATCTCACGAAGCTCATCCTCGATGCCACGGAAGTCATGGCTCGGCGGGAACGTCTCCTCGACCGGTTCCGTGCTCGGGTCGATGGCGAGGGCGCGCGCCTTCAAATGCCCGAGGTCATGGGCGTACATTTTGCGTGTCGAGCATAGAGCGAACAAGAGCGCGCCTGACAACAGGAGCGTGATGAGTAGGACGGCGATGGCGAGTGTGCCGTAACGGTCACGCTCGGTCATGAGCGTGTCGTCAGCCGCCGAGCGTACCGCTTGTAGCGCCGCGTGCGAATCCTCATAAAAGCTCGTCCCGTTGACGTAACGGGCCTCAAGCGTCGAATTGGCGGCCGTCACCCGTCCGAGGGCGAGCGCGCTCTCAATCAAATCGTCGACCGATTTCGTCCCGAGCGACGGGTCGGTCGCGACGATATCCTCAATCAGACGGGCCTCGTTCGCGATCGTCGAGACCTCGAACTCGAGTTGGTCTTCATCCGGTGTCTCGGCGAGCAAGTTCGTGACGCCTTCGACGAACGCCATCTGCATGCGCATGATGGCATCGGTCAATTCATAGGCCGTGTTCTCTTGGGCGGTCCGTTCGAGCCCTTGATAGAGCCAGCGCCGGTTGATCGACTCGATGACGTCGAACGGCACGGCTTGGAAGCGGCTCGATCCGTCCTCGTTCAATGTGTCTTCAAGTTCTTCCGAGAAGCGAAGCAACGCTTCCCGTTCGCGCTCGTCGACCCCGGTCTCGAAGTCGTCGAGCAGTTGAAGATTGTATTGGAGCGCCCGTTCACGGTACGGGGCCGACAGTAACGCCGTCGGTTGCTCCGAGTTCGTCTCGTAGAGCTTGGCCGCGTGATGCAAGACGAGATACGACTCGACGCCGGCCAAGTCGGAGGCGTGGTTCAAGTCGCGCACCGTCTCGTCGACGGCGACGTGTTTTTCTTTCCAGTAATAGCTCAGGCCGAGCCCGAACAACAATACGCCGATGAGACAAGCGACGGCGAGGGCCATCGTGTAAATCCGGTACGGAATTTTAGCGAATCGATTGCTTCCCATCGGACACCTCCTTCTTTCTCTTCCCATTCTATAGTCCCTGTTCGAGTCTTTCGAGGGAAATCCTGCCCCACGAAAAAAAACCCGACAAAGGTCGGGTCTTTCAATGCGCCGAAGGTCACGGTCGCTTGTAACCGATGACGCGTGATTTCCAGTATGGCTCTTTACTGATCGTGTTATAGCCGAGTCCGTACGTCCCGGCGTGGATGAACGTGTCCGCGTTAATCATGATGCCCATGTGTGACGGTCCGGCCGTGTACGTGTTCTCGAAGAAGACGAGGTCGCCCGCTTGCGGGACGAACGTCTTGCTGAGCTGTGTTCCGAAATAAGACCCGGCCCAGTATGTGGCGACATTCGTGCGTGGGACGCTGTAGCCAGCCTGGTTGAAGGCATAGTGGATCAGCCCTGAACAGTCGAATCCGCCGTTGGCCGGGTTCGATGACGCCCAGATGTACGGCGTGCCGACATACTTCTTGGCGACGGCGATGGCTGCGATTCCGGCACCTTGTGAAGGAGCCGGAGTCGGAGTTGGGTTTACCGTAGACCCTTTCGGCACCGCCTTGACGTAAGACGCCGCGACGAAACCGGTCGTATTCCCGATATAGATTTGATGCCAACCGTTCGACGTCTGCACGACGCGGAGCGTCTGGCCGGACTTGACGCTGCCGATGATAGCCGAACTCGTCGAGGCCGAAGCGCGGACGTTCAACGATGGCGTGTTCACGACGTAGTCGAATGCTTCGTTGCCCGCACCGCCGTCTCCGGCGTTCGGTGTGACCGGCGCGCTCGGTGCCGTCGTCGTCTGTTTCAAGTAACCGGTGCTGACGTAACCGCTCTTGCCGTTATGCGTGACGTATACCCACGTGCCGATCTGTTTCGTCGCTTTGACGGTCGTGCCGTTCGGGATGCTCGTGACGAGGGCATAGCCGATGCCCGGGCCTTGACGGACGTTCAAGTTGGCCGTCGTGACGTACGACTGGTTAATGCTCTGTTCTTGAGGCGCGGCCGGTTTTGTCGGCGTGCTCGGTGTAGTCGGTTTGACGGATGAGTTCGTCAAGTAACCGTTATGTACCCAACCCGTCTTCCCGCCATAGCTGACTTTCGTCCAGGCACCGCTCGTTTGAATCGGTGTGAGCGTCTGACCTTTCGGAATCGTGACGAGCACTTGATGCCATGTTCCTGCAGCGGCGCGCATGTTCAAGGCGGCCGTCGTGACGGTAGCATTGCTTGATGGAGCCGGAGCAGCAGGTGTCGTTGGTGTCGGTGTGATCGGTGCAGCTGGTTTGACGGATGAGGTCGTCAAGTAACCGTTATGTACCCAACCGGTCTTCCCACCATAACTGACTTTCGTCCAGGCGCCGCTCGTTTGAATCGGTGTGAGCGTCTGGCCTTTCGGGATCGTGACGAGCACTTGATGCCATGTGCCTGCGGCGAGGCGCATGTTCAATGCGGCTGTCGTGACGGTACCCGTGCCTGACGTGGCAGATGTGGCGGCAGGTTTCACCGTGGTCGGGGCGTTTCCGCTTAATTTGAGCGTCTGCCCGATGGCGAGACGGTCTGAATTCAAGTTGTTGTAGGCTTTCAAATTGGCGAGTGACACGTTGTGCTGTTGGCTGATCGACCAGAGCGTGTCACCGGCACGGACGACGTGTGAGCTGGCTGCTGCGACTTCGTCGGCCTGGGCGATGATGCTTACGGCGGCGATGGCTGCGAATGAGTACATGAGGCCGGACTTAGGGGACATTGGGTCACTTCCTTCTCTAATGAGTGCTTTTGACAATTATCGACAGGTAAAGCAATACATGTTTATTGTAGGGTTTACACAAACGGCAAGCAATGGTGGAAATGGCTCAATCAGTGGATTCCGTTAAAAATGAGGTCAATATTTTCGGACACGGATGAGGCGGGAGTACTAAAGAAACAGGGGAATCGAAAATTGACTTTCTGTTGAATTTTGGAAACCTATCCATAGTTCTTTTCGTGCTATCATGAATGCAAAACGTTTGAATGAGAGTAGGGGACTTATGAACGAGGGGAACTTTTCAACACAATCATATCGCAAACATCAAGAGAAACTGTTCGAACTCGTCCGAATGCCAGAGGTGACGGAGGCTGCGGTACGGCAAGCGCTCTTATATATGTGCGAGGTCGTCTCCGATATGCTCGACGTCGACACGGTCTCGATTTGGCATTTCGACGAGACGTATGCCTCGATCAGTTGCCAAGTCGCCTATTCGAAAGAGACGGGACCGAGCGAACCGGTGTTGACAGTCATGCGTGGGGACGCACCTGTCTATTTCGACGCGTTGCGGACGAACCGGGTGCTCCCGTTCGAAGACGTCCGGACCCACGAGTGGGTGAAGGATTTATACCAGCAGCACTTCGTGGAAGGGCAACGGATTTACTCGATGCTCGATGCCCCGATCTATGCGAACAATCGGGCGAAAGGGGTCATCTGTTGTGAGACGTTCGCGCCGCGGCAATGGACGTTCATCGAGGAGCTGATTGTCAGCACGCTGTCCGACTTTATCGCCATCCTCTATCTCCGGCTCGACCGCCGCGAAGTCGATGAACATATCACAAAGCTCGCCTATACGGACGAACAGACCGGGCTCATGAACTTGAACGGGTTCATCGAGCGGGTAGACGCGCTCCGCGAACAGGCACCGCACCAGCTCGGCTCATTGATTTATCTCCGGGCGGACGAGTTCCGTTCCGTCGAGACGGCAATCGGCATCCAGCGCGCGGACGACATCGTCATCGAACTGGCGGAACGCCTCCAACAAGTCGTCGATACGTCGCTCTTGGCGCGCGTCTCTCAATCTGGCTTTCTACTGTGGACGCCTTACGGCGACCGCATCAAAGTGAAGGCGCTCGCCGATTTGATTTGTGAGACGGTGACGAGCGAGCCGTTCGCTGTCGGGGAGCTCGACGTCGTCTTGACGATGAGCGCCTTCATCTCGATTGAGGACAAGTCACGCTCGACGCTCGAGATGATGGACACGACCCGAATCACGGCCAATGATCGCCACGTGCAGCGCGGGGGGATCGCCTTCTACGAGGAAGAGATGGGTGAGAAGGCGACGGCCCGTCTGACACTCGAGATGAATTTGCGAAAAGGGCTCGCCTTGAACGAGTTCACGCTCTATTACCAACCGAAGATTGAAGCGGCGACTGGCAAGTTAAAAGGATTCGAAGGGCTGATGCGCTGGATTCATCCGAAACAAGGATTGATTCCACCGCTCGACTTCATCCCGCTCGCCGAATCGACCGGCGTCATCATCGCGCTCGAAGAATGGGCGCTCGAGGCCGCGTGCCGCCAGTTGAAGACATGGCACGACGAGGGCCGGATGTATCAGCTCGCCTTGAACTTGTCGGCCCGTCATTTCCTATCGGACGGGGTCGTCGAAAAGCTGGCCCATATCGTCAAGGAGATGGGCGTCTGCCCGAACTACTTGACGTTCGAGATCACGGAGAGCGTCGGGATGGAGAATCAGCAGCACGTCATCGAGCGGTTCGTCGCGTTCCGGGAACAAGGCTTCTCGATCTCAATCGACGACTTCGGGACCGGCTTCTCGGCGTTCGTCTATTTGAAGCACTATCCGATTCATGAGATTAAAATCGATCGGCAGTTCATCCAAGTGACGGACAACGATCCGACCGGGAACGTCATCGTCCAGTCGATTATCGAGCTCGCCCGCGGGCTCGGCTTGAAGACGGTGTGCGAGGGCATCGAGACGACGGACCAGCGCGACACGCTCCGCTCGCTCGGCTGTGATGAGATGCAAGGCTACTTGTTCTCGCGTCCGCTCCCGATTGATGAGCTCGAGACGTGGATTGAGGATTATGACACGACGAAAAAGGATTCGCTCCGTTGAGCGGATCCTTTTGAATGGACCGCAGACATGTTACGTGTCTGCGGTTTTTTTGCCGCTCGCGTCAGGCCGGCAACTCGATGCGAATCGTCGTTCCAGACCCGCGCGCACTCGTCACCGTGACAGTGCCGCCGTGCGCTTTGATGATGTCTCGGGAAATCGCCATACCGAGGCCGCTGCCGAGTGCGTCGGTCGTGTTCGTGCCCCGGTAGTAGCGCTCGAAAATGTACGGCAGTTCGTTCGCGTCGATGCCGATACCGTTCATTGAGTCGGACGTGCACGATTCGGCCCCGGCGGCAATTCCTCTCCCACTTATCGTCGGGCTGTGCCCGGGACACGATTGAAGTAGGGGGTATCCTTGCCGATTAAAGATGAAATGAGGCGTTCACTCGAAATCGACTTGCTCAGGTAAACAAGCGTATAATTAAATCACGAACACTTGAGAGAAAGGAAGCGGGTTATATGTTTGAGCAACTGACGATGAAAAAAGAGCAACTGGATCAAAACCGACCGCTGCCGACGTATACGCTTCAAAGTTTGAGAGCAAAACTCTTTTTAGAATGGACATACAACTCGAATGCCATTGAAGGAAATACGTTGACAATCAACGAGACAAAAGTGGTGCTGGAAGGTATAACGGTTGGCGGGAAGACGATGCGCGAGCATCTTGAAGTGATTAACCACCAGGACGCCATTTCTTATGTAGAAGAGATTGTCCAACGCGAAGAACCGCTGACGGAGTGGCAAATAAAAAATTTGCACCGTCTCGACTTGAAAGGAATTGATGATGCGTATGCAGGCGTCTATCGGGACCAGCAAGTGTTTATTGCTGGATCCGTTCATATGCCGCCGCCTCCATACCTCATTCAAGAACAGATGGGGCAACTGATGAATTGGTATGAAACAGAGACGAATACGATGCACCCGGTTGAACGGGGCGCTTTGTTGCATGCTAAGTTCGTGGGAATTCACCCGTTCATTGATGGAAATGGTCGTACATCTCGGTTGTTGCTCAATTTAGAGTTGATGAAGTCCGGTTATCCGCCGATTGTCATCAAAGTCGAAAATCGCCTGAGTTATTACAATGCGTTAGATCGAGCGCATACGACAGGAATGTATGACGACTTTGTCGCCATTGTCGTGACCGAGGTCGAAACATCGCTCGATTTGTACTTGAGCGCGATCGCCCCTCATCCATCCAAAAACAGCCCTTCCTGACGATTCAGGAAGGGCTGCCTCATGTCCGCTCATTCATGCGGGAGTTCGGTTTTCAATTCCAGTTGGAGTATGTACGCCAATTCTTTATGGGCTAGCTCGGAGAAGTTCGTCTTTTTGACGTGTGTCCGGGGCCGTAGTCCGCATTCCAATGCGATGTCGACGATTGTCCGAATCTGATTTTCCGTATAGAAGCGCTTGCGTCCCATCGTGAACGGGGTCGGTGGCAAGACGCCGTCGGTTTCCCATTTGATCAGCTGTTGCTGGCTACGGGGAATCCCGGCGACATGAAACGCACGGCTCAGTTCTTTGAGTGGATAGACGGTCAATGGGCGTTCGTTGTACAGGAACGGCTTCGCGTTTTCCGGGCGATAAGCATCCCAGTCAGTCGCATAAAACGTCAGGTCGGTGTGGTCGAAGTCGAGTTGAGCGGAAGGAATAGAAGTGTTGAGTGCGAAGTCTAAGCTGTTCATCTAGAGTATCTCCTTCTTCAAGTCAAACTGGTCATTTCGAAAATGCCCTCCTCCGTATAGTAACCCATTTCTAAGCAATTAACTGCCAGTTTTTTCAAAGTGGGGAAATGAATTCGTGGGACTTTAGGCGTGTTTTCGAAATTCGATTGACGTCTATTAAGATACCCTAATTGGTATGAGAATTCAAGGAATAACGCCGATTTCGACCGATGAATGCGTCTTCATTCAGAATAGGTCTATAGTCGTTACGAAAAGGTTACAAGGCAATATGAGCAAACATTCACCAACTTCGGTTAATAGGGGCGAAGGAGGTGAGACATATGGCAGTGTATCGAGAATACGAAAGCGTCTTTTATCTCGACACGAAGCGGCTCGTTGACGGCAAGGAAAAGCGTCAGCTCGTCCGGTTCGGTCCACTCGGTGCGCGGATGGAGACCGAGGAGATCAAGCAGTTCGGTGATCTGTTGATTCCGCTTCTCGCGGTCGAATCCGCCGCATACGTCGTGTCGCGTGAATTCCACGTGACGTTCTAATTGGAGGAATCCCTGATGCGTGTACCGAAGCGTCCCGCCGGAGGCTGTTCCGATGAGCGGGTGGGCCCATGAGCTGGCCCGAACTCATCTCGAACCTCGGCTTCCCGATCGTCGTCTCGCTCTATCTGCTCCACCGGATCGAGACGCGCCTTGAGCGCATGATTCAACTGCTCGAACGTCTCGACTCGACCTATCCGTCTGAATTGTAATCCATCCCCGAAAGGAGCCATCCCCCATGGCCGTATTGACTGAAAAGAAAGCCACGCTCGTCTTGACGACGCACCACGATTTGAACAGCTTGAAACCGACGAAGAAAACGCAGCGCTTCGGTCCGATCCGGGCGGCGCTCACGGCTGACAATGCCGAGGCGTTCGGTCACCTCATGCTCGACTTGACCGAGCAAGAAGATTTCACCGTGTCGGTCGTTCGCGAATACGATCTCGTCTAATCACACCCACATCCAAGGAGGACTAACCCATGACTGAGACTAAAGTAGAAATCGCATTTTTGGACATGTTCAATAAAGTATCGCGCTTCCGTTTGAATAACGTGAAACAGCCGGTCGACGCGTTGAAAGTGCAAGCGCTCGCCGACTTCATGGTCGCCAACGACCCGCTCGGCAAGAGCGTCGTCAAATGGACCGAAATCAAGATGATTGAAGGCACGCAGACCGTGTTGAATGTCCAATAATCCAAAGGCATCGTCTCTCAAAAAAAGAGACGGTGCTTTTTTCCTGTTTTGCTTCTAAAAATCACAAATTGAAGGTATATTTTTAATATATTGAATAAAAGGCAGGTATTGTAAATGAAGAAATGGCACTATGCAATTGTATTCGTCGCGCTGTTGTTCGTGATGTTCCCGATGGATCAAGCGAACGCGACTCCGAAGTTCGAGCTGGGCACGCTGCTCGAGCAAGAAGTGAAGACAATTGAAGGGTCTCCCTTCTATTTGGACTATCAAGACGGAGCCACGCGGCTTCATGATGTAGAACGACAGACCGTCGTACCCATCGATTACAACGGCAATCTGACGGCGGATCGGTCGCATGATGAAGAGGGGTCATATGGAGATTTCTATACGTTCAAGCCGAGCTTAGACGGTGAATCATTCATGGCGACGCATCATCGGACGGGGGATATGATTCACGTTAACCGTGATGGGTCGACGCATACATTCAGCCCTCCATTCGACACAGAGTCGATTCGACTTATTACGTACGATGCGAGTCGCGACATCATGTTGTGGGAGAACAAAGGCTCGAAGCAACTCGTGACGACTGATTCGGATGGCGTCACGAAGTGGGAGCGTACTCTCTCCGATCGTGAACAAGTGATATTGGCGACAAACGCGAACGAACTCGTCGTTGCGGACACGTACTCGGACGTCCTGCTCCATCTGAATCCAGATACAGGCGAGATAATCGAGACAATCAAGATGCCGAATACGGTGACAGCGGTATTTGCTGAACCTACGACAGATCACCTTCTGTTAGAAGGGGTTAGTGACTTACACGTGTATGATTGGAAGCAACGTACCATCACGACGCTTGATTTGAAAAATCAGTCGTTCTATGAAATCGAGTCGTTTACCTATCACAACGGCACGTACTACGCCATGACGGAGTTCGATTATTTGCTCACCATCGATTTAGCCACGAAGACATTGAACAAACTGCGACTGGATTCATTCAATTCACGGCTTGACTACAAACTGTTGCACGGAGGCTACTTGCTTCGAAACGACCAGCGCTTACTGGCGGCAGAGCGTGCCCACCTCATTCCAGGTCAGCTGTACACCTCGCCGAAAGCTACAAAACCGTCTGGAGCCGGCAATACCTGGTTAGGCGAGTCCTATCAACTGATGGCGACCGTCGTGACAATCGATCGCGTCTACCATGAAATCCCTGTCGCCGACTTGGGATCAGACGCGGAAGTGGTCGATGCGACACGCTCATTCGAGGATGGATACATCGTTCCATCGTTCGATGAATCGTTCAGTTATGCGCTTCGATTCGGAAACCTCACGAGCAACAGAGTCACCTTGAATCCGGTGACGAAAGTGCCGCTTCAAATCGAAACATCATTTGATAACGGGCCGGTAGGGGATATCGTCGGTACGACAGCCCCAAACATGACGGTGTATGTGACTTGTGAAAACAACAAATACGCGAGCTGTGACGGTTCGGTCACGGCCGATGAGACAGGACGTTTTACGTTCTCACGCGGTATTCTCTGGGGAAATCAAACCATCACGGTTTGGGTAGCAGACAACGCGACGTATAACCAAGCTACAAAAGCATCGGTCAAACAGACGTTCCAAATGAATGAACCGACCGATACGAACATTGCCGAAGTGTTGAGCGAGACGGCGATGGAAGGTGTGACGATTCGGACAAAACCAAATGCCCGAGTCGAGGTGCGTCAATTGTTCTCACCGACAAACTATGAAGTTCGTGAAGTCCAAGCAGACGCATCGGGAGTCGCGAAGTTAACGGAGTACAATCGAGACAAGCCGATGTACTACCGTGTCATTTATCGCATTCTCGACACGAACAGTCAGTATGCGAATCTTTACGTATCAACAGATTATCCGGTGCCTGACGTCACGTGGACAAAACCACCGAAGACAGGTGATACGACTGTGACTGTTCATTATAACGGGACACTCTCTCCACTGCTCGCGGTGGCGCGAAATGGCCGAGATGAATCAGCAAAACGTCTCGTTCCTGGAACGAACGTCATCGCGTTGAAAGGACCACTCTGGGAGGGACAGACGATTCGACTCATCGCGAGTTTCCGTCCTGAGCTCAGTAAAACGTTCGAACAAAAAGTGACGAGTGACGCACCGAAGACACTCAGCATCAAAGATGTGCTCGTCACATCGTCTACTTCAGCGTTTACAGTGTTGAAAGATACACCGGCATACTTGAATTTCATCGTGAATGGGAAGCCAATCTCATACACTGAGGTTGGAAAAGACCGTTACCGGATCTCGGTGAAACCAGGCACGTCGGTCGTCGTCGAGTCGACGATTGGGTCGAAGAAGAAGCGGACGACGTACAAAGTCCCGACGGCTTCGTTGACGTCATTCGCGCCGTCTGACGAAGTGAGCACGTGGAAAGGGAAGACACTCCCGAACGCCACCGTCACCGTGAAGGCCGGGACGAAAGTGATTGGACGGACGAAGGCGAACTCGACCGGCAGCTATCAAGTGAAGTTTGCCCGTCAGCGTACCGGCACGAAACTCGTGTTCGAGGCGAAAGTGGGTGTGGCCCGTGACGCGAAGAGCGCGACCGTCAAAGCAGGTGTCCGCCCGACAGTGAGCACCGGCACGATTCGCTCGACGACGAAATCAATCGCCGTTCGCACGAACGTCCCGTACGGAACAGTAACGATTTATAACGGAAAGACGCTCGTCGCGAAGAAGACGATCACATCGACTTCGACGAACGTGTCCATCAAACCGCAAAAACGGGGGGCGAAGTTGACGATTAAAGTCGTGACGCCGGCCAACCGAAGCGGCCAAACTGTTAAGTCCGTTTTATAATGTAGAGACAAGGTGACTGATTTTTCAGTCATCTTTTTTTATTTTGGTCAATCCCCTTTAGATTCCTCGACGTCAAGACGATATAGGAAGAAACGTTGCATGCGAGAGGGGAATATACATATGTCAGTGAAACAGAAGTGGACAGCGTTACGGAACGGGTTAAACGTCCGGCGCTTTCAATGGAAACCGAAACGACGAAAGCCAAGCACGCGTGAAGAAAAACGAGTGACCGGAACGAACCTGACCATCCGTCAAAAGCTATGGGGACTCGTCATTCTCGCGCTCCTCATGGTCGCAGGTGTCGGTGGCTACTCGCTCTTGTCGCTCGCCGATGCGAATCGTCAAGGCGATGACATCGTCAACAACTGGAACAAAGGGCTCGACTACGCCCACGAGTTGAACACGCTCGCGGCGAACTATCGTGCGCTCGAGCTCGAACACATCGTGACGGATGACGCGGCCGCGAAAGAAGAATTGATGACCGCGATGAAAGAGATTCGGAAACGCATCAATGAGATTGCCCCGAAATATGAACAGACGGTGACGGGTGAGACGGACAAGGAGTTGTTCGCCAACTTCAGCAAGCAATGGGAGATGTATCAACGCGTGTCGGATAACATGCTGATTTTCAGCACGTCCGGCAACAACGGTATGGCTCGCTCGTATTATGACGCCCAGTCCCAATCGACATACGATAACTTCACGCAACGCCTGACCGAGCTCGTCGACTACAACTCGGAAGGTTCACAACGTGTCGGCGCCGACATGGAACGTGAGTTTCAACAGTCGCTCATCGCACTACTTGCGGTGACGATCGGTGCGGTCGTACTCCTGTTGTTCCTCGGACTGAGCTTATTGCGTTCGATCATCAAACCGATGCGGGTGCTCCAAGAGAAGTTTGACGAGTTGGCCTCACAAGGCGGCGACTTGACGATGGCCATCCCGGTCACATCAAACGACGAAATCGCGCAAGTGAGCCGCTCGTTCAACACGTTCCTCGCGACGCTACGCGACATCATGATCGACGTCGACAAGACGGCAAAAGTCGTCCTCGTCTCGTCAAAAGAAGTGGCGACGGAAGTGACCGAACTGAGTCGTTATATGGAAGAGACGTCAGGCACGGTCGAAGAATTGACGGCCGGTATGGAAGAGACGGCCGCGTCGTCGCAAGAGATGAGCGCGTCGACGGTCGAGATGGGCGGATCCATCGATACAATCGTCGACCTCTCGAACGACAGCGCCAAGACAGCGAGCGATGTCGAGCGTCGGGCCCATGCCATGCGTGAACAAGCCGTCGCATCGAAGACGGAAGCGAACGCCATCATCGAACAGAAACGCATCGAGCTCGACGAGGCGATTAAAGGGGCGCAGTCGGTCGAACAGATCCGTGTCTTGACGAAAGCCATTCTCACCATTGCCGACCAGACGAACTTGCTCGCCTTGAACGCATCGATCGAGGCGGCCCGGGCCGGGGATGCCGGGCGCGGCTTCGCCGTCGTCGCCTCGGAGATTCGTAAGCTCGCCGAGAACTCGCGCCAGACGGTGAACGAGATTCAAGCGGTATCCACGACGGTCATCGACTCGGTCGCCCGGCTCAACACGAGCTCGGCCGATATGTTGACGTTCCTCGATACGAAAGTGCTCGCCGATTACGACCGGCTCGAGGAGTCGGCCACGCAATATGAAGCGGATGCGACCGTATTCGGGGAGACGGCACAGACGTTCGAGACGAACGCGCTCCAACTTCGCCATATGACCGACAGCATCCTCCACGTCATCCAAGAAGTCGCGACGACCGTGACGGAAGGGGCGGACGGGACGCAGTCGATTTCGGAGAAAGTCCAACTGTCCGTCGAGCGGTTCAACGACGTCCAAACTCGGATGCAGGAGACCGAGCAACGTGCGGTCGAACTTTCGAATCGCGTGTCACAGTTCAAGTTATGAAGCTAGATCGCAGCCATGATGGGCTGTGGTCTTTTTTTGTGACAATAAATGGAACATGAGACTCGTAAATAAGGTCAATCCATTAAATTAATTGGAAACAAATGTGGAAAACCGTTTGCACAAACCGATAGAAATCATGTGATCCCAAAATTTGATAGAAATAGAGGTGTGAGAGGACGAGTTCCTCGAGAAGATGAAAAAAAGGCTAAATCAACTCACATTGACGCAGAAACTGTTTGGCGGGATCGGAATGATTCTTTTACTCGTCGTAATCGGGATGGGTTACAATCTGATGGCGCTGAACGATGCGACGAGCCGATATGAAGAAATGATTTCATCAGATGTCATGCGGATGAAGGCGGCCGATGAATTATCGTTAGGGATGGTCCGTCAGGCGTATGGCCTGCGTGGTTATATTCTTGAACAAGAGCCGGCCCGGCTTGAAGCAGAGCAGCAAGGGTCAGAAGAGAAAAAAGAAGCAATCAATGCCTTGTTAGAACTTTCGCCTTCGACAGAAGAGACGAAAGAACTAGAGAACTTGATGTCATACGCATTAGGTTACGATGACTTAGCACAACAGTTGATTCAAGCAATCGACGCGGATGATCAAGAGACAGCGGACCGACTCGCGCTCCGGTTGTTGCCGGATGTGACGGCATCAATCATTGAGTCAGGAGAGACGATGCAAGCCGAATCGGAAGCCGCGATGTTGGCGAAGCAAGCGCAGCTTGAGAGTCGAGGTCAAAGTGCATTGATATACTCTGCAGTGATCGCCGTCATCATTTTCGTACTCACGCTCGGCGCCGGCTACTTCCTCCAACGCATGGTCACGGTCCCGCTTCGCCAACTATCGGACGAGGTCGGCATCGTCGCCGACGGTGATTTGACACGCGCTGACCTTCAAGCGCTCACGCGCGATGAAATCGGCGAGTTGATGCTTGGCTTCAACCAGATGAAAGGCAATCTCCGCGAACTCATCGACGAAGTGAGCCGGAACGCCCAAGAGATCACGGCGCAGTCGGAAGAACTGTACGCGAGTACGGAAGAGATGTCTTCGCAGACAGAAGAGACGACGCGGATGATTGAACAAGTCGTCGGAGAGACGGTCAACCAGGCAGGGGCCGCCTCGAAGAGCGGGCAAGCAGTCGCGGCCGCCGATGAAGGTGTCGAACGGATTGCCATCTCGATCGGGACGATCAGCCAAGACGTCCAGACGAGTCTGAAGCTCGCCGAACGCGGGGAACAGACGATTCAACAAGCGAAACAAGAAGTGCTCGCCCTCGAATCGGAGACGGTCGTGACCGGTCAATCAATCACGGCGTTGAAACAACAGTCAGATGAGATTGCCCTCATTACCGAGGTCATCCAGTCGATCACCGACCAGACGAACCTGCTCGCCTTGAACGCGGCCATCGAAGCGGCCCGGGCCGGGGAGCAAGGGAAAGGCTTCGCCGTCGTCGCCGAAGAAGTGCGGAAGCTCGCGGAACAGTCGAAACAATCGGCTTCCCAAATCGCCGGCTTAATCGAATCGATTCAAGTGCAGTCGAACGCGGTGCTCGAGCGTCACGCCATCAGCGCCCGTCGCGTCGAGACGAACACGGCGTTGCTCGAAGAAGCGACGGCCTCTTTCCAACAAATCGTCGGGCAATTGCACGCCTCGGTCGAGAACACGGAACAGATTCGGGTCGCCTCAAGCGAGATTGCGATCACGACGAAACAAGTCGCGACAGCGGCGATTCATATGGCGAGTGACAGTGAAGGCACGGCCGAGACGATGCGCAGCGTCGGAGAGACGGCCGACGCCCAGCTCGCGATGATTCAAGAGTTGAACGGTGTCGCCGAGTCGCTCGGCAATATGACCGGTGACTTACAGACGCTCATTGGGCGCTTCCAAACATAAGATGAACCGTCCTTTCCTGTTCAGGGGAGGACGGTTTTTGCGTGTTGTCAGGATTGACGAGAGGGTGTTTCGGGAATTGCGGGAGAGAGACAACATCTCGACTACAGTGAAAAGGGGACACATCATGAAATATACCGTCATCACTGGAGCAAGTTCAGGCATTGGCTATGAAGCGGCGAAATTGCTCGCCAAGCAAGGGAAGTCACTCGTGCTCGTGGCACGCCGCCACGACGAGCTCGAGAAGTTACGAAGTGAGATTAAGACGATCGCGCCGAAGAGCGATGTCATCATCAAGGCGAAAGACTTGTCGTACAGCGAGAACGTATACGGGCTGTATGAGTCGCTCGCCGATCTCGATATCGAGACGTGGATTAACAACGCCGGGTTCGGCGACTCGAATCTCGTGAAGGACGTCGAGGTCGGAAAAATCGAGAACATGATCCGTTTGAACGTCGAGGCGTTGACGGTGCTGTCGAGCCTGTACGTCCGGGACTATCACAATGTCGAAGGGGCGACACTGTTGAACGTCGCCTCGGTCGTCGGGTATCATATCGCCAAAAAAGGCGTCACGTATAGCGCGTCGAAATTCTTCGTCAGTGCGTATACGGAAGGGCTTGCTCGTGAACTGATGAACGATGGGGACAAACTGCGGGCGAAAGTGCTCGCGCCGGCTGCGACGGAGACGGGCTTTGCGAACCGTGCCCGTGAAGAGGACGACTTTGACTATAGTCAAAACGTCGAGAAGTATCATACGGCCGAAGAGATGGCTGAGTTTTTAGTCCAATTGCTCGAGAGTGATCAAGTCGTCGGAATCGTCAACCACGAGGATTACTCGTTCGAGTTGCGCGGACCGATTCATCCGTATATGTGATCAAGTCAAATAAGAAACAAACAGGGGTCCCGTCACCACATGTTGGTGACGGGACCCCTGTTCATATTCAATCAAGACGAGCGCATCGAATCCCCGTAGCCTCCGGTCAACCGGTGCGTGAGCCGGTGATACCAATAGCGGAGACGCAAACGGTATACATACAGTTTCGACGTGTTCGGCAAGACGACGTTGTCGATATAATCGGCGAACATGGCGCGGAACATGTGGTCCTCACTGTCGTCATACGTCGCACTCCACATGCCGTGCTCTTCGACCTCG
The DNA here is from genome assembly GCF_018618255.1 of Exiguobacterium sp. s56. Lineage (NCBI taxonomy): Bacteria > Bacillati > Bacillota > Bacilli > Caryophanales > Exiguobacterium > Exiguobacterium sp. s56. The sequence continues at coordinate 165,228 of NZ_JACSLR010000003.1, read as the reverse complement.
AGCAACATCGCGATTGTCTCGTCATCGAGCTGATGGTTGTCTTCCGGCAACCGTTTGACGAGCATCTCGACCCGATGGCTGCAGATGGACGCATAAAGCGAGTGGGCGCGAGGGTTGCGCGGGTTAGCGTTCAAGTATCCGATGGCCACCTTGAGGAGCTCATCGTTCATCTCGAGTGGAATCTCATCATATACTTGGAAGAATTCGAGCAACATCGGCACAGTCTCTTCGTTGAATCCGGCGAGTCGGACGTAATGCATCAAGTGGAGACCAGCCTCCCCATAAAACTTACGATTGAAGTAATGGACGGCGATGGTGCGTTGGACGATCGGCACGTTCGGATAGCGTTCGACGGCCCGAAGGAAATGCTGCTCGGCCTCGAACAAGAAATTCGTATCGTCGCTCAAGATGCCATGGAGACAGTGGATCATGTAATGGTCGCCTTTTGCGCTCGCGGCTTCGAGCACGTCACGGGCCCGGCCGAACTCGCCTTCACGGATGAGCGGATACGCCCGCATTGCCGGAAAGAACGGGTCGTCTGGAAAGTTCGTCTCGCCGCGGACGACGAGCGATTCGATTGCTTCGGCGTTATAGTCGTCAATCATTTCTTCAAGGAGCATCATCTCGAGGAAGGTGCGTTGAAAGTCTGGATGGTGTAAATCGATGGTGTGTTTCATGAAGGTCCCTCCCGGCGTAAATGAGTGTTGCTTCATTATACCGAGCATTCGGACGGACGAGTAGAGTTATTTCAAAAAATGGGAAAAGAATAGGGAAGGATTTCCGAGGAAATGGAGGGATGGAGATGGTCACGTTCACGGGTTATATTGTCGAGCTCGAACCGACGCGGATGCGGGTCGCGCCGAATCTAGATGCCGAGCCGTTCGATGGTATCGTGTTTCACTGGGAAGAGCCGCTTCGAGAGGATGAGACACCGCTCGCCGTCGGGCAACAGGTGCGCGTCGAGCACGATGAGAAGATGACCCGCTCGCTGCCGCCACAGGCGACGGCGCATCGAATTGATGTGCTATGATGAGACCGAGGTGAAACAAATGGGACAGTCGAATTTTTTGTGGATGGGTGTCGTCATCGCCATCAGTGCGCTGATTGTCTGGTTGTTGCAGGACGTGATGCCATTTTGGATGTTGTCGATTATTCTGCTCCTATTCGGGGCCGCGGTCGGCAACTTGCAGCGACGCTCTCGAAATGACACGTAAAAAAAGCACGTCATCATTCCGATGGCGTGCTTTCTTCATCTTCAGTTTCAACTGCAGCCGGCTCGTCTGTGGCTTCTTCGGTCGTGTCATCGGCGACCGGTTTCTCCTTGACGACGGGCGGCGTCTCTTTCTTGTCAGGTTTAGCGGTGGCTTTCGGCTTGTCTTGTTTCTTGACCGGTGCCGCCTCCGCTTCTTTTTCTTGAACTGCCGGCTGTTCCGGCTCGACCGGTTCGGCCGGTTCGGTCACGGGGACGTCAGGCTCGGTCGGTTGCTCCGTGACGGGAGGGGCCTCCGATTCTTCAGCAGGTTGTTCCGGTTCGGCCGTAGGCTCTTCCTCGACCGGTGCCGGTTCTTCAACTGGAGGCTCGGTCGGTTCCGGTGTGTCTGGTGCTGCCTCGGCTTCCGGTGCTGGTGTCGGTTCGGGCGCGGGTTCCGGTTCAGGAGCCGGAGCTGGTTCGACCGGGTCCTCACGTTTCGGTACCGGTGTAATCGGTGCGACCGGTGCGAGTTCAGCGGCCGGGGCACTGCGTTTTGTCGTCGGTGGCGGGGCCGGTGTATCCGACTCGAGAAACGACAGTACGTCTTGTTCGAACAAGGCGACCGGGAGCGTATTCGTCACCAAGTGAAGGCCGAGCACTCGTCCATTGGCCGTGACGATCGGGCTGCCGATGGCGCGGTTCGGTAAATCGAATTCGCGGCGATAGCTGTCTTCTTCGAACGTGATCGTTCCTTCAATCTGTTCGTCCGGTGCGAGTGTCAACACCGATTCGTCTGGTCCGACAATCGCGTGACTGAACGAGAACGGGGTCGCTTTTACTTTTTCGATGCGGATGACGGCGATGGCGTCAGTCCGGCCGATGACCGTTCCATTCACCGTCTTGTCCCCATGTTTCATCGTGACGCGGGTGATGCCGGCGACGTTATGGGCCGCCGTCAATACATCTTGCGGGCTAATCAGAAACCCGGTACCCGTGCCGACGGTATAGAGGCTATCTTGCAACGTCTCGAGGTCGACGGTGGTGGCACCATCGGCTGAGACCGTGTCTTTCGTGACGTTCAAATCGACTTTGTCGGCGAGTGAATCACTCGAGCGCGGGCTGTCGGTAAGATAGGCGTTCGTTAAAAACGAGACGAATGCGATGAGTGCAATGACGATGGGGACAGCAATCCATTTCAAGCGACGCGGGCGATGGCCACACGTCGGACAAATAGTGGTTTTCGAGCGGGTCTTCGCTCCGCAGCGTGGACAAGTCACGGGATGACACCTTCCTTCATACACATAGATGATATGCCTATTCCTCAAATGAGGATGGGGTAAACAATAATTGACCAGGTTTAGAAAGAGAAATGGGGAATTGGATGATGGGTACTTTCTTGAGATGACTAGGATGACTCTAAATTTATGAATATGAGGTGAATTCCCTTGATTATGAGATGTAGCCATTGCGGATATGAACAAGTTCCTATTGGACGAGTCGAGCGATATGATATGGTATTGAAAATGACAGTAGGGATGGGATTAGACATGAAGTTCGTCGTATTATTTGGTCCACAAGCCGTCGGCAAAATGACGGTCGGGCAAGAACTCGCCAGTATTACCGACTTAAAGCTGTTCCATAACCATATGACGATTGATCTCGTCAGTCCGTTCTTCAGTTACGGGACACCGGAAGGGCGTCGGCTCGTCCAGCTGTTCCGCCATGAGCTGTTCGGCGCGGTCGCGAAAAGTGATTTGGACGGGATGATCTTCACGTTCGTCTGGGCGTTCGATTTAGAAGAGGACTGGGCGTATATCAAACAAGTGACCGACCTGTTCGAGTCGAACGGGGCCGACATCTATTATGTCGAGCTCGAAGCGGACATCGAAGAGCGCCTCATTCGCAACCAAACGGAGAACCGGTTGACCCATAAGCCGACGAAGCGGGACATCGCCTGGTCGGAAGGTGAGTTGAAGCAGACGGCGACGCTATACCGATTGAACTCACAGGACGGGGAACTCGACGTCGACAACTACTTGCGCATCAACAACACATATCTCGATGCGGCGACGGTCGCCGAACGAATCAAACAACATTTCCAGCTATGACGAAAACGAGTCTATTAGGAAAGACGAGTGAGAATCATTGCCATGAATAGAATGATTTTCACTTTTCTTTCTTTTTTTCGGCTTAACCTCAAAAAATCTCTTTTTATCAAAAAACGGCGAAACTACGCCTGTTTCTAAGCGGTTTGGACGAGGACCCGGCGTAAGTGGGTAATGAATCGCCACGACCTTTTTTGGGTATAAATACCTAGAAAGTGTAGATGTGGGTAGTTCAATGCAATTACCGAATTTAAGACTAGGCAGTTTGCTATTCTAATGGTGATAGGAATGGATTAAACACATATTCATGAATTAGGATTCGATTGTTATTTATAAAAAAGAGGAGGGTTCACGTTGACATATTTTGTTGTGGAATTTCCAACGATATCAGAAATATATAAAAATAATGTGTTAAATAACCGTTTCGAAATTGGGCGTAACATCTACAACAGCCTTGCCAATATAACCCTCAAGCGTTACAAGGAAATGATTAAAACCCAACGTTATCGACAGGCACTAGAGCTGCATAAGACTAATAAACGTGAAGCGAATGAAGCCTTTAAAGAATTGTGTGAGGAATATCGTCTTTCAGAATATGAGTTCCACAAAGATGTTAAGCCTATGCAACATCACTTTTAAAAAAATATCGACTCCAACACTTCTCAGAAGATTGCTACTCGATTATGGAAAGCTTTTGATGAGTTATTGTATGGTAATGGGAAACAAATTCACTTCAAGAAATTCGGTGAATGTAATTCCTTAGAAGGAAAGACGAATAAAGCAGGCATCCGATACAAGGATGGGTATTTGTTATGGAATGGTTTATCACTTCAAGTCATTTGTGATCAAAACAATTCTTACGAACTCGAGGCTTTTCAAAATGATATTGCTTATTGCAGGGTTGTGAGAAAGTGGGTTTGTAAAAAGTATAAATTTTATGTCCAAATTGTTTTTAAAGGGATACCGCCAGCTAAACGGAATAAAGAAACGGGACACTTCAAACGAACTACTGGTTCGGGTGACGTTGGATTAGACATTGGTCTGAGCACACTTGCAATTGTCAGTGAGAAAAAAGTGAAACTGCTGGTGTTGGCCGATCGAGTCCGTTCTTTTGAAGGTGAAAAACGGCTGCTTCTACGGAAAATGAATCGTTCCAGACGTGCAATGAACCCGTCATATTTCAATCCCGATGGAACCGTTAAGTCTATTCGGAACAAAGAATGGCAAAAATCCAAGCATTACTTATCCTATCAAGGAAAACTTCGAGAAATCTATCGAAAACAGGCAGCAGTTCGCAAATATCAACACGAATGTCTGGCAAACGAAATTGTCACAATGGGTGATAAAATTTATGTTGAGACCATGAATTTTTTAGATTTAGCAAAACGGAAAAAAACACTACTGTTAATGAACGAACCGACAGTTTCATTAAAAAGAAGCGCTTCGGCAAGTCTATTGCCAACAGATCGCCGGCTATGTTGTTAGAAATCATCAATCGCAAACTACAATACCATGGAAACTCCCTAATCAAAATTCATACCCATTTGGCAAAAGCAAGTCAGTATAATCATTTGAATAAAACCTTTACGAAAAAAGAATTATCACAACGGTGGAATGATTTTAACGGCGTCCAAGTCCAAAGAGACTTGTATTCGGCCTTCCTAATCATGAGTATTAATGATGATTTACAGACTTACAATGAAGAGAAATGTATCAGCCGTTTTGAAGAATTCCTTTCGAAACATCACATTGAGATTAAACGTTGTAAAAAAAATGAATATTATCTAATAAGTAATAACAGGATGTTGACATGCGTCCTATGCCATCACAAAACCCTGCTCAGAGGTTTGATGGTGAAAGTCTAATGGAAAAGGGTTAGTCTCCTATACTTTCGAGTGTCGTTGGAAGCCCTTGTACTTTAGACCCTTACCACCTAGTGGTTAGAGTGTCAGAATAAAGGAAGAAGGATTCTATAAATCTACGGCAGGATGTCACAAGAGAGAATTTTAGATAGTAATTCCAAAAAAAGTATTGTCTAGAATCAGTAGCAAATATTATGCAGAGACGAGAAAATTTCTAAGAGTATGAGTTGTGAGAGTAATTTGGTGTCAGTCGGACGGCTTAACAAGTGCACTCAATCAGATGACGGCGAAGGGTACTCGTCCCTCAGTGAGGACTTGGCGCGTTTGATATTTAGGGAAAAACCGACAGATATAATCGTATACACCGTGTTTCTATATCGAGACGGTGACCGAGGACGCCTCGGGACGTACGATTGAATATTCACGGTCCTACTTTAGAGGGGATAAGACGAGCTTCGTCATCGAGCGAAGCTATTCATGAACACGCCACAATCGGGCGTGTTTTTTTGTATGGATTAAAGGGGTTTCGCATCCGGCAGTCATGGATACGTCTCATCCATTCATTGAAACGAGAAGATATGTTGCGTACAGTTAGAAGTAGAAAGGTGGGGGTAGGATGTTATTCAAAAAGAAAATAGCAGAAGAAGCGGCAGGATCGAAACGGTTTCACGTCAAGTTGACGGAACAACTGCCGGAACTTGGACAAATCACCATCCTCGTCGATACGGACACCGGCGTGAACTATATCCAGACGTGGGTCGGGACAGGTGGAGGCATCACTCCGCTACTCGATGCGAATGGTGATGTTGTGGTCGAGGAAGGGTACCGATCGTGATGTCACTCAGCACCAATCGGCTGACGTTACGGCGGGTGACAGCGGACGATGCGCCACACCTGTTGGCATATTTATCGAAACCTGAGGTCGTCCGCCATATGGGACTCGACCCGTTCACGTCGTTAGAGGATGCGTTAGAAGAGATTGCCTGGTACGATTCGATTCTCGAGGAAGGGACAGGTGTCCGCTGGGGAATCACGTTGACCGGGCAAGACGAGGTCATCGGCAGTTGCGGATTTTTGAACGTGTCAGCGAAGCACCAGCGAGCCGAAATCGGGTTTGAGCTCAGCTCGAATCATTGGGGAAGAGGCATTGCCGGTGAGGCGCTCCGCGCGGTCATTCGTCATGGGTTCACACAACTCGGGTTCCATCGTATCGAGGCGCTCGTCGAGCCGGCGAATAACGCGTCACAACAGCTACTCGAGCGGGTCGGATTTACGCGAGAAGGGTTGCTGCGGGGGTATGAGTTCACACGTGGTAAGTACGACGATTTGTATATGTATTCATTGCTTGAGACAGACAGCATGACATGATGGGAGGCGACGCCGATGCAGATTATCGAATTCAAAAACGTGAGTCATGGAGACATTTTACATAATGTGACCGGTTATTTTCGGGAAGGGCGGATCACGACGTTCGTCGGCCCGAGTGGTGCCGGCAAGACGACGTGCCTGAAGCACATCAACGGCCTGTTATCACCGGGCGCCGGCGCGATTTATTTCAAAGGGGAGAATATCGATTCAATCGACGTCATCGAGCTACGCCAACGAATCGGCATGGCGTTCCAAAGCGCGCCGATGATTGACGGGACGGTGTACGACAACATGAACCTGCCGAAAGCCATCTTCGGTGAGACGCTCGAACGGGAGCGGGCGGCCGACCTGTTGCAGAAAGTCGACTTAGGCGGCATCTCGCTCGACCAACCGATCAAGACGTTGTCGGGCGGGGAACGGAGTCGTGTCGCCATTGCCCGGACGCTCGTCAACAAACCGGACGTGCTGTTATTGGACGAGATTACGGCGAGCCTCGACTATCGGACTGTTAAAGAGATTGAGCGGTTGATTGTGAGACTGCAAAAAGACTTCGGGGTCACTGTCGTCTGGATCACGCACGACTTGGATCAGGCCCGGCGAGTCAGTGATGACATGTGGTTCTTGCGGAACGGGGAATTGATTGAATTCGGCGACGCGACGTTCATCGACGAGTCCGACAACCCGATGATTGGTCGTTTCGTGAGGGGGGAAGAGCTATGACGTTCATCGAACTGATGACCTCATTGATTTTTGTCGCCATCCCGCTCGGTTTGGCCCTGTTCTTAAAACTCGGGCTCGAACGCGACATCTTGATCGCGACGGTGCGGTCGATTGTTCAGTTGCTCATCATCGGCTACATTTTGACGTTCGTCTTCGAGAGCGACAGCCCGGTGTTCATGTTGCTCATGATTCTCTTGATGATTGGGGCGGCGACGCAGAACATTATCAAGAAAGGGGACGGCATCCCTGGCATCACATGGATGATTCTGCTCACGCTCGTCACGGTCGAGACGTTGACGATGGGCCTCATGCTCGGACTCGGCATCATCCCGTTCGAGCCGGAGAAAGTCATCCCAATCAGCGGCATGGTCATCGGGAACTGTATGGTGTTGTCGCTCCTGTTCTTGAACAAGTTCAAAGACGAGGTCGAGCGGAGCGATGAAGTGATTGAACTCATCTTGTCGTTCGGTGGCACACCGAAAGCGGCGATTGAGCGCAGTTTGAAGAGCGCCATCCGCACGAGCATGATCCCGACGGTCGAGGCGCAGAAGACGATGGGTCTCGTCCAACTCCCGGGTATGATGAGCGGTCTCATCATCGGCGGGGCCGACCCGATGGAGGCCGTGTTGTATCAATTGCTCATCTTGTTCCTCATCTTGACGACCGCGTCGATCTCGGCGGTCATGGTCGGCTATCTGGCGTACCCGCGCCTGTTCAACCAAAAACTTCAGTTCGTCGGGTTGACGTATCGAAAGGGGAAAACGACATGATTCAAGGCATCCATCACGTGCAAATCACGATCCCGAAAGGCGAGGAAGCCCGTGCCCGTTCGTTTTATTGCGGCGTGCTCGGTCTTCCAGAAATCGAGAAACCGGCGTCGCTTCAAGGGCGGGGCGGGTTTTGGCTCGAGGTCGGCGACCGTAGCGTCCACGTCGGCACCGAGGACGGGTTTGACCGGCTGTCGACGAAAGGACATGTCGCCTATGCTGTGACCGATTTAGCGGAATGGGGACAGAAACTTGAGGCGGAAGGCATCGAGCGGCTCACGGGCATCCCGATTCCCGGATTCGACCGGTTCGAGTTCCGCGACCCGTTCGGCAATCGAGTCGAGATGATTCAAGCCATCTAAACGGAGAGTGCCCACAGTGGGTGCTCTTTTTTCGTTCAAGAGATGCCGAACAGTTCGATGACAGCTTTCCAATTGGAGGGATAGGCGTTGCTGCCACTATGCTGGTGCAACAGTTTGCCGTGACGGTTCACAGTGAAGTTCCATTGTGTCCCGTCCATCGTGAAGTACCCTTTTTCCTCGAATACTTCAGGCCAGCGATGTGAGACGAGCGACACGAATCGCTCATGGACGCGGAAAGCATCTGTTTCGTTGTACCAACCGGAACGGGGAATCGCCGTGCTTAAGTCGAACTCTTCACGCCAGATGACTTCTCGTTTGACCGCGCCATCTTCAAAAAACGTGATGGTGGACTCGTTATGGACGCCGAAGCCGCCGACCGTGAACGTGACGGTGATGGTTGGTCGTTTTTTACGGATGGCATCGAGCGGGATGGTCGGCTCGAACGTCAATTTCGCTTCCCGGGATGCCTTGATGGCCAGCTGTTCGTCTACGGAACGCCTCGGACGTACGGATTGAAGCCATTGCTTTTTTGTTTGTTGATCCATGTTCATCATCCTTTCATCTCATCGGATGGGTTGATTATAAGCAAAATGAACATGATGGGTGTGTACAAAAATGAATCAGGTACGACGAAAGGGAGTGTCGATTGGGACACTCCCTTTTTAGGTGACGATTTAGTTTCAAGAAGGCGGAACGATTGTCCCTTGATGGAAACGCATCTTCCATTGGCCATCAACGTTCACCCAAATCGAACTGCGCAAGGCGATGCGTCCGGTGGAGTGGTCTTCGGTCCGATACGTGGCCAGGACGACGTCGTCTTGAACGGTCTCCAGTGAGAAGTCGGATAGGGTGATTTGAATCTCGCCGAGGTCCATCGTGGCGGCAGATGCCGTCCGATATAACATGCGTCCGGAACTGCCGATTTCAAAAAAATCATCCGTGAGTAGACGGCGCAAATGCTCAGACGATGTGCGCACGTCGGTCGTCAGTAATGCCCGTTCCTGTTGTTCGATTAAGTCAGCCAGCATGTGGTTGCTCCTCCCGTTTTCCAAGATTCATGACGATGACGCCGAGCACGATGACAGTCAGGCCGATGCTGTTCAACGTCGACAGCACTTCCCCGTACACGAACACCCCAATCAGCCCGGTCGCGACCGTGCCGAGCCCGGCCCAGACGCTATAGGCAATGCTGAGCGGAATGGTCTTCAAGACGATGCCCATCAACGTGAACGAGATGGCGAAGCTGATTAAGAGAACGAGACTCGGGAACAGATTGGTAAATCCGTCCGACAGCTTCAACATCGACGTCCCGAGCACCTCGAACGCAATCGATACGAGTAAGATTCCATAGGATTTCATGATTTCCCTCCTCATAGTTTCATCAAGACGAGCCCGATGATGACAAGCCCGATGCCCATGACGGTCTGAATCCGGACTTGTTCCTTGAAGACGAGGAAGCCGATCAGCGCCGTCGCCGCCGTGCCGACCCCGCTCCAAAACGCATAGGCGAAACTGAGCGGGATGGAAAGAAGGGCGAGCGACAACAAGTAAAAAGCAGTCACGTAACCGAAGGCGACACCAAGGACGGGCAGGCGGCTCGTTGTCGTCGCATTCAGCTTCAACATGCTCGAACCGAACAGTTCAGAGACGATGGCACCGACGAGATAGACGAAGCCCATGTTACGATTCTCCTTTTGACAGCGCGTCGCACTTTTGTCGGATGATGCGGGCAGCCCGATCTTTGAACGCAGCGCTATAGCCATATGTCAACGCGAACCAAAACCCGTCACAGAGCAGTCGAAGCTCGAGCACGCGATCAGCGTCAGGACCATCCGCGGCGAACTGTTTATCCCAACGTTTGGCGGCGTCGTTCCAAAGCTTTCCGCTCGCATCTTCTTGTGATGAGATGAAGACGGCAATCAAGTCGGCATCACCATCGCTATAATCGAGCGTCGCGAGGGCGTAGGCGCATGTGAACGGATAAGGACCATCTAACCCGGTTTGATGATGGACGATCCGATTTTCAAATTCATCGAGCGCCATTCTATTCATCTGCTGCAACAGGTTGGCCTTGCTTTCAAAGTGGTATAAGACGCCACCTTTCGTGATACCGGCGCGTTTGGCTAAGTGGTCCATCGACAGTTGTTGAATGCCCTCGGTTTGAATGATTTGTGCGGCGGTCCGCAGTAACAATTGTTTTTTACTCATGTGTGTCCTCCTCACTATACTGAACGGTCAGTATAGTGAGCGTATCAGACTAGAGTTGGGTTGTCGAGATGAATACATGAATGGGATAATTAGGAAAAGGGGGGAGAGATGATGGGTTCACATTTGATGCATCTCGTCATCGGGAATGAGGTGTCGGCGCATTTGACAGATGTCGATCGCACGGCTTTTTTGTTGGGAAATCTTGCGCCCGATGCGACGACGTCTAAACAAAACACCCATTATTACGCGGGACGGCATGAGGATATGACAAGAGGGCTCGACCTTGATCAATATTGGGTGGACAGTGCGGACGAGAATCAATCGTTCCGCCTCGGCTATTATTGCCATCTCGTCGCGGACGAGATTTGGTTGCAGGGTTTTTTTGAACTACCTCCACCTACGCTTCGCTTGGAGGTGGAGGATTCCTGGGTGATCCGGTCTGACGACCGGAACCTGATCAGGCTAGCCCCGTCGTCCCGACGGTTGAGGAGGCCAGGATGCGCTCGGCCTCGCGTTTGAGGTTCAGTCCTGCGTTCACATCGCGGTCGTGATGGGTCCCGCAACCCGGGCATGTCCACTCGCGCAGACCGAGATGCTTCACGTCCTTGTGTTGATGGCCGCAACTCGAACAGAGCTGGCTCGAGGCGAACGTTTTCCCGACCTTCACGACGGTCTTGTCGTACCAGTCCGCCTTGTATGCGAGCATGCGGAAGAACGCCGACCAACTGACGTCAGAGATGGACTTGCTCAACTTGCGGTCCTGCTGCATGTGCTTCACCTGCAGGGTCTCGATGCCGATGACGTCGTGGCTTTTGACGATCTCGGTCGACACCTTGTGCAGGAAGTCGGTGCGCTTGTTGGTGATCTTCTCATGGATGCGGGCGACCTTCCGCTTCTGCTTCTGGTAGTTCTTGGCCTCGGACAGCTTGATGTTCCGGTTCAGGGCGATGAGCCGACGCCGCGACAGCTTGCGTTGCTCGCGCGCCAGCCTCTTCTCGAGCGAACGGAAGTAGCGGTCGTTTTGGTACACCGTGCCGTCGGACAGGACGGCGAAATGCTTCAGGCCGACGTCGACGCCGACCGAGGAGCCGGTCTTCGGCAGCTCGTCGACCTCCTGCTCGACGCACAGGGAGACGAAATACTTGCCCGTCGCGTTCCGGCGGATCGTGGCGTTCAAGATGCGGCCCTCGACCTTCCTCGAGTTGGCGAACCGGACCCACTTCAGCTTCGGGAGTTTGAGCTTGTTCCCGACAATCGACACCTCAGGAAGTTGAGACTTGCCTTGGATGTTGGTCTTGTAGGATTGGACCGGGTTCCGCTTCGACTTGAACCGGGGCCGTCCGTTCTGCCTCTTGAAGAAGCGGTCGTACGCCTCGGCCAGGTGCTTGACGCTCGCTTGGACAGAGGTGCTATCGACCTCCCTCAGCCAGTCGAACTCTTGCTTCAAGGCAGGGATTTTTTTCGAACAGGAACCGTAGGACAGTCCTTCTCCTGTCGCCTCGTAGGTCTCTTCCCACTTCGCTAGAAAATGGTTGAAGACGAAGCGGGAACAGCCGATCGTCTTGGCGATCAGGATCTCCTGCTCCGTTGTCGGGTAGATCCGGAATTTATACGCTTTGTGCTTCAACATGATGTTCGCCTCCCTTAGGTATTTATACCCAAAAGAGAGGGTGGCGATTCATCTCCCACTTTCACTGGGGCTTCGCCCGCCACGTTTAGAAGTGGGAGTATTCTCGCCTAATTTTGATAAAAGCTGGCTAAAACAAGTCATCACGCAACGTCCAGAAACACAGGCGATGTATTATGCCGATTTTGATTCATATAACGCTCGTTTAGTGCAGCGATTGGACGCCTTCGATTTTGACGTGTTAGCCGATGGCGCGCAAGACGAGCTGCTGGCACTGATCCTCAAAATCAAGCGCGATGCGGAGGCGACAGAGGAAGAGACGTACACGCTGTTTTTGCCACACCAGCTCGATAGTTACGTCGAGACGTGCATCCTTCGATGTCGACAGATGGTCCAACAGAAGAGTGGGGTGATTATATGATCCAACGACGTTATGCACCGCTTTACGTGACGTTTGGACTTTCTATTTTGACAATCGTGGCGCTGTTCACTGTGAACGGCCGCTTTTTCCCGGATTTGAACTTGATTACGGCCATATGGGTCTACATTGTCCTAGATGTCGCCCTGATTGCCACATTGATTTGGGGCCTGTTCTCAAAAGACAAGACGGTGCGTGTGTTCAGTCTCGTCGGGAATCTTGGATTGATTGTGCCGCTATCGATTTGGATTTTTTTGTTGTTGCTCGCTAACGGGATTTCGGAAGCATAATCGGACAAATGAGAGTGACCGAATGAACTCTATTTACTTAGAAAGTGGACGAACGGTCCGCTTTCTTTTTTTATCGGCACTAGATAGAAAGAATAATATTTCCATTTCCCATTTGAAAATTTGGCATTGCGCAACCTATTTTTGTTTGTTATGCTTCTCAATGAAAACGACAATGATAATCATTATCAGTGAGAAAGTGTCAGTATTCCATACATAGAGCAGAATCGTGAAACAGTTGCGGACTCATTGAGAAGGTCGTCATTCAAAAAACAGATACATAGGGAGATGGAAAGAATGGGGAAATGGAAAGCAGCAGTCATGCTCACATCACTCGTCTTCACGCTAGCCGCATGTGGCAGCACGGACGAGACGAAAGACACAGGAAGTGCGGAAGCCGAGACGGCACCGAAGACGGTTGAAATCACGGACGCGCATGGAACGATTGACGTACCGGTCAACCCGGAGAAGGTCGTCGCACTCGACAACCGGACGTTCGAGACGCTCTCTGATTGGGGAATCGACTTAGTCGCTGCACCAATCGGATTGATTCCGGCGGACTTGCCTTATAAAAACGATAAAGACATCGTTGACGTCGGGATGCACAATGAACCGAACTTAGAAGCAATCGCGGGTGTAGATCCGGATGTCGTCATCGTCGGACAACGATTCGCCGACTATTACGAGGACATTAAAAAATTGGTCCCAGAAGCGGCCGTCATCAACTTGGACATCGAGCTCCCAGAAGATGAAGGTACGACAGGAGAAATCTTGGTGGAAGGCTTTGAGACGACGACGCGCTCACTCGGCCAAATCTTTGAAAAAGAAACAGAAGCAGATGAGCTCATCGCTAGCTTTGAAGCATCAATCGATAGTGTGAAAGAAGCGTACAACGGTGAAGACAAAGTGATGTCAGTTATCGTCTCAGGCGGCGATATCGGCTTCTCGGCACCGAATACAGGACGTGTCTTCGGACCGATGTATGACATCTTTGACTGGACACCTGCCCTCGAAGTAGCGAAAACGACAGGTGACCATCAAGGAGATGAAGTCTCGGTCGAAGCGATTGCGGAGAGTGACCCAGATTGGTTGTTCGTCCTCGACCGTGATGCGGCCATTTCGAGCATGGAAGACGCTGTACCTGCAGCGGACGTGATCGATAACGCACCGGCACTCCAAAAAACGAAAGCCGTGACAGACGAAAAAATCGTGTATGCACCGAACGACACGTACATTAACGAGTCGATTCAAACGTATTCTGAACTATTCAACGATATCGCAGCCGCGCTTTCGAAGTAAGGGAGTCACGTTGTGCAAAAACCAATGACAGCAAGGGTTGAGACATTGTCTCAGCCCTCCTTTTCTAACATATGGACGAAGTCCTTTATCGTAGCAATGCTTGTGGTGTTCATATTGGCGGGCCTTTCGCTCGTGACCGGCGTCTATGACATTCGTCAAGAAGGTGGGTCGGACATGTTTTGGATCACTCGCGTCCCGCGTACGATTGCAATCATGTTGACCGGTGCCGCCATGGCGATGTCGGGACTGGTCATGCAACTGATCACGCAAAACCGTCTCGTCGAACCGACGACGACCGGTACACTCGAATGGGCGGGGCTCGGCCTGCTCGCTGTGTATCTGCTCGTCCCGGCTCCGACGCTCATGATGCGGATGACGGGGGCGATCGTCTTTTCATTCATCGGAACGATGGTCTTCTTCTGGTTTCTGCGCTCGGTCAAACTTCGCTCGTCGTTGATTGTCCCGATTATTGGACTCATGCTCGGGGCGGTCGTCTCGGCCGTGTCAACGTTTCTCGGTCTATTCTTTCAAGCAAGCCAGACGATCGAAGGTTGGTTCGTCGGGTCGTTCGCATCGGTGCAGGTCGGACGTTATGAATACTTGTGGCTCATCATCCTCGTCACGTTCTTCATTTTCATCCTTGCGAATCGCTTGACGCTCGCTGGACTCGGAGAAGACATCGCGACGAGCCTCGGCGTCAACTACAACCGCCTCATCTTGATTGCGACGGGACTGATTGCACTCGCGGTCGGGGTCGTGGCGACGGTCATCGGCAATCTGCCGTTTCTCGGGCTAATCGTTCCGAACATCGTTTCGATGTTTCGCGGGGATGACCTGCGCAGCAACTTGCCATGGGTATGCGTCATCGGGATGGGAACGGTCCTCGTCAGCGACTTGGTTTCGCGGACGATCATCATGCCGTTCGAATTGCCGGTATCACTCATTCTCGGGACGGTCGGATCAATCGTGTTCATCGCGATTCTCATGAGACAACGGAAGACGGGAGAGGTACGATGAGCACACTTATTGAAAATAAGACGAAGCCACGGGTAGCGTATGATGTCGATGGTCGATCCGTGCATACAGAAGAACGGTGTGCGACGGCGTTCCGTTCGAAACGAGAACAGCGCCGCTACTGGCTATTCCTTGCCTTCTTCATCATCGGAGGATTGCTCTGTGCGTTCGGATTACTCGTCTATAACAATCCGGTCCCGTTCGACTCGCCGTCGTTCGTCCCGGTGGTCGAGCGTCGGGTCGTCGCCGTCATCACGATGGCGATTGCCGCGCTCTGTCAAAGCTTGGCGACGGTCGCGTTTCATTCGGTGACGAACAATCGCATCATCACGCCATCGTTGCTCGGGTTCGACGCGCTTTACTCGACGATTCAGACGAGCATGATTTTCTTCTTTGGGGCAGGGGCGTTAATCGGTTTTTCGGGAACCGGTGCCTTTTTGACGCAGGTCGGCCTCATGGTACTTATGAGCCTGCTGTTGTATGGCTGGCTCTTGTCAGGGAAATACGGGAACTTGCAACTCATGCTTCTCATCGGAATCATCATCGGGACCGGTTTGAACTCGGTGTCTTCGTTCATGCGTCGCATGCTCGCGCCGTCCGAGTTCGACGTCCTGCAGGCCCGCTTGTTCGGATCGGTCATGCATGCCGATGCCGCGTACTTCCCGATTGTCATTCCAATCGTGCTTGTCGTCGGGACGTTGTTGTATAGCTTCTCGAATCGCTTGAACGTCGTCGCGCTCGGGAAAGACGTGGCGACGTCGTTCGGAGTGAACCATCGCCGGAGCGTCATCTTTACGCTCATTCTGATTTCGCTGTTAATGTCAGTATCGACGGCACTGATTGGGCCGCTCACGTTCTTCGGATTCTTGGTGGCGACGCTCAGCTATCAAGTGGCAGCGACGTACGACCATAAGTACGTGTTTCCGATGGCATTCGCGCTCGGTTTCTTCGTGTTGACGAGCGCGTATTTCTTTATGTATCACATTCTCAATACACCGAGTGTCGTGTCCGTCATCATCGAACTGTTCGGCGGCGTGATTTTCTTAGCGGTGATTTTAAGGAAGAGGTCATTATGATTCAATTGGAACAAGTACAAAAATCGTATGCGGACGATGTCCGCATCGGCCCGATTACGCTCGATATCCCGAAAGCTGGGTTCACATCGTTGATTGGTCCGAACGGGGCCGGGAAGTCGACGACGCTCATGATGATTGGCCGACTGCTCGATTTGGATGAAGGTCAAATCCAAGTCGCCGGCCTGGACGTGTCGAGTGCGAAATCGAAAGACTTGGCGAAAATCGTCACGATCTTACGGCAAGAGAACCATTTCGTGACGCGTCTCACCGTCCGTCAGCTGGCGGGCTTCGGACGCTTCCCGTACTCAAAAGGACGGTTGACGCAAGAGGATGAACGGATTATCTCGAAATATATCGACTTCCTCGACTTGACGTCGCTCGAGCATCGCTATCTCGATGAATTGTCGGGCGGACAGCGCCAACGGGCGTACGTCGCGATGGTGCTCTGTCAGGAGACGGAATACGTGCTCCTCGACGAACCCCTCAATAACCTCGATATCGCTCGATCGGTCCAGATGATGGAGTACTTGCGCCACGTCGCTGACGAGTTCGGACGGACAATCGTCACGGTGCTCCATGACATCAACTTCGCAGCGAAATATTCGGACCGCATCTGTGCGATGAAAGACGGGAACATCGCCGCCTTTGGTACGGTCGAGGAGATTATGGATGCAGACATCCTATCTGACATTTTCGAGACGAAACTGGAGATTATTCAAGGGCCGTATGGGCCAATCGCAGTCTATTAAAGAAAGGACGGGATTCGATGCAGATTTACTGGACATCGATTCAACAAGTCGTGGAGGAATCAAAAGACACCTACACGTTCAAACTTGAACTGCCGGCTGGCTTCACATGGGAAGAAGGGGCGCACACACACTTCGCGCTCGAGGGGTTTAACAAGGAAGATCGACCGAACCGGACGTTGATTCGCCATATGTCGATCTCGACGTTGCCGCAGGAAGGCGCGATTGGCATCACGACCCGGGTCAAATCGGAATGTTCGACGTTTAAATCGATTCTGCGGGACATGAACATCGGGGACAAGGTCGCCATCTTCAAGACGCATTCGAACGTACCGTTGAAGCGGGAAGGGAAGAACGTCTATCTGTTGTCGTCGGGAGTTGGCATTGCGACGTTCCGTCCGCTCGTGCTCGCGTATTTGGCGAATGGGGAAGGCGTGCCGCACCTTCATTCGTTGAACGTCGATTCCTCACAGGATTATCTGTTCAGCGATGTGTTCGCGTCAACAGCCGCCTTCACGGCCGAGTTCGTCGACAGTCGTCCGGATTATTATCAGCGTGTCGAAACGCTCACCGCAGACAAAGATGGGTTGTTTTATGTGGTCGGTAGCGATGATTTCTTGCATGAGACGATTGCCGCGTTGCGTCAAAGCGGTGTAACGCCAAATCAAATCATGCTCGACAAGCATGATTTTCAATTTGAAGATTTCTTGAAAGCCTAACGTTCAGACCGGGGACACGTTCCTCGGTCTTTTTGAATGGCACAAGTCGACGAAACGCTTGAACAGATCGCGTCCGTTCGGCGTTCCAATCGACTCGGGATGGAACTGGACGCCATATGTCGGGTGTTCGGGATGCTCGAGTGCCATGATGACACCGTCGTGCGTGCGAGCGGTTACGACGAGATCCGTCTCCAAGACGACGAGCGAATGGTAGCGCATGACCTCACTCGGATTCCCATCGAACAAGATGCCCGGTGTCGTCTCAATCATAGACGTCTTCCCATGCATGACCTGCTCGGCCCGTCCGACCGTCCCCCCGAACGCTTCGGCGATGACTTGATGACCGAGACAGACGCCGAGGATGGGGATGGTGCCAGACAAAGAGCGGACGACGTCGAGCGACACACCGGCATCCAGTGGGCCACCTGGACCCGGAGAGATGATGATGCCAGCCGGATTGAGGTCGCGGATCGCGTCGATTGTCAGTTCATCATTACGGATGACCGTCACGTCGCTGAACCGGGCGACATCTTGATACACGTTGTACGTGAACGAGTCGTAGTTATCGATAAGTAGAATCATGCGAACACCTCCAAAAGGGATTTGGCTTTATGCAACGTCTCTTCATATTCTGACACCGGGTCCGAGTCGTAGACGATACCGGCGCCCGCTTGGACGTAGGCCGTATCTCCTTGAACGACCATCGTCCGGATGGCGAGAGCGAAATCATAGCCGCCCCGGACGTCGAGATACCCGACGGCCCCGGCATATACTTCGCGTTTCACCGTCTCCAATTCGTCAATCAGCTGCATCGCCCGAATCTTCGGGGCGCCGGAGACGGTACCGGCCGGGAGACAGGCACGTAACGCATCAATCGGATTCAAGTTGTCACGCAGTTCGCCCTCGACCTCGGAGACGAGATGCATGACGTTTTTGAAGCGCTCGACTTCCATCTGTTTCGGAATCGTGACCGAGCCGACTTTTGCGACCCGGCCGATGTCGTTGCGACCGAGGTCGAGCAGCATCCGATGCTCGGCGAGTTCTTTCTCGTCTTTCACGAGGTCAGCGGCGTGACGAACGTCTTCTTCGACCGTTTTGCCACGGGGGCGCGTGCCGGCGATCGGGTTTGTCGAGACGCGATTTCCCTCGACGCGAACGAGACTCTCCGGGGACGCCCCGAGGACGATCGCCTCGCCTAGGTCGATATAGAATAAGTACGGACTCGGGTTCTGTTTCCGGAGCGTCCGATAGAAGTGGAACGGGTCGCCGGTGAACGTCGCGTCGATGCGTTGGGACAAGACGAGTTGGAACACCTCACCGGCGAGGATGGCTTCTTTCGCCTGCAAGACGCGTTCGACGAATTCATCTTTCCCGGTCAACACCCGTTCACTCGTGCGGACGACAGGGGCGAGCTCGTGTGTCTTCGCCGTCTCGAGTGCCAGTTTGATGTGGTGGAGTCGCTTCTCAGCATCATCATCCCCGGTATCGATCACGATGACCTGCTCCTCGACGTGATCATAGAGAACGACCGTCTCATATCGTTGGAACAAGGCATCTGGCAAACCGCGAGTCTCGCTAGGTGTATTCGGAATCGGTTCATAGACGCGTTGCATGTCATAGCCGATATAGCCGACGGCACCGCCGATGAACGGATAGGGGGCATCCGGCGTGTCTCGCGAAACTAGTTCCGATAACAAGGCGAGCGGGTCGTCCGTGTGCATCGTGCCGGATGCGTCGGTCAATTCGTTGCCTTTGGCGCGAATCGTCTCGACCGGATTGGAGGCGATAATCGAGTAACGGCCATGCTTGCCTTCGGCGCGGCTCTCGAGCAGTACTTTCCGATCTCCCTCTAATCGATGAAAGATGGCCACCGGTGTCAGTTCGTCGCCGTTGATGATGAGTTGTTTCATGTGATCTCCTCCTTAAAAATAAAAAAAGTCCCCCGCCCGACATGTCTAAAAAAGACATGAAGGACGGGGGACCCGTGGTGCCACCTTCGTTGGGGGAGTTCCCCCCCACTCATCGCGAACAATCATTCGCTATCCTCGGTAACGGGAGGACCCGTCAGAGCCTACGTATCGGTCTGAACGCTCAAAAGCCCATTCACGTGAGACACGTCACCGGTTCGCATCGACCACCGGCTTTCTGGAGACGAATCTTCACGCTACTCTTCTTTCTCATCGCGAGTTCGTATGAATGTTATCGTTACTTTAACGGGCTGAAGCAAGAATGTCAATATTGAAACTGTCAGAATGATTAGGGCTCAGGAATGTTTTTCTGTCTGGCGCTCAGTTTTCCGTTTACTGAGAAACGTATAGGCTACGAGAAACGAGGGAATCGGGAAAAGCCAATTCCAAGACGATGGAGAAGTGAGCGTCCCGTAGTACGCGAGGCCCATCGTCATTTCAATTGCGAGATTGAGCACCAACGTGATGAGCGGGGCGATATAAGACTTTTCGAATCGTAATGCAATAAGGACACCGGTCCCGATGGTGAGGATAGGGACGATGACGAGTTGCCAGATGAACGGGTCGATCAAATCCATAAGCATAGCCCTCTCGAAATGGGATTAACTGTATATTGATAAGTATACAGGGAATAGAGGATAAGAAAAAGAATACTACCGATGTGGTTACATTCAATCGAACAATGAAGATGACCATTACAAGTGAGACGACTCGAGCATACGAGTATGTTATGATGGACGCGAAAGGTAGGTACATCAATGGAAACAATCAACTTAAAACAACTTTCTGACGAACGGGCCGAACTTCAAGTCAAGGGCGACCTGGACGCGATGCGCGGCATCATGCATGACGAGTTTCGTTACGTCGACTCGAGCGGACGTCAGTTCGATAAAGAAACATTTTTAGACCAGTTCGTTGACCCGGCGTCTGTCCAGTGGATTACGCAGGAGACCGTCACGTTCGACGAGACGGTGGCTGGTGAGATCGCGCTCGTGCAACTGTTGCTCGAGGAGCGTTTCATTCTCGGGACGAACGCTTACGAAGGCCGGTTCTGGGTGTTGCATGTCTATGTGAAACAAGAAGACACGTGGCTCTGGCAAGGCGGCCAGTCAACAATGATTCATGAGGTGTGAGAACCGTGAACTGCTTTGGGAAACTAAAGCAGTTTTTTTGTGAAATCATTTACCTGATTTATTAAAAATCCGTCATTGTATGAAGTCGAATTATTACAATAGAATTTGGTATTCGACCAATTAACTGTAAAACCTACATAATGGAGGAAAGTCATGAATCATTCATCGTATTTGAAATTGTTCTTAGCCGGTTCACTCATCGTCTCGCCACTCTTGCCGCTCCAAGCGCAAGCAGAAGGATCAACAGAAGAACCACCAGTCGTCGAGACGGTCGACGTCACAGCACCGCTCGCACCTGTCGTCTCGACGCCACTCCATACGTCGAAGTCACTTGTAATTGAAGGAGAGGCTGGCACGACAGCATTGATCGGCATCAACAGCAAAGTGTACACGCGTGTCGTCACGGAAGCGGGGACGGCTCAATTCAACATGAGCCCGCAATCGGTCGGCAAACGGATCTCGGTCAGCTTGCGTGATGCCGCGGGCAACGTCAGTGAGACGACGGAAGTCGTTGTCGCCGTCGATCCGGCCGCACGTCCGGCGACGCCGAAAATCGGAACGGTCAATAACTCGGCTCGTCAAATCGTCGTGACAGGAACGCCTGGCGCGAAAGTGACACTCCAAGTCGGTGCAGCTTCGTACACGGCGCGCTATGACGCGAAAGGCGTCTATCGCCGTGCGACGGTCGCCCTTCCAATCGGAACGGTCATCCGTGCGACAACGGTCGACGCGAAAGGCGCGACAAGCGTCACGCGTTCGACGAAAGTCATTAAAGACGGTGTGGCTCCAGCACGCCCGCGTGTCGCGCAGAGCGTGACGACGACATCGACATCGATCACAGGGACGGCCGAGGCGTATGCGACAGTCTATGCCCAAATCGGAACGAAACTTTACAAAGCGCCGGTCATGTCGACTGGAAAATTCGCGATTAAAATCCCAAAACAAAAACGAGGGCAAGCGATCTCGTTGTATGCGATTGACGGCGCTGGCAATAAAGGCGGCACGCTCAAACTCGGCGTCCAACATGCGCTCTATAACAAGTTCTATCGTTTCCCAGGTCCGGTGACGGTCCACCGTGAAGTGCTCGATAGCTATGGGGAGTTCCGTTATGCGGAGACGTTCGCGCCGGTCTTCTACGGTTCACCGTCGAAAGCGAGCATGCAGTTCTTCCTCAACATCGAATCGGAAGATGGTTTCCTTGAAATGGACACGCTCCGCCTGAAAGTCGGCAGCAAGTCGTATAAAGTGAACCTTGATCAAGACGACATCGAGTACATTGAATACGAGGATGGAACGGTCGCGGAATACGTTGAGTTCAAACCGGATGCGAAGCTCGTCCAATTCGTGAAAGCGAATGTTCGTCCCGAGAACCGAATCGTTGTGACGGTGGAAGGCAGTGAGGACGTCATCGAATGGCCACTCTATGCTGCGGAGAAACGTGCATTCATGGAATCACTCAGTTTCGTCGGTTATTAATCCCCATCAGTTTTAATCGCCCTTCATAGGAGAAGGGCGATTTTTTTTGTTCTCAAAAATAAGGAGCATCGGTGTTGTGTACAACAACAATCCCCGTAATTCAATATCCATTTACTGGATAAAATCAAACATTTCTGCGAAAAGCCCGTCATTTTTTTGTGTATCGTCCATTGGACTCACCTTCAAAAGTCCTATTCGAAAAGTGTAATCATTTATTTAAGAATCCAATAAAGAGATAACTGGTAACGAAATGGTTTATTAAAAAACGTTATCCACATAATTATATGGTATTTAATGGTTAATATTTATCTTCTATTGTAAAATACAAAAATATAATTGGTAATTATATTTTATTATATGGATTTATAAAAATCTAACCTGATGACGGAAGTCTGATCTTGAGTTGATTTATTGATAGCGCTTACTTTGTTGATTTAATGCGATTTTTGTTACACTGGTAATTAATCGAACGCAGAATGTTTATTCTAAATAAAATCATGAAAATGCATTATCATTTCCCTTTTTCGCTAAAAATTCGCTTGTTTCAACTGGAAACGTTATGTATATTATGGATGTAAGCAATCTGGGACGATGCATAGGCTAAAAGTCAATGTATGGTTTTAGATACCTGTTTTTGTATGACTCGAGTCCTATCGATGCTATACATAACTCGGGCAGTAAGGGTGTCTGAGGAGTGATCGAGAGGACCGAGAAAGTCGAAGACGCAGAAATCGCATTTTACCAAAGGGAGGATTTAAACAAGATGGCAAACAAAAAACAATTTGTCACAGCAGCGGCAGCGTTTGCAGTGACAGCGGCAGCGGTCGCACCAGCAATGTCGGCTTCAGCAGCAGTGCCTGTCGTCAAGCTAGGTTCAGATTATGTACGCCAAGGCAATTTGGATGCAGCGCTTGACAAGCAGTACCAAGGATCAGACATCCACTGGTACAAATCTTCAGTCAACCTGAACAAATTGGGAGTCTTCCAAACGGCGGTTGGTTTCGTCAAAGGGAAAGGCATCAAAGTCGAGAAGCGTGTTCGCGTCTTGAACTATGCCCAAGAAGTGGTCGGACCGAAAGAAATGCTCGTCTTCGAAAAAGGGGAAGCTGTTTCGGGAATCCGCACACAGCCGGTCAAATTCGCAGATCGCGTCTACATGAAGCCAGGTTCATGGTCGGGTATCGACACATCGAAAGTCGGCGAGTTCATGGCGACATTCACGTACACGAACAAAGCGTACGGAACGGTCTCAAAATCGTTCAAGTATAAAGTTGTTGAATCAGCTCCAATGGTATCGAGCGTGAAGTTGCTCAATGCGAAAGAACTTGAAATCAACTTCTCGAAACCAGTTGATGCGAGCACACTCCTTTATAACGGTATGCTCAAAGATGGAACGGTCGAAATCGATCACATTCCAGACGCACAACGCCTCAAAGGACTTCGCGGCACGCTCTCGAAAGACGGCAAAACGCTCGTCGTTCGCGCCGAGAAGACATTCGATGGCCGCTACGCCGTGCTTGCTAGCGCGAAAATCGAAGGACTCGACGGCAAAGCGCTCGTACCGTTCAAAGAAATCTACACGTTCGAAGACAACGTGCGCCCGGTCCTTAATGACCCTGAGTACCTTGAAAATAACCGCGTGAAGTTTACGTTCTCCGAGCCGGTCAACGTTGACTCGGAAGATGAGCTCGAGAAGAAACTCGAATTGAAAGATGCTTCTGGCGCTGGCTATAAAGTAGACGTCGACAAACTCTCGTGGGACGGCAAATCGTTCATCCTTGACTTGTCAGACGCACAATTCGTAGCAGGCAAAGACTACAAATTGACACTCGTCGGTCTCCGTGACTTCGCTGGCAACTTCATCTCGCCAAACCCTGTGACGAAGATCGTTCAGAAGAAAGTTATCGACGCGGTCAACCCTTCGGTCGTCGACATGTCTTCGTCGAAACCGGGCTACCTCACAGTCACATTCTCTGAGGCTGTCTACGTGGACCGTTACAACCATGTCGCGAAAATCACGCTTACAAACGGTGATATCGAGGCCGACCTTGATAAAAACGCATGGCTCGACGAGTCAGGCAAAGTCCTCACAGTCCGCGACAACTCGTTCATCGGTCAAATCGATGTGAAAGTGTCTCAGTTCCGCGACCTCGCTGGTAACTATGGCGCAGCTTCGACGAAACTCGTTAACTTCACAAATGATGCGGAAGCACCATACGTGACAGACGTGAAAGTGGAAGTCATCAACGGCAAGAACCACCTCGTCCTCACGTACTCTGAAGAAGTGAAGAAATACAACGATGGCAAGATGTACGGTTCGTACATCACGCCAAACGGAGTCGAGAAGAAAGTTGCCGAGTGGACAGACGCATCTTACTACTCGAAGAACCAAATCAAGACGCCAATCTCGGATCTTGAGCTTGGAAACTACTCGGTCAAACTTCCGGCGAACCTCGTGAGAGACGTTGTCGACAACGAGAGTGCTGAGCAATCAATCAAGTTCTCGATCGTCTCGAGCCCAATCGAGAAAGAGAAGCCGACGTTCGATGGCTACTACTTCCAAGAGAAGGACAACAGCACACTTTACCTCAAGTTCAGCGAGAAACTCGATCCGTCGTCACTCAACTTGGGCAACTTCTTGATTGAAGGTCAAGCGATCGCTGAGAAGGCTGTCTTCCTCAGTGAGAAGCGTGACGTCATCAAGTTGACGCTCGCAGAAGGCGCGATCCAAACGTCTGGTAAGTATGCGTTCGTGATCCAAAACATCAAGGATGTAGCGGGCAACGTCATGGATACAGTCTCGTTGAACGAGAAGTTCGCGGAGAACGACCTCCCAGGCTTGACGAAAGCTGAACTCACGTCGAACAACGTATCGGGCGACTACGCGATCATCACGCTCACGTTTGATGAGTCGATTGCGAAGTACTCAATCGAAGATGGCTACGAAGACTTCAAAATCTTCGTCGGCGACGCGGATCTCTCGAAATCTGCGAAAGTCACAGAAATCATGGGATCGCAGTCGAACCAAGTTCAAGTCACGATTGACCGTGTGTTGACTCCGGCCGAGACAGCGAAGACGCTCACGCTCAAACCAGGCGCTGCGTTCGAAGTCCTCGACCTCGAGAACAACAAACACCCATTGTTCACTTCGGTGAACATCGCTAAGTAATTAGCGTTGACCTTCATTGACCCTCCCTTAGGGTTAAATAGAGCAAGGCCTTCGGGCTGCGCCATCTTGAAACCGGTAGCGTTTGACGCTACCGGTTTTACTATGTATGAAACTGCAATAAATACATATTAATCCCAATTTATTATGGAAATTTAAAACAAGTACGGTATGATTATATTGTACTAGTTTTGGGTGAACACTTTATAATTTGGAGGGGGATTATGAGTCGATCACAACGGAAACAGAGGCAAAAGTTTCAAGTTTTCATCAGGACGTTTGTCCTGGTTTTTCTGGTCATGGCGGGCATCATTTACGAACAAAAACAAGAAGCCGAGGCCGATGAGGTGTTGCTTCCGTCCGTAACGGGAAGTGAATTAAGATTCAGCGGCATGGCGTTGCGGCTTGATCCGCAAGGGTTATACATACACGCGAACGGGAGCCATAAACCGCTTGGCTTTACCCAAGCCTATATTGAACCAACGCGGGGCTACATCGTTGTCCGACGCGATCGGGCCGATTCGGTCGTCTCCATTATCGCCGAACCGGATGAGACGCTCACGAAGCGGGGCATCACAATCGGGGCGTCCGGGGGTGGGACGGTGACACATTTGTTTGTCTATCAGAACGGCGTCCAACTGAACATGGCTGATCCTGTGGATTATGCCAAGACGGCTGGCGTCTTCTCCAATATTTGGATGACCATTATTAGTCAGAGTCGATGAGTCGCCGGCACGACCGGTGCTCGTCTTTTTTAGAGTCGCGGAACGAATTTTCTATAGAATGAGGGAAAACGATGCAAGCTTATCAACGTGGATTTTTAATGACCGCTACCCGGCTACAACGTGAAGGATGGGAAACAATCACTTTGCCGAACGGTGATTTCTTTTATTATGAACCGCTCAGTCCGGTCGACTTGATTCAAGACGGTGCACGCTGGCTCCTCGCTTTCGGGGACATCCTCGACATCCGAGCGCAACAGCGTGACCGACAGGGAGTGCTCGAACGATTGAACGGGCAAGACGTAGATGCATTTCATGAGGCGCTCGACTTCATGGGTGGCCGCTACGTGTTGATTCGGGGTGACGACACGTCAGTTCGCCTCTATCATGACGCGACCGGGATGCGGGGTGTCTACTTTACGACGGATGCACCGCTGCGAGCGGCGTCGCATCTCGAACTGTTGCAAGAAGACGTCCAGTCCGAGGCGCACCCGCTCTGTTCGGACGAATTGCGACACCATAACCATTATCACTTGCCAGGTCATTTCACGATTTATGCGTCGATTCGTATTCTCGTCCCGAACCATTTCGTGGACGAGACGAACCGGATGACACGCTATTATCCACGGCGTCCGCTCGATGCGTTGCCGGTCGAGGCGGCCATCGAACCGCTACGGACATGGTTCGACAATCAGCTGCATCAGCTGCTCGAGTCGGACGAACGCATGATTTTCTCGCTCACGGCCGGGATTGACAGTCGCCTGTCGTTGGCGCTTCTCAAACCGTTCCTCTCGAACATCGAAACGTTCACGTATCAGAACGTGGCGGCAGGTCATCACGTCGAATCGCTCGATATCGATGTCGAAGTCGCAGCGATGATGGCGCGTGACCTTCAGTTTCGCCATCGCGTCATCCCAGTCGATGACCGAGCGTTTGAACAAGCCGAGGAGACGCGGGCATTCCGTTCGATGTTGCGGCAAAGCGTGACATCCCGTCACGGCCATGCCCACGCGTACGAATATATGAAACTGTACAAAGACCGTCCGACGCGCCACTTGCGCTCGAACATCCTTGAAATCGGGCGAGCGTTTTATCGGAAGAACCGGACGCTGCCGGCCGAGTTGACCGTCGAAGGGGCGATTCGTTGCTATTCATGGAAATCGCGGGAAGACGAGCGTGTCGTCTCGCTTTGGACGTCCTACGTGGCCGCAGTCGGTTTGACGACTGAGACGCTGCACGGCTACGATCCGTACGACTTGTTGTATTGGGAGTATCGGATGGGCGTCTGGCACCAGCAAGTACTCGCCGAGAGCGATGTCGCGTTTGAGACGTATATCCCGTTCAACGCCCGCGCCATCCTCGAACTGTTCTTGACACCTGATTATGGGGATCGGTTATACGCCAAACTATTTTATGAAGTGATTGGTCACGAATGGCCGGTGCTCGCGTTCTGGGGTGTGAACAAGCGGGACACAATGCGTGACTATATGCATCCAACGCTCGACCAAGGGTGGATGGCGCTCGATGGGGTCATCACGAGCGGCCGTTTGGACGAGACGACGATCCCGTTGACCGTCCGGCGCTTGACGACGAACGTGTCATACCACCTCGAGGCGAACACGATGCAAAAAGGCGACCACATGGCGTACTCACAAATCCTGACGACGAAACCGGGACAGACGTATCGTTTGAATTTGAACGTGCTCAACCCGTTCGAGAAGCGGTCGTCGCTCGGCTTGGGACGGATGCGCTATGAGATTTGGGTCGACGGTGTGCTCTATTTATCCGAAGATATCGCCGCTTGGGGCGGACCGAACCAAGTTTGGGTCGAGTTCGCTGCAACGGCTGACGCGACGGAACTCATGGTCCGGACGGTCGCCCTTCGTGATTGTGGGCCGAACAAATGGGGCGCGGCCTCGAAGATGCAGCTCGAGGCGCTCCGTCTCCAAGAAATCGAGCACGGGCATTTGAAGGCAGGGGCGTCGAGTCCGTTCACCCAGCTTCATGAACTGATTGAAACCGAATAAGGTCTTTTTGCCTAACGTATTTAAATTTCCATGGAATCCCTCGATGTTGCAATCGGGGGATTTTTTGGAAAAGATACACGGAATTAACGAAAAATTAATTGTATTTACTAGTGGAATTGGATATGTTTAGAGAGGAAAGTGGTCTCTGAAACGATAGGTCTGAAGACGGAATAGGGAGCAAGGCCGATTATGATCCGTTAGACATTGTAAGCGCTATCATTCGTTTTAGTTCTGCTTCACCACATTTGAAAGGGGAAAATCAAATGCTCACACGTAAAACGAACAAGTTGTACGCTTCACTCGCTGTGGCGGCCATCACCGCTTCATCGATCGTTCCGGCAGCGACAGCTGACGCGGCACCAAAAGTTAAGACGGTCAAACTGAAAGCCGACTTCGTCCGCGGAGGCGACCTCGAAGCGTCACTCGATAAGACATATCAAGGTGCCAACATCCATTGGTACAAGTCATCGGTGAAGTTGAACAAACTCGGTACATATCAAACGGCGAAAGGGATCGTGGTCGGCAAGGGGATTAAAGTCGAGAAGCGTGTCCGCGTCTTGAACTATCCGGTTGCCATCGAACCGGGGGAAGCACTCTCGTTCAAACAAGGGGAGAACGTACCGAGCGCACTTCGTCTCGATGTTCGCTTCGCGAACGGTACGGTCGAGCGTCTCGTCCGTGTTCACGACATCGATACATCAAAAATCGGTTCGTTCACGGCTCATGCGAAATTTACGAGCAATGGCCGCACAATCGAAGCTGAACTTCCATATTCGGTCGGTGGGAACACGGTATCGTTCATGCACACGAACGACACGCACGCTTCACTCGACTTGGCGCCGAAACGCGCAACAGCGGTTAAACAAGTCCGCGCCGAGAAGCCGAACGCACTCTTGATTGACGCTGGGGACGTATTCTCAGGTTCACTTTACTTCAACAAGTTTGAAGGAATGGCTGACTTGAAACTCATGAACTACATGAAGTACGACTTGATGACACTCGGGAACCACGAGTTCGATCTCGGTGGCGACGAAGACGGCAACGCCGAACTTGCCAAGTTCATCCGCTACGCGAACTTCCCGTTCGTCAGCTCGAACCTCGACTTCTCAGCAGACACAGACTTGAACCCGCTCTTCCGTGACGCGGTGACAGACAAGCCATATAACGGTCGTCTGTATGAAGGCGTCATCAAAGAAGTAGACGGCGTCAAAGTCGGATTCTTCGGTCTCACGACAGAAGAAACGTCTGAAATCGCAAGCCCGGGCAACGCCCAGTTCCAAGACTACATCGCGGAAGCGAAAGCGGCTGTCGCAGCGTTCGAAGCAGCTGGCGTCAACCAAATCGTCGCCGTCACGCACTTAGGTTACGATGACAACCCAGCAGTCGACAACGACCAAATCCTCGCGGAAGAAGTCGAAGGCATCGACGTCATCATCGGCGGACACTCGCACTCGCTTCTCGCGAAGCCGGAAGTGAGAAACGCGGATACGGACAACCCGACGTTGATCGTCCAAGCGTATCAATATAGCCAATACCTTGGCACACTTGACGTCACGTTCGACCAAGACGGAAAAGTCGTCGCCCATGAGGGTGCTTTAATCGATGTGACGAAACTTGAAGCGGACGCGAAAGCGACTCAACTCCTCGCACCGTTCAAAGAAGAAGTCGATGAGTTGAAAAACCAACCGACTGGCGCTACAGCTAAAGTGGCACTCACGAACCCACGTACGAGCGACGTCGGCAACACGACGGGCGAGAGCGTCCGTAAGAACGAGACGCCACTTGGAAACCTGATTACGGACGGCATGCTCGCGAAAGCGAAGACGTTCAACGCAGATGTCATCGGCGCGATTCAAAACGGCGGCGGCATCCGTGCGGCGATCGATGCTGGAGATATCACGTTGGGAGATGTGCTCACGACGCTTCCGTTCGGGAACACGCTCGCAATCGCTGACCTCACAGGGACAGAGATTTACCAAACGTTCGAGCGCAGTGTCGGACCGCTTCCGAACGAAAACGGTGGCTTCCTTCACGTCGCTGGCTTGAAAGTGACGTACGATAGCTCGAAACCGTCAGGCTCACGCGTGACGAAAATCGAGTATTTGAAAGACGGTGCTTACGTCCTCGTAGCGAACGACGCAACGCAGTATAAAGTCGCAACGAACGCGTTCACAGCGAAAGGCGGCGACGGCTTCGCAGAACTCGGCGCAGCCTACGCACAAGGCCGCGTCCAAGACCTCGGTCTGTCGGACTGGGAAAACTTGCGTGACCACGTGCAAAGCCTTGTTACGGTCGATCCGAAAGTGGAAGGTCGCATCGTTGACGAAGCAGCTAATTAAGCAGTCAAACTCTCCTGATGATTCAGGGGAGTTTTTTTGTTACCGGTTCAAAAAGTCGGGTATTACAAAAGAGGGGAATGGTGAACCAGTGGATTGTCATCTGACTGAAATTGCTTGCCTACCTGATATTTGGTACTATGACAGAGGATGTAGGTATGACACCTACGATACGACATGAGGAAAGAATGAGGCGAATTGAATGGATGTAAGACGATTATTGTCCGACGTTCAGGCGCATACGAAATGGGTACGTGCCGAGCGGGAACGGATTTCACTAAAAGAACCGCTGGATGAAGGCGATGTCATTCTCATCAATGACTTGCCGTCTTTGACGAAGAAAACGCAACTCCCGTATTGGGATGAGCAAAAGCTCGAAGCGTATCATACTGGCCTCCAACAAGAGTGGGACTTGGCGACCGAGCGCTTCCCGAACGACTTACCGGAATATCCGACATCGAACGGGAGTACTTACTATAAGAAGAAACTCATCGATGTGGCGTTCGTCGGACCGGTCGAACGGGCCGAGGTATGGAACAACGTCTGCAATATTCATACGTTCAAGACGGTCACCGAGTTTTTAGAACTCATCAACGCCGGAGTCAACATTGAATTCTTGATGATTAGCCCAATCCTTCCTGGAGAAGCGGCCACGAGTTTTGAACATATGGGCACACCGCGGTCGCACTCGCGCGAATGGCTTGAAAAGCTAGTCAAACAAGCGAACTATCGCGAGATTCCGACTGTATTCCATACGGAAATGGACACGAACCATTACGCACGTTTCGCCTCACTCGCAGCGAAATGTGACGTCGTCTTCACGGCCAATGAAGAGCGGGTACAAGACTATACGGAACTGTGCAAACATGACCGTGTCTTCGTCATCAAACCGTTCGTCAATCAGTTCGTCCATAACCCGATCGGCATGACGCGCGCCCGTTTGAAAGACGTGCTCGTCACGAATGAGTTCCCGATGCGAAAAGCGTTCTTGGAAGACGTCGACAAATTGATGGATGGCGTCTTAGAGACGGACCACCGTCTCCATGTCGTTAAATCGGACTGCGAGCAGAACGAAGAAGTCGGCGAAGCGCATCGTCAGTATCTCGTCGCGAGCGAGACCGACATGGACCGCTTGAAAAAGTCGGTCGATTGGGTCCTTCACGTCAACGAAGTGAAAAACAGTCCGAGTTACTGTGCGCAAGAGATTTACGATGCACAGGCGCGCGGCAACCTCGTCTTGACGAACTATAATATCGCCGTCAACAACGATTTCCCGAACGTGTTCATCGCCACGGGCCGTCTCGACGCGAAACAGATTTTGAACATGTTCAAGACTGAGGATGAAATGTATCGTCAACAGCTATCTGGCATCCGGACAATCATGTCAGGACACACGATGCACGACCGCTTCGAAGAGATGCTGTTCGCGCTCGGACTCGAGACGGAAACACTCGGGGCTCGTCCGGTCCTCGTCGTCGGATCAGGTGACGAGTCGCATCTTCAAGCCATGGTTGCTGACCAAACGTATGACAACGTTCGTTTCCGCATGGCCGACGCCGTAACGGAGACTGATTTGCAGGAAGCGGCGTTCGTCGCGTTCTTCGACTCGGCGTACATGTATGAAGCTTATTATTTAGAAGATTTGATTAACGCTTTCAAATATACGGACGTGTCGTTCGTGACAAAAGCGGCCTACTTCGACGGAGAGACGTTCGTCGAAGGGCCGGAACATGACTACGTGACCGACGTGACCGATGTGCACCGTTCCGTGTTCGTCGCCGAGCAGCTGTCACATAAAGAAGTCGTGACGCGGACGCTCAAGAGCCGTAGCTTGCCGGGCTACGCTGTCGATCGCTATGAGCTCGTTAAAGGTGAGGTCATCGTAACAGCGAACGCGCCGGGCACGTATAAACTGTCCGTCGTCGTGCCGGTCTATAACAATGGTCGTTACTTGTACAACAAGTGCTTCTTCAGCTTGAAGCGGAGCACGATGTTTGACGATATGGAGATTTGGCTCGTGGATGACGGTTCGACCGACAACGAGACGAGCCGTTACGTCGAGCGCTTGGCGCGCGAACATGCGAACGTCTACACGTACTCGTTCGCAGACGGCGGCAGCGGCAGTGCCTCACGCCCTCGTAACAAAGGTGTCGAGCTGGCGACGACTCCATATATCGCTTTCCTTGACCCGGACAACGAGGCGGTCAACGATGGTTATCATGAGCTGTATCAGTTGATGACGCGCGAACCGGGACTCGATCTCGCCGTCGGCAGCATGTTGAAGCTGTCGAACCGCGAAGCGATGATCGAACTTGAAGGGCTCGAGAAAGGCGGCATCCGCATGATTGAAGACCCGCGTGCCTACCTGCTCGAGCACAACTTCAAAGTGCAAAGCATCCAGGCGATGGTCATCCGTCGCGACTTCATCGTCGACAACGGCTTGAAACAAGTCATCGGGGCGGTCGGTCAAGATTCGCTCTTCTTCCAAGAGATGTTCTTATCGGCCGAACGTGTCGCACTCGTCGACTTGACGATTCACGACTATTACGCGGCCGTGGCGGGATCGACCGTCAATACGATCACCCGTCGTTACTTCGAGAAATGTGTGTTGCGCGAGACGGCCCGGGCGAAGGCGTTCGAGCGTGAAGGTGTGCTCGATGTCTATCGTGAGACTCGCTTCGAACGGTTCTTTGAGCTATGGTATCTCCAGTTCATCCGCCGGTCGCGGGACGAGGACTTCTTCGGCAACGCCGATTTGTTATATGCCATCTACGAGCAGTTCAAGCCGCTCGAACCGAAGAGCTCCCGCTTCAAACAGTTCATCGATCTGTATGAGAGCGGTCAAAAAAATGAATTGAAACGTCTGTATTTCGACGTATTCCGTTGAGGTGACAACATGAGTGAACAATTGAAACAAGAAAAGAACCTTCTCGAGATGCAGCTCGCTGAACAAATCGAGGAAAATAAACGACTTCAACGTGAATACCGCATCACGAGCCAACAATATCAACGTCTGTTGCATCGGTACGCCGAACTGCTCTATACGGTGGAATGGATTTCAAAAGAAGTCGATAAGGCCGATAAACGCTATCGCCAACTTAATCGTAAATATCAAAGTTTGACCCAGTCGAAAGTCGGAAAAGGATTGCTCGCAGCGCGTGCCGTCCGAAGCCGTGTCGGCAAAATCGTCAAACGGAAATGACCAGCCGGGAGCGACATGTGATGTGTCGCTTCCTTATTAGTGAAATCGAGGGGAATACCCCGCAGTTTGGAGGAAAGACATATGGGTTGGCAAACGAAAGCACGTCGGGCGGCACATCTCGGTGTTCAACGCTCGCGTCGCGTCGGGAAACGCATCATCAACAAGGCGCTCAACCGCGTGACATCTCGTCAAGCGGGACCGATCGTCCCGAATTGGTACACCGCATCGGATGCGGTCCATCTAGAAGGGGCCGACGTCGTCATCTCACGCCCGGAAGCGGTCGTCTTGACGTATCGTCCGGACGAGAAAGAAGACACGATCGACATCAAAAAAGTTTTCTCGAAATCGAATCGGACGATGCACGTCCAGTTCCGCGCGAAGGCGGCCGGTGATGTCACACCTGCCATCAAAGTGTCGCTCTATCAACGGAACAAACATTCACGTGACGTGTTCGTCTACAATCAGACGCCGACCGATATCGCCTTGCTCGCGAACGAGACGAAAGTCCGCTTCACGGTCGAGACGGAAGGAAAAGGCTCGTATAGTGTCATCGAACTGAACGTCAACGGTGTCTCGCTCTGGGACGTCGAAGGAATGGCTTATCACATGCAGGATAGCGATTTCGACTATCGCATCGATTTGACGCCGAAACAGCTCGAATTGATTTCGGCCATCAACCGTGTCGTCGACTTTGAAGATGACAAACTGTTGCTGCACGGTGTTGGTGGCCAATACGTCCACTTCGGTGTCGGCGAATCGGCCCTCCCGCATGTGAACACGAAACGCGCCATCGACTTCCCGCTCGGGGATATGGACGATGACGTCTATCGTTTCTATTTAAAAGGGACGGTGACGGGCACGGCGAACGCCTCGCTGTTCGTCGTCACGTATACGGTCGATGGACAAGATCAAATGATCGAGGTCCCGCTCGGACTGAGTGGCATCATCCGTCTGACACCGAGTCATACGACGGTCCGTTATTTCGTCCGCTTGTCTGGCCACGGTGAACTACATGGTTTGAAACTCGGCATGGTCCGCGAGAAGAGCGTCCGCCGTGAAGAAATTTTATCGCTCAAACCATCGATGTGGACGGTGCCGACACCGGACACGATCAAACTGAAACATAAGCACGACCAGCTCGTCGTCAAGTTGAAAACCGGGGAAGGCAATCGCCGTTACATCTCGTATGCTGAGACGAACAACAGCTTCAAGCTGTTACCGGTCGACTTCTTGTTCGACGTCAAATCGAACAGCCGTTACCGGGTCACGCTCGACGGCGAGATGGGAGAAGGGACAAACGTCGTCCTCTATATCATCACGTACTCGACGGAAGGTCGCTTGAACATGCAGCAAGTCCAACTCGGCTCGGAGAAGATTTTCGAGTTTGAGAAAGAGGCGCGTCGTCTCCGCTTCGCGCTCCGTGTCGACGGCGACGGGGAAGCAGTCATCGACCGGATTCGCGTCACTGAAGAGATCATCAGCGACCGCACGCGTAGCCCGGAATGGCTCGATGTGCGCGAGGCCCGTCTCTTCCGTGCCGTGCCGCGTGAGTTGCACGAATTGAAAGTCGCGGCCATCTTTGATGAGTTCACGACCGCCTCGTACCGCCCAGAATGTGACTTGATCACGTTCACACCGGATAACTGGCCGGCCGTCCTCGCCGATGAACAACCGGACTTCTTGATGGTCGAGTCGGCGTGGAAAGGGAACGCCGGGGCGTGGGAGAAGAAGGTCGTCAAATACGGCACGAACACGTGGGAAGAGCTCGATGGCCTGCTTGAATGGTGCCGTCACAACAACATCCCGACCGTGTTCTGGAACAAAGAAGACCCGATTCACTACGACCGTTTCATCGAGACGGCGAAACGGTTCGACTACGTCTATACGACGGACGAGAACCGGGTCGAGGATTACATCCGCGACTGCGGACACGACCGTGTCGGCGCACTCCCGTTCGCGGCACAACCAAAAGAACACAACCCGATTCGTTTACCGGGGACACGTGAACCGTACGCCTCGTTCGCGGGCTCGTATTACGCGAACCGACACGAGTCACGTCGTCAAGACATGGACCGTTTGTTCGCCGCGGCGGACCGTTACGGCCTCGTCATCTATGACCGCAACTATGAGATGAACCAACGCGGTGAGACGGATCAGCTCCAATTCCCGGAACAGTTCCGTAACTCGATTCGCGGCAGTTTGAAATATAACCAAATCGCGAAAGCGTATAAAGGCTTTAAAGTCATGCTGAACGTCAACTCGGTCAATGACTCACCGACGATGTTCTCGCGTCGTGTGTTCGAAGGCCTCGCCTGTGCGACGCCGGTCGTCAGCACGCGCTCCATCGGTGTCAAACAGATGCTCGGCGATTATGTCTTCCTCGATGAGGGTGACGCCATGCTCGATGAGACGTTCAAGAAGCTGTTGACCGATGACGCGTTCTATGAGGACGTCGCTATGCGCGGGATGCGTCACGTGTTGACGTATCATACTTACACGCAACGTCTCGCCCAAGTCGTCGGGGCAATCGGTATCCCGTATCGTGTCGACCACGCCCGTGTGGCCATGGTCGCCATCGTCCGCTCGAAAGAGGAGATGGAGCGGGTCGTATCGATTTATGAAACGCAAGACTACAAGCATACACACCTCGTCGTGTTCCTCGATAAGTTCGACGGCTATATCGACGTCTATAACGAGTACAACACCGAGACGATTTCGACGTTCATGCTCAGTTATTTGACGCAATATAACGCCTTATCTGAGATTTTGGACGGTTTCGAATGGATGGCGTTCGTGAACCGGGACGACTATTACGGCCCGTCTTACGTGTCCGACTATATTTTGGCGGCGCGTTATGCCGACGCCAACATCTTGACGAAAGGCGACCATTATACGTTTGATGGGACGCTCGAGAAACAAGATGTGGATGCGAGCTATCGCTACGTGTTCGACGCCGTGCCGACGCGATCGCTCGTCAAACCGGCGGCGCTCCGTTTCTACAGCATCCAAGAGGCACTCGACGTGCTGACGAACGATGCGTCGCTCCAAGAGTTGGCCCAGTCCGGCGAGCGGATCTTTAGCATCGACCCGTATCAATACGTCAAAGGCGGAGCCAATCTCTCCGACGAGATGGCCCAGGAGGTAACGTTATGACGAAAGCACCGCTTCGCGTCCTCGTCTATGGGGACGTGAACTTGAACTTGATTGACGGGTCGGCCATCTGGCTGACGTCCGTCGTCCATATGTTGAAACAAGACCCGTCGATTCACGTCGACGTCTTATTGAAACGCTCGATCGTCAAACCGGAAGTGACGGCGTCGATTCGTGAGTTGCCGAACGTCCGCTTCCTCGACGTATTTGGCGAGACGTCACCGAAGAAGGACGAACCGTACTATGAAAAGAAAGTACTCGAGCCGTCTGAAGCGGCCCAACTCATCCATGAGCTCATGATGAGCGGCTCGTACGACTTGGCCTTCATCCGTGGCTTCCAGCTCGCCTACAACTTGTCGGCGTATAAGGACACGATGGCGAAGACGTGGACGTATATCACCGACTTCACCCACGACCATACGCAGGCGTCGGACGAAGAATTGGCCCGCTTGAAGCAAATCGCCTCACGCTCGGCCCGCATGCTCTGCCAGACGTCGGCGATGAAAGATTATTTTGAGACGTTCCTCCCGACGGAGCGGCCGTTCCTCATCTTGAACCCGATGATTCCGAACGTGAAAGAGGCAACGCCATCGTTCACGAAACCGAACGACCGCCTCGTCTATACAGGCAAGTTTGCGCCGCTCTGGTATTCGAGCGAGATTTTGACGGCGTTCGCAAAACTGCGCGCAGCACATCCGACGGCCGAGCTTCATGTCGCCGGTGACAAGTTCAATCAAGACCCGAACAACCCGAACTTCCGCAAAGACGTGACACATCGACTCGGTCACGATCCAGGCGTGACATGGCTGAAAGGAATCCCGCGTCGCGACGTCGAGACGTTAATCGAGTCGAGTGCGGTCGGAGTATCTTGGCGCCATCCGGAACTCGACGCCTCGCTCGAACTGTCGACGAAGCTGCTCGAGTATGGTGCGCTCGGAAAGCCGGTGCTGCTCAACCGTAATCCGATGCATGAGCTCATCCTCGGGGCGGACTATCCGTTGTTCGTCAATTCAGAGTCAGAGTTCATCGACAAGGCGCGTCTCGCGCTCACGGACGCCACCATCTACCGTGAGGCCGCCAAGCGTCTGTATGACATGGCCCAGTATTATACGTTCACGAACACGCATGCGCGCCTCCGTGACGAGCTGTGGGCGATGAAGAAGTTGACGATCGTCTTCGCGGGCCACGACTTGAAGTTCTTGAAGCTGTTCATGCAGAAGTTCTCGGAGAACCCGCGCTTCAACGTGCTCGTCGACCAATGGGACGGCCATAAGATTCACAACGTCAATCACAGTAAGGCGTGCCTCGAGCAGGCCGATATCATCTTCTGTGAATGGGGACTCGGCAACGCCGTCTGGTACTCGGAACACAAGTTGCCGCATCAGAAGCTGATCGTGCGGATTCACCGTCAAGAGAAAGAGACACCGTTCCCACGTCAGTACAACTTGCATAATATCGACAAAATCATCCTCGTCTCGCCGTATATGCTCGAAGAGATGTACCGTCTGTTCCGCATTCCGCGCCACAAGATGACGATGATTTATAACGCCGTCGACGGGAAACGTTTGGCTCAGCCGAAAGTGAAACAAGATTTGACGTTCCACCTCGGTATGATCGGCGTCAACCCGAAACTGAAGCGACTCGATTTGGCGCTCGATTTGCTCGAGCAGCTGTTGCAACAAGATCGTCGCTATAAACTCTTCATTAAAGGACATCATCCAAACGAGATTTATTGGATCAATAAACGGGAAGATGAAAGAGCGTATTACGACAAGTTGCTCGCCCGACTTGAAGAGCCGCAGTTCCAGTCGAGCGTCCAGTTCGATGGACACGGCGATGATGTCGCCGAATGGCTACAAAAGATTGGCTTCGTCCTCTCGATGAGCGATCTCGAGAGCTTCCATTTGGCACCGGCCGAAGCGATGACGTCGGGCACGTATCCGCTCATCCGTCACTGGACGGGGAGCGAGACGATTTATCCGGACGCGTTATTATTGGAAGATGTGTCCGACGCCGTCGGCATCATCCGTTCGTACGCCGACGATTCCGATCGTCTGCTCGAAGCGGCAAAACCGCTTCAAACCTATGCATTTGAGCACTTCGCGGTCGAAACACTTGCTAAAAAGCTAGAACAGCTTATACTAGAGGCGTTGTCCGAAACGGAAAAACATTGATTTGTCATTAAAATGTAATTGCCCGGCTGATTTGTTCAAGAGTATAATGAGTATTGTTTTATTGTCGAAACTGAAATAAAATGATGGACATGCTCGCATCGAGAAATCGCAGGGCACACACACACTTGGAGGTTACTACAAATGAAAGTATGTACAGTAGGTCTTGGGTATATTGGTTTGCCGACATCGGCAGTCTTCGCTAAATACGGCGTCGACGTCGTTGGGGTAGACATCTCTCAAAACGTCGTAGATAAATTGAACCGTGGTGAAATCCACATTGAAGAGCCAGGTCTCGGCGAAGTCGTCGCAGACGTCGTCGCGCAAGGTAAATTCCGTGCGTCACTCTCACCGGAGAAAGCGGACGCATTCATCATCGCTGTCCCGACACCAAACAATGATGACGAGCACAAGTCGTGCGACCTCACATACGTCTTGGACGCGACACGTAAAGTCCTTCCATTCGTCGAGAAAGGCAACGTCATCATCGTCGAGTCGACGATCGCGCCACGTACGATGGACGATTTCGTCAAGCCACTCGTCGAAGAAGCTGGATTCGTCGTCGGCGAAGACATCTTCCTCGTTCACTGCCCAGAGCGTGTCCTTCCTGGACAAATCTTGCATGAGCTCGTGCACAACAACCGCATCGTCGGCGGCATCACGCCTGCTTGTGCGGAAGCTGGCGCACGCGTCTACGGCACATTCGTCGAAGGCGAAATCGTCAAGACGGACGCGAAGACGGCTGAAATGTCTAAACTCATGGAGAACACGTTCCGTGACGTCAACATCGCCCTCGCGAACGAACTCGCTAAAGTTTGTAACGACCTCGATATCAACGTCCTCGACGTCATCGAAATGGCAAACAAACACCCGCGCGTCAACTTGCATAGCCCAGGTCCTGGCGTCGGTGGTCACTGCCTCGCGGTCGACCCATACTTCATCGTCGCGAAGTCACCTGACCTCGCTCAAATCATCAACTTGTCGCGTGAGACGAACGTCTCAATGCCAGCCTACGTGGCCGACAACGTCGAGAAGCTCGTTGCGGGCATCGAAGACGCGAAAGTCGCTGTCTTCGGCGTGACGTACAAAGGAAACGTTGACGACATGCGTGAAAGCCCAGCTGTTGACATCTGTGAGCTCTTGCTCGACCGTGGCGTGAACATCTCGGTTCATGACGGTCACGTCGAGAAGTCGACATCGAGCCGTTTCGACCTCGTCTCGAAAGAAGAAGCGATCGCAGGCGCGGACCTCGTCCTCGTCCTCGTCGACCACAACGAGTTCAAGACACTCGATTTCGCTGAACTCAGCGGAGCGATGCGTCGTCCGATGATCTTTGATACGCGCAACATCGTGAAGCCAGCTGGCGAAGATGTGGCAGTCGTTAACTAC
Source organism: Exiguobacterium sp. s56 (assembly GCF_018618255.1). Taxonomy (NCBI): domain Bacteria; kingdom Bacillati; phylum Bacillota; class Bacilli; order Caryophanales; genus Exiguobacterium; species Exiguobacterium sp. s56. Next base: position 124,719 of record NZ_JACSLR010000003.1, on the reverse strand, counting down.
GGCAACTTGTACAAATTTACAAAGGAAACGAATCTCGTACGTTGATTCAAGGTGAATTCACATGTTTAAATCCGCGAAAGCTATTCTTTCAGAACTGCAGTCGAGTAAGTATCTGATCATGCGTCTCGCGACGTATGAGACGAAGAGCAACTATTCAATGCAGTACCTCGGATTTTTATGGGAATTCGTCACGCCATTGCTGCAAATCGCAGTCTATTGGTTTGTATTTGGATTTGGTATTCGAAGCGGCAGGCCGATTGATGGCGTGCCGTTTCTGCCATGGCTCGTTGCAGGGATTGTCGTCTGGTTCTTTATTGCCGCGGCAATCACTTCTACGGCTCGGTCTGTCTATTCGAAGATTGGGTTAGTTTCCAAGATGAGCTTTCCAATCTCAACGATTCCTGCTTACGTCCTGTTATCGTTGTTTTATCGCCATGCCATTTTAGTGGCGGTATCCTACGTGTTAATGTGGGCGTTCGGCTATCCGATGGGGCTCCATTCGCTTTGGTTCATATACTTGGCGATCAGTGCTCTTGCCTTACTTTACTCGCTAGCGTTAATCACGTCCGCACTGACGACCATCGTGCGCGACTTACAAAACTTACTGCAATCGCTCATGCGAATGCTCATGTACTTGACGCCGATTTTTTGGGTTCCGACCGGCCGTCTCGCAGAGGTTCTTCAAATCAACCCGTTGTACTATTTGATTGAAGGGTATCGTTCGATGTTCCTCGGGACCGATTGGCTCGCGAACAACTGGGCGTATGGTCTCTACTATTGGGCGATCGTGCTCGTCCTCTTCTTTGTCGGTTCGATGATCCATATGCGCTTCCGTCGATATTTCATCGATTACATTTGAGGAGGCTATCATGTACCAAGTTAAATTTGAGAACGTGTCAAAACGTTATACGTTATACAACAAGCCGACCGACAAATTGAAGGAGATTTTCCTCAATAAAACGAACGGCAAGCAATTCTACGCACTCCGGAACGTCACGTTTGAAGTGCCGCCGGGCGAAGTCGTCGGCATCATCGGCATCAACGGGTCAGGGAAATCGACGATGTCGAACCTGCTCGCGGATGTCATGCCGCCAACCCATGGTCAAATCGAGCTGAAAGGCAAGACGGCGCTCATCGCGATTTCGTCTGGCCTGAACGGGAACTTGACCGGGATGGAGAATATCGAATTAAAAGGGCTCATGCTCGGGATGACGAAACATGAGATTGCCGAGTTGACGCCAGAAATCATTGATTTCGCCGATATCGGTGACTTCATTTATCAACCCGTCAAGACGTATTCGAGCGGGATGAAATCACGCCTCGGATTTGCGATTTCGATTAACATCGATCCGGACATCCTCGTCATCGATGAGGCGCTCTCGGTCGGGGACCAAACGTTCACTGACAAGTGTCTCGCCAAGATGAACGAGTTCAAGGATCAAGGCAAGACGATTTTCTTCATCAGCCACTCCGTGTCCCAAGTCCGACAGTTCTGTACGCTCGGACTTTGGCTCGAGTTCGGCGAGGTCCGTGAGTACGGACCGGTCGAAGAAGTCGCACGCGAATATAACAAGTTTTTAAAATGGTTCCGTAACTTATCAAAAGATCAGCAAGACGCGTTTAAAGCGGATAAGTTGAAACGCCGGACAACCGTTGTCGAATCTACAGAGCTCGGCGAGACGTATATCTTGCCGCCGCTCACAGAAGAGGAGTTAGCGAATCGATGAAAAAAGTAATGACTGTCTTCGGGACACGCCCAGAAGCGATTAAAATGGCACCACTCGTTCTTGAATTGAAGAAACGTGAAGGGGTCGAACCAATCGTCGTCGTCACGGCGCAGCACCGTCAAATGCTTGACCAAGTGCTCGAGTTGTTCGAAATCAAGCCAGACTACGATTTAGATATCATGAAAGACAAACAAACGTTGTACGACGTGACGTCACGCGTCCTCAAAGGAATGGGAGAAGTCATCGCTGAAACGAAGCCGGACATCGTCCTCGTCCATGGTGACACGACGACGACGTTCGGGGCATCGCTCGCGGCGTTTTACAATCAAGTCGCGGTCGGGCACGTCGAAGCCGGTCTTCGCACGTACAACAAGTACTCGCCATTCCCAGAAGAGATGAACCGTCAGCTCACAGGCGTCATGGCCGACCTTCACTTCGCTCCGACGGAAACGTCGAAAGAGAACTTGCTTCGTGAAAACAAGCCGGAAGACAAGATCTTCGTCACCGGAAACACGGCGATCGACGCACTCAAAACGACGGTCCGCGAGGACTACTCGAACGAGTTGCTCGATTCAATCCGTGAATCGGGACGCCGTCTCGTCTTACTCACGGCCCACCGCCGCGAGAACCTCGGCGAGCCGATGCGCAACATGTTCCGCGCTGTGCGCCGTTTGATTGAGAAGTACGACGATATCGAAGTCGTCTATCCGGTCCACATGAACCCGGTCGTGCGCGAACTCGCCAACGAGATTTTGCACGATATCGACCGTGTCCACTTGATTGAACCGCTCGACGTCTTTGACTTCCATAACTATGCATCGATTTCGCACTTGATCCTCACGGACTCGGGCGGCGTGCAAGAAGAAGCACCGTCACTCGGTGTTCCAGTCCTCGTCCTTCGTGACACGACGGAACGTCCGGAAGGCGTGGCCGCTGGTACGTTGAAACTCGCTGGTGTCGAGGAAGAAGTCATCTTCGGTCTTGCCGATGAGCTGCTCTCGGACGCAACGGCTTACGAGAAGATGTCGAAAGCCTCGAACCCATACGGTGACGGGGAAGCATCACGTCGCATCGTCGACGCCATTTTGGCAACAGACTTCTAATAACTTAATGTAAAAGAATAAGAGTTGTCTCGTACATGCGTACGGCAACTCTTTTCTTATAAAACGGAGGAAACGATATGGCAGTCAAAAGAATCCGCCCTGCGATTTATCATTATTATCCGCGCGGTTACCAAAAGGATCATTTACGGATGCGCGAAGAAGGGTATAAGACAGAGGTTACGTTCATGCCGGAGAGTGAGTCCGACTCGATTTACGTGCAACTGTTCGATTTGAAATTCGAGATTCCGCCGTCGCAAATGTTTTTGCCGGACGCGCAGATGGACCCTTGCCAAACGATTGGCCTCGATACGCATATTCACGTGCTCAGTGACAAGACCGTGAAGCTCGAGATGTATTTCATGCAGTATACGAAGAAAGAACGCGTCTCGAATAAACGCTTCAAGTTGACGCTCAACCCGGGCGACAACCACATCGAGGAGTCGATTCCTCAAGTCGAAGGGGCAGAGTACTTCAAACTCTCTTACAAATATGTGATTGAGACGACGGAGCCTCAGACGATTCGACTCGATGATCTATACCTCTCGTTTGAGGAGTAATCTTGTAGGAAGGGACTAACTGATATGCTATTTAGTTCAACCGTCTTTTTATTTTATTTCTTGCCGATTGTACTCGGCCTGTACTTTATCTCACCGCGTCCCATTAAAAACACGATTTTGCTCGTCGCGAGTCTGTTTTTCTACGCCTGGGGTGAACCGCGATTTGTATTGATTATGCTCGCGTCGATCGCGATGAACTATGTCTTCGGACTGCTCGTCGACCGCGACCGTCATCATGAAAAGAAAATCAAGCTATGGATGACACTCATGGTGCTCGGGAACCTTGGGATGCTTGGGGTGTTCAAATATGCGAGCTTCTTCGTCGAGAACGTCAACAGCGTACTCGGTTTCTCGTTGAACGACCCGGAAATCCCGCTCCCGCTCGGTATCTCGTTCTTCACGTTCCAAGCGATGAGTTACGTCATCGACGTATATCGCAAAGATGGGCAAGTCCAACGCAACATCTTTGACTTGGCCTTGTACGTCTCGTTCTTCCCGCAATTGATTGCCGGACCGATCGTCCGCTATCAAACGGTCGCCGATGAGATTGTCGATCGTCGCGAGACGATTGATGACTTCGTGTCTGGGATTCAGCGCTTCGTCATCGGTCTCGGGAAGAAAATGATTTTAGCGAACAGCGCTGGCTACGTCGCCGACCAGATTTTCGGCATGCCGGCCGGAGAGATGTCGACGACACTCGCCTGGATCGGGATTATCGCCTATTCGCTCCAAATTTACTTCGATTTCTCAGGGTATTCAGATATGGCCATCGGGCTAGGGCGTATGTTCGGGTTCCACTTCTTAGAGAACTTTAACTACCCGTATATCTCTCGTTCTGTTTCGGAGTTTTGGCGCAGATGGCATATGTCACTCGGTAGCTGGTTCCGTGACTACGTCTATATCCCGCTCGGCGGAAATCGCCAAGGCGAATGGAAGACGTACCGTAACTTGGCTGTCGTCTGGTTCTTGACTGGGATTTGGCACGGGGCGAGCTGGACGTTTATCGCCTGGGGTGTATACTATGGGGTATTCATCATGCTCGAACGTGCATTCCTTGGGAAATGGTTGAAGGCGATGCCGTCTTGGCTGTCGCTGTCATTCACACTGTTCGTCGTCATCATCGGTTGGGTCTTCTTCCGAGCTGACGATTTCCCGTATGCGATTGCTTACTTGCAGACGATGTTCGGCCTTCACGGCGGACCGCTGTTCGATCAACAAGCGCTCTACTACTTGGTCCAATATGGGGTCGTGCTCTTGATCGCCATTATTGCGGCCACACCGATTCCACGTATCGTCGTCGGGAAGTTCTTGAGTCAAGAACTCGATGACACGAAAACGACGGCGACCCGCCGAATCGTCGGGCTCGTCCGGGTGAGCGGTGTGCTCGTGCTCTTCTTCTTGTCGATTTCGTATATCGTATCGAGCACGTTCAACCCGTTCATCTACTTCCGCTTCTAAAGAGAAAGGGGCAATATGATGCAGAAGCCATTAGATTCTAGAAAACCTAGCCCGCGGCCGATCGAGCAAAAGCCGAAAGGGCTCGAGCAATCCTGGTTCGCCGATTTTCTGTTGCTCGGTGTCTTTTTAGGAGTGATTTTCCTCGGACTGGCCACGTATTGGTTCGGTCAGGATCGGGAAGTATCGGTACTAGAAGGGCGTCAGCTCGCGCAACAGCCGGACGTCTCGGTCAGTGCCGTGCGGGATGGTTCTTATATGGAAGAGTTCGAAAGCTACTCGAGCGACCAAGTGTTTCAACGTGACCGTTGGATGGGTCTGCAGGCAGGCTTCCAAAAGAACGTCTTCCAACAAAAAATCAACAACGGGGTACTCGCCCTCGACAACGGGGTGCTCATCGGTCCGGATGAGCCTGTACGCGGGTTCGATAACATGAAGCGTCTGTTCCCTGAGTTCGGGGCAACGATGCAAGAACAGGATGTCCCGGTCTACTTCGCGTCCGCGCCGAGTAAGCCGGTCCATGCGGCGCAAAACGAGATGATTCCGGACTACGTTATCAGTGGCGACTTAGAGAGCCGAGGCAATCTCCATGACGCGGTCGAAGGAGCCGACTTTGAGCTAATCGACCTCGGAGAGACGCTCTTTGAGCAGCCGATGGAAGACATCTATTTCTATAACGATCACCACTGGAACGTGCAAGGCGCATTCCTCGGGTATCAGCAAATCATCGAACGGCTCCAACAGGACTATGAGGACGTGCCAAAATTAGAGGCGTCCGACATGGAGACGTTCAAAATCGAACAGCCTTACTACGGCTCATACGCTCGTGAGATTTCACTCCCGTACGTCGAGAAGCTCGATTACTTGGAGTGGATGGAACCGAAAGACGGTTTCACGACCGAGGTATGTCGGAACGGGGATGATTGCGGTCATTCGGTCATCGCCCGCGAAGAAGCGGAAGAGACGAACCGATTCGCCGATTTCTATAAAGTGTTCATGAAAGACAACTACGCACAGTTGCGCATCGAGCAGAAAGATCCGGTCAACGACTTGCATGTGCTCGTCTTGAAGGATTCATATGCGAACCCGGTGCTCGGCTTCCTCGGAGAGTCATTCGGAACGGTCTCGGCGATTGACGTCCGCTACGCGGAAGGCAAAGTCGATATCACGGACTACGTCGAAGAGAACGATGTCGACCTCGTCTTGTTCATGCATAACGACCGTATCTCCGGGATGTCTGGGGATTATGAAGATAGCTTTTAACAAACTGCCAATCATCCATGTGATGATTGGCTTTTTTTGATGAGAAGTCGTTATACTAACAAGTAGGCAGGTGAGAGAGATGAAACGACGAACCGCCGACGGGACGTATCGGTACGTCCTCGTCCTCGGCGCCAAAGTGAATGGCATCCAACCATCGAGCGCCTTGCGCTATCGGATTGAGGCGGCCGCTGACTATGCAAAGCGGTATCCGCACGTCGAACTGATTGCTAGCGGAGGACAAGGACCTGATGAAGGGATGGCGGAAGCAGACGTCATTGCCCGGGAATTAATGGCCCGAGGGATTGACGAGACCCGCATCCATATCGAGGCGGAGTCGACGTCGACGGTGGAGAATTTTCAGTTGAGCCGCTCGATTTGGGACGGCGCGCCCGGGCTGACGATCGTTACGAACGACTTTCACGTCAGACGGGCCCGACTCGTCGGGCGGCTATATTTTGGACTCTCGACCGACGCGCTCTATGCGAAGACGCCGACGGCCACGAAACTGAAATACGTCGTCCGCGAACAGCTGGCGTACGTGAAACTGTTCATCAACTATATGCGCTGGAAATGGCGAGCATGACAAAAGGGACTTCATCGAGAAGTCCCTTTTTCGTGTTATAGCGTACCGATGATCATCCCACCGATGACTCCGACGATGACGAGCGCCCAAGGCGGCATCTTCCAATACGCGATCATGGCGAACAAGAAGGCGGCGAAGACGAAATCGACCGCACCGTTGACGGTACTTGTGAAAATCGGCTGATAGAACGCCGCAATCAAAATCCCGACGACGGCGGCGTTAACTCCGATGAGTGCGCCCGCGACTTTCGGGTTGCGACGGAGCGCATCCCAAAACGGCAAGGCACCGAGAATCAACAGGAACGCTGGCAAGAAGATGGCGACCGTCGCGAGCAGTCCGCCCGGCACACCATTGATGACCGTCCCGAGGTAAGACGCGAACGTGAAGAGCGGTCCCGGTACGGCTTGGGCGGCCCCGTAACCAGCAAGGAACGCCTCTTCGCTCAAGAAACCGGTCGGTACGAGCTCACGCTCGAGCAGCGGCAAGACGACGTGACCGCCACCGAAGACGAGTGCACCGGCCCGGTAAAAGCTGTCGAACAGGGCAATCGATTGACTTTCAATCGTCTCACGTAAAATCGGCAAGATGACGAGCAACGCACCGAATAGACCGAGCAGCGTCGCCCCGAGTCGTTTCGAGAGCGGGAATGACGCCGATTTGACGTCCAGGTTGTTCGGTTTGAACAGCAAGAATCCGGCCAGACCGGCGAGCAAGATGACGAGCACCTGGCTATAGGCGGTTTGCCATAACAACACGCCGGCGAGCGCGAAGAACGCGATCGTGCGAGTCTTCGCATCCGGTGTCAATTTGCCGGCCATGCCGAGAATGGCGTGGGCGACGATGGCGACGGCGACGACTTTCAAGCCGTAGAGCCAGCCGGCATCGGAGACGTCGAGTCCCGAGACGAGCAAGGCGAACAAGATGAGGGCGATGACGGACGGTGATGTGAAGCCGATGAACGACGTGATCCCGCCGAGAATCCCGCCTCGGACGATGCCAATCCCAATCCCGACCTGACTACTGGCCGGACCGGGCAAGAACTGACAGAGGGCGACGAGGTCGGCGTAGGCACGTTCGTCCATCCATTTGCGGCGACGGACGTACTCCTCATGGAAATAACCGAGGTGGGCGACCGGTCCGCCGAACGACGTCAGTCCGAGTCGGGTCGAGACGAATAAAATCTCTAGTAACGTCTTAAACGTTACACGTTGTTTAGACATGTGATTCACTCCTTAATCTCTTTAAATAGTTCATACGCTTTTTGACGGGCTTCCGCCAATACGACGAGACCTTTTTCGGTCGTCGTATAGTTCTTCCGGATATGGCCTCCGACGAGCTCATTGGTCCGGACGAGCAGGCCATCCTGCTCCATCGTGTGTAAAATTGGATAGAGCGTGCCGGCACTGATTGAGTAGCCGTGCTCTCGAAGTTCTTCGACCATCCACGCGCCATATACCGGATGTTCGGCAGCATGATGCAAGATATGAATATGAATAAAGCCGAGGAACAGCTTGCGAAGGACGCGGTCTTCCACGTACATCATCTCCTTGAAATCGATTTTCGATATCGGATGTCGAAATCAGTGTAACAACCTAAGCAAATTTATGCAACCGACGAACGTCCACCTTTACAAAAACGTAATGTAACCGATTCATAAGAATCGAATCGGCAAATATAGGGAATTCATAAAAAATGAGGTAAACTGAATAATAGAAGTCAGCAGAGGAGGAAACGACGTGGCAGACCTAGACCATACAAAATTCCAATCCTTGTTGCGCCATATGCCCCAAGGCTACGTCGAATTTAAAGTGCTCTACGATGAGGCGGGGGAGCCCGTCGATTACGAGTTCCACGAAGTGAACGAGGCGTTCGAGCGCATCATGAAGGCGAAGCGCGAACACTTTCTCGGGGGACGCATCACCGACAAGTTGAAAGACTTTGAGTACAGCGAGCGGGAGTGGATCGTTCAAGTCGCTCGAGCCGTCGATAGCGGTGAAGCAATCACGTTCGAACATTTCTCACGTCGCAACAAGGCTTGGTATGAGCTGTCCGTGTTCAGTGAACGTCCGGGCTATGTGTCGACGTTGTTCCATGACATCACACCGCACGTCCAAGAGAACAATGCGCTGAAACAACTCGTTAACGTGTCGCACCGGTTTGTCACGACTGGGCGTGAACTGTTGATGAACCAACATTTCCTCGATCAGATTCGAGGTTTTACTGGAGCAAAGGCCGTGACGCTCAACTTGATGGATGATGACGGGAAGACGTATTCGACTGTGGCGTTGTCGGGGATGGATGAACTACTTGAACGGAGCCTCGACGTTCTCGGTTTTCACCCGGTCGGACGTAAATGGCCGATCAGTGCGAAACGTAAAGAGCTGTTAAAGGCACCAAGTCCAATCGTATTCGATGACATCATGCCACTCATCGATGGCATGTTGCCAAAACGACTCATCAAGAATATTTTGCGCATCTTCGACCTCGGTCAAGTCATCCTCTTTAAAATCGAGAAAGACGGTGTATTTTATGGAGATTTGACGATTGTGATGGACAAAAATAGACAGGCGAACCGGCTCGGTCTCGTTGATTTGTATATCGTCCATATCCTCGAACAGATGAAGAAAGCGGATCAACAAATTGGTGAGACGAAAGAATCGATGTTCGAAGGGTTCGCCAATGTTGATTTGGAATGCATCATGTCGTTGAAAACACATGAAATTTTTCATTTGAACGTGGCCTGGGAGCGTGTGCTCGGTTTTCCGCTTGAAGAACTGGAAAATATGGACTTCACGAGTCTCGTCCATCCCGACGATGTCATGAAGACAGAGGAAGCGTTCGCCTCGCTTGAAGAAGGACAAGAAATCTATCGATTCATCAACCGTTACCGCACGATTGATGGGGACTATCGTTCGATTGAATGGCACTCAAAAGTGCAAGGCAATTATATATACGCCGTCGCCAAAGATGTGACGGAGCGAGTCCAGCTCGAAGAAGAGCTGGCCGAACGAGATCGCTTACTCACGAAGCTGTCAGATCAAGTGCCCGGTGCCATCTATCAATTCGAGCGCCTCCCAGACGGTAGTTTCAACTTCCCGTTCTTTAGCCGGGGGTTCGAAGTGTTGACCGGGATCACGCTCGAGGAGATGAAGGACGATCCGGGTCTCGTCTTCTCGAAGATTCATCCTGATGACTATCCGAACGTGATGGCGAGCATCGAGGCGTCGTATGAGAATTTGACGATTTGGGATGCGGAGTTCCGCGTCATCACACCGGACGGAGGGACGACGTGGATTTTAGGATCATCGCGTCCAGAAAAGCTCGATGAAGGTCATGTCCTCTGGCATGGCTATATCGGTGACGTGACCGAGAAGAAGAAGTATGAGATGGAAATCGAATACTTGAGTTATCACGATCAACTGACCGGAGTGAAAAATCGTCGTTATTTCGATGAGGCACTGATCACATATGACGAACCATGCTATTATCCGCTCGCTTTGATTGTCGTTGATATTAACGGATTAAAGTTGACGAATGACGCGTTTGGTCATCTTGTCGGGGACCGTTTGTTGATTGAAGCGACGATGACGCTCAAGCGTGAAATTCGTGGCAAGGATACGGTCGCTCGAATCGGAGGCGATGAGTTCGTCATCATCATGCCGAACACGTCGCGCGACGAGGCAATTCTTTTATCAGAACGCTTGAGTCAGCTGTTTCACGATAAAGCAATCGAAGGCTTGCCAATCTCGGCGTCGTTTGGGGAAGCGGTGAAAGTCGACGACTCGCTTTCCATTTCCGAAGTGTTCAACTTGGCCGAAGATCGAATGTACCACCATAAGGTATCCGAGAAACAGAGCCGGCGACATTACTCGATTCAACTCATCATGCGGACGCTTTATGAGAAGATTCCGCGCGAGGAGGCCCATTCACAGCGCGTTGCCGAATTGTCACGACAACTGGGGCAAGCGATGAACTTCACGAGCGCCGAAGTGAACGAGCTCGTTACGGCCGCAACGCTTCACGATATCGGCAAGGTTGCGATTAGTAATGAGATTTTAGACAAGCCTGGGATGTTGACTGAGGCGGAATGGCGTGAAATCAAACGTCATCCCGAAGTGAGTTATAACATCTTGAGCACGGTGCCGGAGTATGGGCCACTATCCGAGATTGTACTCGCCCATCATGAGCGGTGGGACGGGAAAGGATATCCGAAAGGGATCAGCGGCGAGCAGATTCCGCTCGCGGCACGAATTATCTCGATTGCCGACACGTTCGACGTGATGGTGACGGGACGCCCGTACCGGAAAGCGAAGACGCTTGATGAGGCACTCGCGGTCATCGAAGAAGAAGCGGGCCGGCAGTTCGACCCTGAACTCGTCGAGGTGTTCTTCAAGAAAATCGTGCCGACGTTGCAGCGGTGATTGAAGCATTAGAAAAAGGAGAGCCATCGCGGCTCTCCTTTTTCATGTGAGCGGTCGCTTCTTCAACGCCCAGGCGATGAGGAGGAAGATGACGAGCGCCATCCCGAGCAATATGAGGACCGAGTTGACCGGGAAACGGTCCTCATACATCTGGGCGACCCCGTAGTTGAACCAATACGTCGGCAAGAAGCGCCCGACGACTTGGAGCGTCTCCGGAAGCCACGTCAGACTGATGAAGGCGCCTCCGGTGATGGCCGCTGCCATCGTCACGGACGTCTGCCAAATGTTCGCTTTCTCCCGATTCGTCGCGAGGATGGCGATGAGCGACCCGATGGCGAGACAGACGAACAAATAGACGATGAACAACAACGTCAGGACAGGCAGGTGAGCTAGAATGTCTTGTCGATAGAGCACGGCACTGAAGGCGAGCAACATGAGCACGTAGAGCAACCCGACCGCACAGAACGATACGAACAACAAACCGATGTAACGCCGCGGTGTGACCGGGGCGGCGAACAGGCGGGAATAGATTTTCTCGTCCCGGTCGTCGGCGACGAACAACGGGATGAACTGGAGAAAGGCCGACATCATGACGAACGACAGTAGACCGAGGAACGCCTGCGTTCGCGCCGTCGTCGCCACGCTCTGTTGAAACGGCTCGCTCGAGAGCGTATAGCCGTTCTCCGTCTCAAGATCGGCCAGTTCGTTGAAACGCTCTTCGTCAAAATCACTTGCAATCAGTAACTGCCGTTCACGAGACAGGTGCGAGTTGAGCGCTTGCTCGATCAACGCGGCGTCACTTCCTTCGGTCGCGCTGAACGAGAGACGCGGCGTCTCGCCATTCAAGAGCGCCTCGGTGAATCCGTCCGGAATCGTCAGGACGACGTCTTGTCCTTGCAGTAACGCTTCATCGGTCTCGTCCGTCTCGAGCGGTGTCACCGAACCGAACCGTCCCGCTTCTTCAATCACACGATTGGCGAGTGTCCCGCCATCCCGGTCGAGGATGCCGATGGAGGCGTTCAACGCCGACGTCGAGCTGAGGAAAGATAGAATCAAGGCGAAACCGAATACGGAGACGAACGTGAACACCCATAGCCCTTTTTTCCGCAGCATGCGCTTGGCGACATGTCTAAATAGCACCACGACGGTTCACCCCTTTCCAAAGCAAGAGACTGAGGACGGCGAACACGAGGAGATGCAAGGAGAGCCAACCAAGGCTCTGCCAAAACACGGTCGTATCCCCACCGCGCAGAAGCACCTGGAGCATGCCTTCCCGCATAAAGATCGGCATGAAGACGTATTGGGCCCACGGTGCCACGCTCAGCGTCACTTGATCGAAACCAGGGACGTAACCGCCGGAAAGGATCATGATGATGGCGACGAATCCGTTGACGATCGCATCTTTTGTACCGCGCGAGAGACGGGGCAGACTCGATACGAGAAAACCGAACGCGGTACCGTATAAGGCGAGGGCGAGCCAAGCGATAAACAAGAGCCCGAACTCGACATAATCGAGTGAGAAGCTGCGATAAACGAAGTGGCTGAACCAAAACACGAGCACGAGTTGCAGGAAGATGAGTGTGTATCGGCTCAAGCTGCGAGCCAGGCGATATTCGATCCGTTTGACGGGAGCGGCTTGAATCCGGAGATAACTCCCGGTCATCGGCTTCTCCTCACTGAGCATGCCGGTAATGTAGAATGCACCGAACAGTGCCGTCATGATGGAAATCGTGACGGTGAAATATTCGAGTGATGTCGGGGTCCGACCCGACAAATCGACGCTCTCGCTGTCGATGAACGTCGTGGGCTCGAACGGGGCGGAAACACCTGCCTCAGCGAGCATAATCTGCTGATTGGCGACGTCCGTATATTGCCGGAGAATGGCCTCGATGACGTCAAATTCGATTGTCGACGGTTCCTCGTACAGCAGACGGACGTCGGGACCGTCCAAATGGAGGATGACGTCGGCGTCGCCATCGTTCACGCCGGTTTCAGCAGCGGCGATACTATCGTACGGGACGAGATTGATGAATGCTTTGATGTCGTCGTCGGCGAGAAACGTCTCGAGCGGCACCCGGTAATCATCCGTCGACTGTTCGACGTAGGCGACGTCCGTGACCGGGAGCGAGAAGTTGCTATTGAAGATGGCCGACAGCATCGTCCCGAGCCCGAAGATGAGAATGATTGGGAAGATGAGCATCCAAAACAAGGTCGAGCGGTCCCGCAGTTGCTGTTTGACATCATATTTGATGAACGTCCATAGTTTCATCGTCATCACTCCCTAAGTGTCTTACCGGTCAGGGCCAGGAAGACGGTATTCAAGGATGGACGGTCGACCGTGATCGAGGTGAAGCGAACCCGCTCGTCATGAAGGACGTCGAGCAGCGGGGCGAGCGGGGTGTCTTTCTCGAGTGACACGTCGAGGAACGGTTCCTCGTAATCGACTTTCTTCACCCGCTCGAGTGATTCGAGTCGTTCCAAGAGGCCCGGAGTGAGGGCGTCGACTTTGATGCGGGCCGTCTCGAGCGTCATGACTTGATCTTTCAGCTCATCTTGCGTGCCCTCGGCGATAATTCGTCCCTCATCGACGATGGCGACACGGTCGCAGAGCATCTCGACTTCCTCCATATAGTGGGACGTATAGATGATCGTCGCCCCGCGTCGATTCAACTCACGGATGTTCTCGAGGATGGTGTTGCGTGACTGCGGGTCGATGGCGACGGTCGGTTCATCCATAAAGATGAGTTCTGGTTCATGCACGATGCCGCAGGCGATGTTGAGACGACGAAGGAGCCCCCCGGACAGTTCCGGCGGACGTTTCTTTTGGTGCGCGGTGAGTTCGACGAAGTCGAGGGCGGCCACGGTCTTTTGTTTGGCCTCGGCCGGTTTGAACCCGTACAGCTCGGCGAAAAATTGAATGTTCTCGAACACCGTCAGCTGGTCGTACACGGAGACATGCTGCGGGACGATACCGACGCGCCGTTTAATCGTCTGCTCGTCTTTTGGCATCGAGTGGTCGAAAATACGGATGGTACCGCTGTCGGCAGGATATAAGTTCAGCATGACAGAAATGGCGGTCGTCTTTCCGGCCCCGTTCGGTCCGAGCAAGCCGAACAACTCGCCGGCCTCGACGTGAAGTGAAAAGTCGTTCAAGGCAATTGTCTCACCGAACCGTTTCGTGACATGGTCGAGCGCGATGATAGACACATGGACGCAACTCCTTTCAAATCAGGAACGTGAAAAAGCATACAATGTTTTGTTCCCGTTTGCAGGAACTTCCGAACCCAATGACGAATGAATTATAATAGTCGAATTATTCAGACAATTAATGGAAGTTGAAGTGAGGGATCGCGATGAAAGGGTGGCAGTTCAACAAAGAAGAGTCGAGCGAGAAGTTTCCAGATGAGATGGCGTGGGCGTTGTTTTGTACGGTCGAGCCGAAGCGGATGGATACGACACTCCCGTTTTATTATGACGAGTCGGTGTTCCGTTTCTCGAACGGGACGGAGTCATTTTATTTTAAAATCTCCCCGAGCTATCACGAGTTTGAGGTGAACGTCAAGGACGCGTCGGGGGAGTTGTTGTACTATCAGCTGCTGCGAACGGTCGGGAAAGTCGAGGTGCTCGAGGATCGACGCGATCACGGCGAACTGTTGATCGTCATGAACGAAGACCGGAACCGCACGGTGACGACGATCGAGTTGACCGTCCGACCGCGTTTCCGGGTTCTTGTCAAAGAGCATTACGTTTGAATTTTCCTCAGAGTGGTACATGAATTAGACATGATACCACGAGGAGGAGATTCACATGAAAGACGGACTAAACAAAAAAGTTGATGGTTTGATCGATAAAGCGGCAGGCAAAGCGAAAGAAGCGGTCGGCAAAGCGACGGACAATCAATCGCTCAAGCGTGAAGGCCAGAAAGATCAAGTGAAGGGTACGGCCAAAGAGAAGACCGGCCAAGCCCAACAAAACCTCGAAAGCCTGAAAGACGAACGCCGCTAATACAAAACGGGAAGTCGAGACAACAGCGACTTCCCGTTTTTTCATTTGGTCAAAAAGACTTGGACGTGAATCGTCGAGCCTTGCGCGTTCTTGGCTGTGCCGACACCGAGGTGCGTGAAGTTCTCGTTCAAGATGTTCGCGCGGTGGCCGCTCGAGTTCATCCAGGCGTTCACCGCTGCGCCTGGGTCGTTCGACCCCATATAGATGTTCTCGCCCCAACCGCGATAGCTGACATTGTAGGCATCGAGCGTGTCGCCTGGGCTCCCGTTCTCACGGAGCTGATGTGAGAACTGTCCCGTCCGTGCCATCTCGTCGGCCCGAACTTGGGCGACACGGTTCGCCTCGCTCGACGCTGCGAGCGCCGACAAGCCTGCCGTCTGCCGCTCTTCGTTCGTCTCAGCCAAGACGCCGCTTGCCGGGGCTTTGAACGTGATGTGTTTCGCCAATATATAACCGGTCTTCGTGCCGACGTTCACTTTATACCAACGCGTCGTGCCTGTGTACCGGTACGAAATCGTCTCGAGCTTCATTCCTTGGCGCAAAAACACGACGTTCGACGAGGTCGTGAGCGGACGCGACTTCAAGTAGATGCTCGATGGGGCGACGTACGTCGTCTTCGTGAACGCGACTTCGGCTGTCGATAGTTTGACGTACGTGGCCGGGACGTATCCGTAACCTGTGCCCCATTGGATTTTGTACCAGCGGGCCCCGTTCGTCGTAAATGACGTCCGGACCATCATCGTGCCGTCGCGAACAATCTTACCTACACTCGTCGCTGAGCTTGACGGTGTTTTTCGGACGTTGATTTGACTGATTCCCGTAACGGAACCTTTCGTGTTGACGGCCGTCTCACGATATGAGGCTTCGACCGTGATTGGATTGACGGTGAGCGGGGACGTCGGGGTAAATGTGAACGCGGTCGCCAAGGCGGCAGCGAGCAAGACTGAGGCAGATTTTTTCAAAATGGGAAGCTCCTTTTTCGATCATATAACCATATAATATATTGAATAGGGCGAGAATGGGTATTACCATTTGATTACAAAAAGAGGCAGACTCAAGTGAGCCTGCCTGCTCCTTATTTATACAACAAATACTCTTTCCGAATCGGTAAGAACGCATCGCGCTCGGCATCGACTTTCGTCATGATTGCCTCAAGCGACTCCCCGGCGAGGATCATATCTTTCACGTAGGCGTTCCCGGTCAGCTTCGTGATGAAGTCGTTTGAGAGGAACTCGAACTCGTCCGGATACAGGTTGTGTGCCGTCTTGACCATGGCGATGCCGGTCTTGACCGCTTCGAACTTCGTCGGCTCTGTGACGTACACTTCGACGCCGTGCGACAGTTTGCCCGCGTTCTTCGAGAACGTCGGCGTGAACGAGGCGGCGCGGAACGTGACGCCCGGAAGCTCGAGCGCGTTCAACGTCTTAGCATAGTCATGCGCCTTCACGTACGGGGCGCCAATCAATTGGAACGGCTTCGTTGTGCCGCGTCCTTCCGATAGGTTCGTCCCTTCGAACAGACCGGTCGCCGGATAGACGTTGACCGTGTCCGTCGTCGGCATGTTCGGTGACGGCATGACGAACGGGAGTCCCGTATCCTCGTACAGCATCGAGCGCTTCCAACCCTTCATCTTGACGACTTCGAGGTCGGCTTGAATCTGATACTCCGAATTGAACAAGCGTGCGAGCTCACCGACGGTCATGCCATGCTTGAGCGGAATCGGATAGAGACCGATGAAGCTCGAATAGGCCGGGTCGAGCACGGGACCTTCGACGCGGAGGCCACCTTGCGGGTTCGGCCGGTCGAGGACGACGAACGGGATGTCATTCTCGGCTGCGGCTTCCATCGCATACGCCATCGTATAGATGTACGTATAGAAGCGTGTGCCGACGTCCTGAATGTCGAAGACGAGCACGTCGACGTCTTTGAGCATCTCGGCCGTCGGTTTTTTCGTCGCCCCATACAGACTATAGACGGGGAGTCCCGTCACTTCGTCGATATATGAACTGATTGTCGATCCGGCTTGCGCATCACCGCGGACACCGTGTTCTGGTCCGTACAGTGCCGTCAATTCGAAATCATCTGAGTTATGGAACAAGTCGACGATGCTCGTCATGTTAGCATCGATTCCGGTCGGATTCGTAATCAGTCCGACTCGTTTACCGGCCAAGATTTCAGGATTGGCCATCAACCGGTCGACCCCGAGCTCGACTTTCGGTTTCTTCGGCTCTGACTTGGCATCGGCATCGAGCAACATGACAGATGACGTGACGAGCGTGAGGGCGGCGAGGCCGCCAATCCATTTCTTCATAACTATTCCTCCTTTATGAATGTAAGCGCTTTACTACTTATTGGAAAGTGTACCATTCTGTATTTTTAATTCAATATAAAGTGAGTAAAATAGGAAATTTTATTTCTGAATTTGATTCGTTGTACCTAAAAAGCCACCGGATTTTTCCGATGGCTGGACGATTATCGTACGGCAAGTGCTTTCCATCCCGTCGCGCCCATGACAGAGCTGACTTGGCTTTTCGGGATGACGAGGCGACCGCGGTACGGGTCGTTGATGTAGAAGTTATTCTTGTCATAGCCCGTCGCGAGCATGACATGATAATTGACGAAACCGGTGAATTTTTTGTTCGAAGCGGTGTACCAATTGAAGTGACCGTATGGCTGTTTGAAGTCGACGCTCGCCCAGACGATGACCGGGTTGCCGAGTGAGAGTTCGCGCTCAATTGAAGCTAATCCTTGGCCGGACAAGTCTTTCACAGGCCGGTATTTGCTCGAGAAGTTAATCATGCCTTTCGGATAAATCCCGTAGTTGCGATATTTGCTGAGCTTGCCTTTCGGGTCGCCTGTGAACATAACGTTCGGGTCGACCCAGCGGTAGAGCCGATTCTCATAGCGGGCGTTCCACATGCTTTTCGGCATCTCCCGGTACAGCGTCTCGGCGCTGACGACGCGTCCTTTTTTCTCGAGCGCCATCTTGAGCGAAAAGAACTCGCAGCCGGACGGGTAGCCCATCTGGAACTGACGATAGAGCGGCACGCTCATCTTATAGGTGGAGAGCGGGTTGCTATAGGCACCCCGGGTATCGAACGCGGCGTTGCCGATGCGTTTGTTCTTATACATGACGCCCGACGGATCGAAGAAATACCATTTGCCGTTGATGACTTGCCAATCTGTCTTCTTCGTCAAGGTCGGTGCAAAATATTCGTATTGCGTCGTATACTTCCAACCAGTCTCACGGACGCCGGTCGAGTGGAAGTAGTAATAGCGGGTCCCGACTTTGTGTTTTCCTTGCAAACGATAGCCGTAAACGGGATGGAACCCGTACACTTTGCCGTCAATCGTCTGCAGGCCGTAGCGACGTTTTCCGTCCGTCCCGAAATAGTAATAGCGAGAGGCGACTTTTTGGACGCCGGCCAACCGATAGCCGTACGTCTCATGGAAACCGTAAACGGTCGTCCCAATCTTTTTCAGCCCGTGCTGGCGTACACCGCTTGTACCGAAGTAGTAGTGGCGCGTGCCGATTTGTTGCCAGCCGGTCGCGACCTGTCCGTCTTTCAAGAGCAAGTATTTCTTACCGTTGATCGTGTACATGCCCGACCGGATCGTTCCGTTTTCGAATATGTAATGCTTCACGCCGTTGACGGTTTGCCAACCGCTCAACCGTTTCCCTTCAAGAGAGAACAAGTAGCGTTTCCCGTCCACGGTCAAAAAGCCGGTTGCCATGACGCCATTCGATTTGAAGTAATAGAGACCGTCCGTGAGTTGTTGCCAGCCTTTCAGCTGCTTCCCGTCGGCGGCGAACAAGTAGGTCGCCCCGTCAATCGAATAGCGCCCGGTGACGAGCACACCGTCCGTTTCAAAATAATATGTAGCGCCATCGATTGCTTGCCAACCCACGGCCATCGTCCCATCTGCCGCGAAATAGTACGTCTTGCCGTCAATCACTTGCCAGCCGGTCAGCACCGTGCCGTCTTCTGTCGTATAGACCGTTCCCGTCGCCGTCGTTTGAAACCCGGCCGCGGCATGGACGTGGTCGTTACTGAGGATGATGCTCATACTGATGGCCACCCCTGCCACTATATGACTCCACTTCATAGTCGTTCCTCCACAATCGATTTTCAAAATTGGAATTATTTTGTAAATTAAGTATACATGAGAAAAGCCGCCCTGACTCGGCGGCTAAAGGACTATTTTGAGAAGGTGTTACATCAGGACGAACGGCTTATGAACAACAACCGTTTCGAGGCGACGAAGAGCGTCACGCCAATCAACAAGACGCTGCTGACGATCGGCCAAACGAGTAAACTCTCGCCCATGAGCACTTCGGCCGATAACGAGCCGAGCCGCCACGGCATCCAGTCCCACTCGAGCCACCCGAGAAGGAGCGACATGATGAAGTGGAGGGCGAGCGTGATGACGAGGGCGACGAGGCCGCTCTCGAGCAACGCTGCGAACAAGAAGAAAATCGATAGCTGGACGACGAAATGGAGCATGAGCAGCCCGGTCGCGATTAAGAAATCGGTGACGTCGAACGAATCGAACAAAACGATTGTATAGTAGGCGGCGCTCAATTGGGCGAGGCCGATGGCGACGACGGCGAGTAGCGAATAATGTCCCCATTTGCTGAGCACGATGCGCGTGCCCGGAATCTTGAGCGACTTGAGCCAGGCGAGCGTGCCGAGCGACCGTTCGTGACTGAACGTATGCATGGCGGATAACAGCACGACGAGCAGGCCGATTTGTCGCAACTGTTCGCTCGCCGACATGAGCACTTCTTCTGGTGACGGGGTCGGAATTTCGATGACCGCCCCGTCCGGCAAGTTGCCGCCCGAGGCCAAGATGTCCGGGAGGAAATAAAGCGTGAGCGGTTGCATCGCCGCAAGCAACATCAAGGCAATCGGTACCCAAATCATCCGTTTATTGCGCCATGACTCTTTCCACTCTTGTTTGAAGATGGCCAGTTTCATCAGGCGTTCACCTCCAAAAAGAGTGACTCGAGCGATGGATGCCCGACATGGAGCGATTGGAGTCTTAGACCGCGCTCCAGCAGCAACTGCAGTAGCGCCCGTTCCGTCACGTCTTTCGCGTCCGTCTCCAGTTCCCATGTCGTCCCGGAGCGGGTGACGTGGCTGACACCCGGGAGCGTTCGCCACTCATCCTCCGTCACGACGTCGTTGAACAGACGGACTTGAATCGAGGACTTCGAGCCGAGCAAATCGGTCACGGTCCCTTCCATGAGCAGGCGACCTTGCCGGAGCAGGAGTACCCAGTCGCTCGCTTCCTCGGCATCGGGGAGCACGTGCGTCGAATAGAGAATCATCCGCTCTCGTTTCAAGTCGCTTAAGAGGTCGAGTACTTCCCGGCGGCCGCGCGGGTCGAGCGCCGAGACGGGTTCATCGAGCAGTAACAGCTCCGGGTCATGCACGAGCGCCTGGGCGATGCCGAGCCGTTGCCGCATGCCGCCGGACAAGTGTGCCGCCGGTCGATCGACGGGCTCGAGTCCGACCCGTTTCAACAGATGGACCGGGTCGACATTCGTGACGCCGGTCAACTCGGCCGCATAGCGAATCGTCTCGACCGGTGTGAGCGATGGATAGAGCGCCGGTCGCTGTGGCAGATAGCCGATGCGGATGGCGTCATGCCCGACGATCTGTCCGGACGTCGGTGTCGTCACGCGGGCAATCATATTGAGCAGTGTCGTCTTGCCGGCCCCGTTCTCACCGAGGAGCGAGGTACAGCCGGGGCGGAGCGAGAAGCTGACGTCGTCGAGCGCGGTGAACGTGCCGAATCGTTTCGTCAGTTGGGTGACGTTCATCGCTTCGTCCGTCCCCATAGGAAGTAGACGATCGGCCCGAGGATGTTGATGAATAGGATGACGAGAAGCCATACCCATTTCGGTCCATTCGTTTCTTGCCGTTTGAGCAAATCAATCAAGGCGACGACGAGCAAGATGAGTTGCAACACGAGCAACGGCAAGAGGATGAGCAATAAATTTGAGTCATTGGTAATGTCCAAGTAGGTTCCTCCTTCATAAATGAGTTCACTATTCCATTCCACATATAGGACCTATTTCCTGTATGGAACAGAAAAAAGCCCTTTCTCCGTAAAGAAAGGGTGACCATCATTTGACGATGATGACCGGGGCGAGGGCGCGTTTGGCGAGCTTATGGCTGACGCTGCCGAGCACGAACTCTTGAAATGTGTTCAGTCCGCGTGAACCGACGACGACGTACTCGTACGGTTGATGGTTCGCATATTTGACGAGCTCGACGTCCGGCTCCCCGCGAAGTTCAATATATTCATACCCAAGCCCGGCTGCAACGATTTGATCGAAGAGCGGTTGCAACATCAATTTGCGTTTCGCTTCGAGATCGATTTTCCCGGTCGAGTTGAGTGCGGCTTCTTTCGATTCTTTGGCGCTGACGACATGGACGATGTCGATGGATGCGTCTGATGCCTTGGCGAGCTGAATCGCTTTCTCAAGTGCCCGCTTCGAGTGGGCAGATCCGTCTGCCGCTAAAAATACCTTTCCCATTGAAACGTCCTCCTCTTTCACACAATCTACTTTTAGTATATGCGATTTACTAGAGCCATGGATATAAAAAAGGGAGCGAACGTGAATGTTCACTCCCGAAGAAATTGAATCAATGGCCGACGCTTGTTTCTTGTTGCTTCAAGTGCAGCGCGAGCGTATTGAGCAGTTTCTCTGAATCTTTGTTCAAGTTCAACAGTTCCGGCTCGATCCCGACTTCACGGTACTTGAAGACAACTTTATCGATGGCACCGATGGCCGAATCGTCCCATAGATGCGTGTTCGAGAAGTCGATTGTGACATGTTTGATCCCGGCTTCGGCGTCTTCGGTCACATCGAACTGATTGACGAACTCGGACGTCGAAGCGAAGAAGAGCTGACCGTTCACGACGTAGCGGGCACGGTCGGCGTCTACACTGCGGTCAAGTTCGACTTTCGAGATTTTTGCGGCGAACAGGATGGCTGCCGTCAAGATCCCGGCGAACACACCGAGTGACAAGTCGTGCGTGACGACCGTGACGAGCACCGTCACGAGCATGACGACCGTATCCGATTTTTGAGCGGTGCGCATCGCTTTGAGCGAGCCCCAGTCAAACGTCGCATACGAGACAAAGAACATGACACCGACAAGGGCGCCGACCGGGATGAGCATCAACACGTCACTCATCGTCATGATCATGATGAATAACGCGAGTCCGGCGACAAACGTCGACAGACGACCGCGAGCACCGGACGAGACGTTGATGACCGATTGACCGATCATCGCACACCCTGGCATCCCACCGAAGAGACCGGCGATGATGTTGGCGATACCTTGTCCTTTTGATTCTCGGTTCTTGTTCGAATCCGTGCCCGTCATGTCATCGACGATTTGTGCCGTCAACAGCGACTCGATCAATCCGACGAAGGCGAGGGAAATCGAGTAGGGGAGGATGATCATCAACGTCTCAAACGTCAACGGGACGTTCGGGAATAAAAATTCCGGGAGCGTTGCTGAAATCGTACCCATGTCGCTAATGTTTTTCGTCTCGAGCCCGAGCGTGACCGCCAGAATCGTCATGACGACGATGGCGACGAGCGGTGCCGGGATGACTTTGTTGATGCGTGGGAACAAGAAGATGATGGCGAGCGATCCAATGACGAGCGCCCAGATAATCCAGCTTTCACCTTCAAAGTTCGTCAACTGTGCCTGGAAAATCAAAATCGCGAGCGCGTTGACGAAGCCGACCATGACGGCGCGCGGGATGAACTTCATCAAGCGGGCGATGCCGAAATAGCCGAGCGCGATTTGAATGATTCCGGCGAGAATCCCGGCAGCGAGTAAATACTGCAACCCGTAATCGGCGACGAGCGAGACGATGACGAGCGCCATCGCACCGGTCGCAGCCGAAATCATGGCCGGACGCCCACCGGCAATCGAGATGACCATCGCGATGATGAACGACGCGTAGAGCCCGACCATCGGATCGACTCCAGCGATGAGCGAGAAGGCAATCGCCTCAGGGATGAGGGCGAGCGCGACGACGAAGCCGGCTAGGACGTCGGCCCGGACGTTGCCGAGCCAATCTTGTTTAATCGTATTCAATTTTTCCAAAAGAACACACCTCTCTATATATTTTTTGACTTTGATCTCCGAGTCTCACGAAGATCAAACGCCGCATTATATGAGAGAAGTCGTTCGACCGACACATGTTTTCACAACGTGTTTCATCATACCGAACTTTTTATGAGAAGACAATTGCTCCGCGTGAGAAACTATGGTATTTTCATAACGTAAAGGTTATATAACGGATTTGTTATACAGAGAAGGAGAATGACGATGCATACGGTAGATGATTTAAGTAAAGTGCTCAAAGTACTCGCCGATCCGACCCGTTTGACGATGCTCAAACAAATGCAAGGCGGAGAGCAATGTGCCTGCAGTTTTGTTGATTGTTTCGACATTTCGCAACCGGCCATCAGCCGCCACTTGAAGATGATGCGGCAAGCAGGGCTCCTGTTAGAGCGCCGCGACAAGCAATGGATTCACTATCGATTGAACGAGACGAGCCCATTCTACTCAATCGTCATCGATTTGCTCGACAAAATCGAGACGGTCGAGGCGAATTGTGACTGCGAAACGGACTGTGCGATTTAAGGAGGAGTCAACGATGAAACTTGAAGTATTCGAACCAGCCATGTGCTGCCCGACCGGACTTTGTGGTCCTTCAATCGATCCGGAGCTGACGCGGATTGCGACCATCCATTACGTATTAAAACAACGCGGCTTTGATGTGGCCCGTTATAACCTTGCCTCCGAGCCGAACCGATTCGTCGAGAACGTCCATGTTCAAGCTGAAATCGCGAACGGCCTTGAGACGCTCCCACTTACGGTCGTCGACGGTGCCGTCGTCAAACGAGGCGCTTACATGACGAACGAGGAGATTGCCGAGTTGACAGGACTCCCGGTCGAAGCGTTCGCGAAACAAGATGGCGAAAAGCCGAAAGTCCGCATCACGCTTAAAAAATAAGGAGGCGGGTCATGATGAATCGCTTTGATTTCACGACAATCGAACCAACGCGCTATGTGTTTTTGACCGGTAAAGGCGGTGTCGGCAAGACGTCGACTGCTTCGAGCCTCGCGTTGACGCTTGCTGACCGCGGTAAGCGAGTCTTGCTCGTGTCGACCGACCCTGCGAGCAACCTTCAGGACGTGTTCGAGATGGAGCTCGACGAGACACCACGCCTCGTCCCAGGAACCGGTCTGTTCATCGCGAACTTCGACCCGGAAGAGGCGGCGAAGCAGTACATGGAACGCATGGTCGGTCCTTATCGCGGTGTCCTTCCGGACGTGGCCATTCAGTCGATGGAAGAACAGCTGTCCGGCGCCTGTACGGTTGAGATCGCGGCGTTCGACCAGTTTACCGAGTTACTGACGTCTGAGTCGGCACGTGAGACATACGATCACGTCATCTTTGACACAGCCCCGACCGGTCACACGCTACGGTTGTTGACGTTGCCAAGTGCGTGGGACGAATTTTTAGAGACGAATACGACCGGCGCGTCTTGCCTTGGTCCGCTTGCTGGTCTGGCCGACAAGCAACAGCAATACAAACGGGCTGTCGAGACGCTCACCGACGGCAGCGAGACGACATTGTTGCTCGTCGCCCGTCCCGAGACATCGACGCTCGTCGAGGCGGCGCGTGCCGCGACCGAGCTTCACGCGATTGGCATCGAGCGGATGCAACTTGTCATCAACGGCGTCGTCGCATCAGACGAAGGGACGGACCGCTATACGAAACGGTTCATCGAGCGTCAACAACAGGCGCTCCATGAACTTCCGAAAGGTGTCGCCGACCTCGAGACGTTCACGCTGTCATATGCGTACGAGAACCTCGTCGGTGTCCCGGCGCTCCGACGCTGGGTGAACGGGGAGACGGCCACCGTCCCAAATACACGTTATGACACGAGTCATTATGGCTCAATCGACCGACTCGTCGATGAAATCGAGATGGATGGCCCGAGCGTCATCATGACGATGGGGAAAGGCGGGGTCGGCAAGACGACGCTCGCCTCGCTCGTTGCCGTCGCGCTCAGTGAGCGAGGACACGCCGTCCATTTGACGACGACAGACCCGGCCGCACATGTGGCTTTCACAATCGGCTTGGATGTCCCGGATACGTTCACCGTCGATGCGATTGACCCGAAAGTCGAGATCGAGAAGTACCGGATGGACGTGTTCCGGGAAGCGGGGGATCTGAACGACGAGCAGCGCATGATGCTCGAAGAGGACTTGCGTTCGCCGTGCACCGAAGAGATCGCCGTCTTCCGCGCCTTCGCTGATCAAGTGGCGAAAGCGAAAGACCGCTTCGTCGTCATCGATACGGCGCCGACGGGTCATACGCTTCTTCTCTTGGATGCGACTGAAAGTTATCACCGTGAACTCGAACGGTCGACCGGGGTCGTCCCGGAAGCGGTCCGCGACCTGTTACCAAAACTGCGCGATCCGAAACAGACGCACGTCATCATCACGACGCTGCCTGAAGCGACACCGGTTTATGAAGCCGAGCGACTCGTCGCTGACTTGGAACGGGCCGAGATTCAACCGTTCGCCTGGGTCGTCAACCAATCGTTCACACCGCTCGATGTGACAAGCAAGCTGCTTATGGCGAAAGTCGCGAGCGAGGCGCCTTGGCTCGAGCGTGTGAACGCCTATCCGCGACCGACGTTACTCGCATGGCAAGAACAACTGCCGGTCGGTTATCCGGCACTGTCACAACTACTCAAGGAGGAAGTTACATGAACATCACGAATGAAGCCATCGATTTTATGAAAGACGCATTGGTTGAAGAGGAAATAAAATCAGTTCGTATCTGTACGGAAGCCGGGTGCTGTGGACCGACGCTCGGTCTCATCGTCGCCGCTCCAGAAGCGACGGATGACGTCAAAGACTTCAACGGCCTCACGTTCGCCGTCGCGAACGACGCCGAAGCGATGGCGGAAAACGTCACGCTCGACGTCGAGTCGACGGAAGACGGTGTCAGCCTCGTGCTTCGCGGCTTGCAACAGACTTGCTAAAAAAATAGAGAATTATTGGAGGAACTCATTGTGCAGTGGATTGCTAGTATTATCTTTTTGGTGACGCTCTTCCTCATCATCAAGCAACCGAAAGGCCTCGGCATCGGTTACTCGGCGATGGGGATGGCGGTCATCGCCCTTCTCACCGGGGTCGTCAATTTGGATGACGTCGGTACTGTCTGGGGCATCATTTGGAACGCGACGTTCACGTTCATCGCCATCATCATCATCTCGCTCATTTTAGACGAGATTGGATTCTTTGAATGGGCTGCCTTACATATGGCCCGCATCGCCAAAGGCGGCGGCGTCAAGCTGTTCGTCTATATCACGCTACTCGGTGCGCTCGTCGCGGCGTTGTTCGCGAATGACGGGGCGGCGCTCATCTTGACGCCGATTGTCCTCGCCATGGTGCGGGCGCTCAAACTGCCGGATGCGGTCGTTTTGGCATACGTCATGGCGTCTGGATTCATCGCTGATACGGCGAGTCTGCCGTTCGTCGTCTCGAACCTCGTCAACATCGTCTCGGCCGACTTCTTCGGCATCGGTTTCGCCGAATATGCGGCGCGGATGGTGTTCGTCAACGTCTTCGCCGTTGCCGGAAGTTTGCTCGTCTTGTATTTGTATTTCAAAAAGGACATTCCGAAGCAATACGATTTATCGAAACTCGTCGAGCCGGCCTCGGTCATCAAAGACCATAAAATGTTCCGCTTGTCGTGGGTCGTGCTCGCACTTCTCGTCATCGGATACTTCACAAGTGACATCGTCGGCATCCCGGTCTCGCTCGTCGCGGGGATTATCTCGTTGTTCTTCCTGATCATGGCGAACCGTTCACCGGCCGTGCCGACCCGGTCCGTCCTACGCGGGGCGCCATGGGCGATCGTCTTCTTCTCGCTCGGGATGTATATCGTCGTCTACGGTCTGCAAAACGCGGGACTGACGCAAGTGCTCGCCAACTTCATCGACTGGTTCGCCGTGAACGCCTTCAGCGCTACGTTCGGGATGGGCTTCTTGGCCGCCATCTTGTCATCGGTGATGAACAATATGCCGACCGTCATGATTGACGCACTCGCCATTGATTTGACGAATACGACCGGTCAGATTCGGGAAGCACTCATCTATGCGAACGTCATCGGGTCCGATCTCGGTCCGAAAATCACACCGATTGGGTCACTCGCGACGTTGCTATGGCTCCACGTGCTCCGTACGAAAGGGCTTAAAATCGGTTGGGGTCAATACTTTAAAGTCGGGATCATCTTGACGATTCCAACGCTCGCCATCACGTTGCTTGGACTATACATCAGCCTACTACTTTACTAAGGAGTGTTTAATATGAAATTGGTCATCATCGGTTCAGTCGCCGCCGGTACATCGGTCGCGGCAAAAGCACGTCGTAACAACGAAGACGCACAGATTACGATCTACGACCGCGACTACGATATCTCGTACTCGGGTTGCGGTATTCCGTATTATGTCGGCGGCGAAGTCGAGTCGCGCGACGATTTGACGCCTCGCGATGCGGCATTCTTCAAGAAACGCTACAACATCGACGTCATGACACGTCATAACGTGACGGCAGTCGATGCCGACGCACAGACGGTCACGGTCGAGAACCTTGAGACGGGTGAATCGTTCACGGACAGCTATGATTCGTTGGTCCTCGCGACAGGTGCCTCGAGCATCATCCCGCCGATTCCGGGTGTCGATTCGGACAACGTGTTCCCAATCCGTAACATTCAGAACGCGGAAGCGACACGTAACTTCGTCGATGCGACGAACCCGAAGCATGCAACCATCATCGGCGCCGGGTTCATCGGCCTCGAGATGGCTGAGCAGCTCAAACTGCGCGGCGTCGAAGTTACGGTCATCGAGCGTTTCCCGCAAGTGATGCCACCACTCGATAAAGATATGGCTTGTCGCGTCGAGGATCACCTCGAGAAGAACGGGATCGAGCTCATGCTCGGGGAGACAGTGACAGAACTCGTCGGTGATGGTCATGTTGAACGCGTCGTCACGGAAAGTGGCAAGACGATTGATACGGACCTCGTCATCCTCTCCGTCGGTGTCCGTCCGAACACGGAACTCGCGAAGTCGATCGGTGTCACAATCGGCGAGACGGGTGCGATCGCCATCAATGAGCGGATGGAGACGAACGTGAAGAACGTCTATGCGGCCGGCGACGTCGCCGAAAGTTTCTCGCTCGTCACGGGCAAACCGATTTGGCGTCCGCTCGGTTCGACGGCGAACAAGATGGGTCGTGCTCTTGGTGACCTCATCACAGGAGGCGACCTTGAACACCGTGGCATCCTCGGCACAGGCATCTTCAAAGTGTTTGGCCAAGCCGTCGCCCAGACCGGTCTATCGGAACGTGAGGCCCGCGAGCTCGGGTATGACGTCGAAGTGCTCCATAACACGAAGCCGGACAAGCCGGCTTATATGGGCGGGAAAGACTTGACGATTAAAGCAATCGGCGACCGGGCGACACGCCAATTGCTCGGCGTTCAAATCGTCGGGTTCGAAGGTGTCGACAAGCGCATCGACGTGTTCGTCACGGCTATCACGTTTAAGGCGAAAGTCGATGACTTGTTCCATCTCGACCTCGCGTACGCTCCGCCGTTCTCGACGACGAAAGACCCGGTCATGTACACGGGCATGGCGCTCGCGAACAGTATGAATCAATCGGCGCGACTCATCACACCGGGTGAGCTGCAGAAGCGGATCGATGCGGGTGAAGACATGCAGATTATCGATACGCGTAAAGCTTCGCAGTTCGAAAAAGCATGTGTCGACTGTGCGGTCAACATCCCGCTCGGTAACTTGCGTGATGCCGCCAAGGACATGGAAAAAGACAAGCCGACCGTCGTCTATTGCAACGGCGGGGTGACGGGGAACGCGGCTCAAAACGTGCTCCGCAACCTCGGTTTCACCGACGTTTACAACTTGTCAGGTGGGAATAAAAATTATCAACTCTTTAAAAAATACGGGAACTAACACAGACGGCGTCCGAGCCATTCGGACGCCGTTTTTTGGTATGCTGAGAAGTGAGGTGAACAGGATATTATCGGGTGTTGCATGAGAAGGACGAAGAGTTCAAGCTGAGCTATCGTTGGTACTTAGAGGCGTTAGAAGAATGGAAGAAACTATAATGAACCCCTGATGCCGCGCATCAGGGGTTAGTTCGCTTTTTTTTCGTTCCACTTGCCGAGTCGGTTGCGTCCGCTCCGTTTGGCGACATATAAGCCGACGTCGGCTTTTTTAATCAGTTGGCTCGACGTGGCGATTTTGGACTCTGACGTGCTGGCGATGCCGATGGAGACGGTGACGTCAATGAAGGATCCGTCCGGCAATAAGAACGGCGTTTCGGCGATTTGCCGCAAATAGCGTTTGCCAATGACGAACCCTTGCGACAACGTGCAGTCAGCCAATAAAACCGAGAATTCTTCGCCGCCGTTGCGGCAGACCATGTCATCGGTCCGGGCCGTCTTCGTCAACCGGTTGCCTAATTCGACCAAGATGGCATCACCGGCATCATGGCCGTACGTATCGTTAATCGATTTGAAATGATCGATGTCGAGGAAGAGCAAGGCGACGTCTTGCGTTCCATTGAACACTTCCTCGTCGACGCGCTTCATCTCTTCTTCGAAGCGGCGGCGATTGCCAAGTCCGGTCAACGAGTCGGTGAAGGCCGCTTCTTTATATTTTGAAATGAGCCGTTCCGAGCGTTGGATTTTATGGATGCCCCCGTAGACGATATGGAGAAGGAATCCGGCCGAGTACCCGATGGTGATGAAGGCGAGGAGCGTCATCACATACATTTCGATTTGATTATAAGTGCTGACGTTTAACAGCGAGAACAACGAGATGAATCCGAGGCTGATCGCATTGACGATCCGGATGTCCCGCGCCGGTTTGATTCGTTCACGGAACCATAGGAAAGCGACAGCAATCGATGCGGCGAGCGTGTAGTCGAGAAACGTGATCAACAAAAGCGTCTCGATCAAGATGAACGGCAAAACGAGAATGCTCGCGACATACGTGATCCGTACACCCGGCAGGCCGAAATAGAGCGCCGACATGATGATGGGGACAAACCCGTATTGAAAGTCGGCCTGCGCGTTCCACAACACGCCGTGCAGGGTGATCACAATCGATAGCCCGGCAAGTAAGAAGGAGATGGTGACTTGACGCCGGAGCGGGAGCTTCGTCGTCACGCCCAGCTTCGTGAGGCGCGAAATAATATAGAGACCGACCAGCAACAGACTGGCGTTGGCGATCAAGTTGTTAATGAGGTTCGTAAGTGACATATATTTAAAATTCCTCCTCTAACTTCTATATACAGTCCATTAATCCGAAAATGCAATTATTTTCGGAATGGAAAATAGCGGAGGTTTCCCAAGTGATGGCGCAAAGAGGAAGGCGTTAGGTGTTTGTCTAGAAAAACATTGAATTCCGAAAAGGAAACGTTTACAATTTTTGTGTAAGCGTTTTCCTAAAATCATGCTACAAGGAGGGACCCACATGGTCAACAAGCGATGGAAACAGGCATGGGCAGTTGTGCTAACGTTTGCACTAGTGTTCTCAATGTTTCCGATGTCATCGTCCGCTCTCGATAAAGGCAAGTCGACGCTCGTCGTCGTTCACTATCAAGAGGCCCCGGACAATCAAACGGATTGGAACTTATGGCTTTGGGCGAATAACCCAGATTATTTCCCGAATAAAGCCTTCGCCTTCAACGGCGAGGACGATTTCGGAAAGGTGGCGGCCTACGAATTCCCGGTCGATTCACCTGAAAAGCTCGGTCTCATCGTCCGTACGGACAACTGGGAGAAAGATAAAGGGTCGGAGAACGACCGCTTCATCACGAGCGATATGATCAAAGACGGCGTTGCCGAAGTATGGATCAAGTCAGGGGACTCGAAAATCTATACGTCGAACCCAGACGGGGAGACGGCAGCAACGGACGTAGATATGAAAGTTCATTACTTCCGTTACGACAATACATACACGGACTGGGGTCTTTGGACATGGCCAGACGGTGGCGACGGTCAAAACATCAACTTCGATGAGACGGACGCCTTCGGCGGTGTCGCGAACGTGAAGTTTGCCAACCCGGACGCGAAGAAACTCATCGGACTCGTCACGAAAAAAGGCGAATGGGCCGAAAAAGACGGCACAGACCGTTTCGCGCTCAGCACGGCGAAAGAGATTTGGCTCGTCGAAGGGGATTCGACGATTTACTATTCAGAACCAGAAATCGATCGTTCACCGAAAATCGTCTCATTCGAGGCGGACACGTTCCGTCAAGCGGAGCTCACGCTCAACCGCGTCATCGACGAGAAGTTCTTGAGCGAATTGACGGTCGAAGGTGCGACCGTTGAATCGGTTGAGAAGTCAGGCGACAAGTCGGTCACCGTCCGTTTCAGTGCAGACATCGATTTGGCGGCGGTCATCACGGCGAAGCACCCGACGTTCGGAGATAAAGTACTCCAAGCGGGCGACGTCCTCCGGTCACCGGAGTTCGATGCGAAATACGCCTATGATGGCAAACTCGGCGTGACTTACAAGCAGTCAAAATCACAATTCGTCCTTTGGGCCCCGACGGCACAAGACGTGAAGCTCGAACTATGGAACATGCCGAAAACGCGTCCGGCTTCAGACAAAGACTTGAAGAAGACGATCTCGATGAAGCGTGGCGAGCGCGGCACATGGGTCGCGGACGTCCGTGGCGATTTGGACGGCATCGGCTACACGTACAACGTCAAGCACGCGTCCGGCAGCGTCCGCGCGGTCGATCCGTACGCGACAGCAGTCGGTGTGAACGGGGACCAAGGGGTCGTCGTCGACTTGAACGAGACGAAACCGAAACGTTGGAACTCGATGAAGCCGAAATTGGCGAAACGGACAGACGCCATCATCTATGAGACGCACGTTCGCGACTTGTCGATTTTCGACGTCACGTCAGACAAGTACGATTCAGGGATTAAAAACAAAGGCAAATATCTCGGTGTCGTCGAGCCAGGCACACGCCTCCTCGTCAACGGCAAGAAGACAGCCACAAAGACTGGCCTCGACCATATGAAAGACCTCGGTGTCACACACGTCCAGTTCATTCCGGTGTACGACTATAACACGGCCTCGGTCGATGAGACGAAACCGGATGCATCATACAACTGGGGGTATGACCCGAAAAACTATAACGCGCCGGAAGGCTCGTATTCGACGAATCCATATGATGCGAAAGTCCGGATTCGTGAGATGAAACAAATGATTCAAGGGCTCCATGACAACAACTTGCGCGCCGTCATGGATGTCGTCTATAACCACATGTTCGATGCGCAGGCGTCGAACTTGCATAAGATCGTCCCAGGTTACTACTACCGTTACACAGAGGGCGGCGACTTCGCGAACGGAACGGGCGTCGGCAACGACACTGCGTCTGAACGCAAGATGATGCAGAAGCTCATCGTCGACTCGGTCGTCTATTGGGCGCAAGAGTACCATTGGGACGGGTTCCGTTTCGATCTCATGGGCATCCATGACGTCAAGACGATGAACCAAGTCCGTTCGGCGTTGAACAAAGTGGATCCATCTATCCTCGTCTTCGGCGAAGGTTGGGACCTCAGCACGCCGCTCGACCCGGCGAAGAAAGCGAACCAGAAGAACGCATACAAGATGCCAGGCGTCGCACACTTCAACGACAACATCCGCGACGGCTTGAAAGGCAGTGTCTTCATCGACACGGACAACGGCTTCATCAACGGGAAAGCCGGCCTTGAGAACCGCATCAAGACAGGCATCGTCGGTGAAATCGATTATAGCGCCGACATCAAAGGCTTCACGAAAGAACCGACGCAAGCGATCACGTACGTCGAAGCGCACGACAACCACACGCTCTGGGACAAGCTTGAACTCACGAACCCAGAAACGTCGGAAGCGGACCGTACGAAGATGCACCGTCTCGCGTCGAGCATCCTCTTGACGAGCCAAGGAACAACGTTCATTCATGCAGGTCAAGAGTTCATGCGCACGAAAGAAGGCGACCACAACTCGTACAAATCGCCGGACCGCATTAACCAAATGGACTGGAAACGGGCCGCCGACCGTAAGGCGGACGTCCAGTACATGAAGGGCTTAATCGAAATGCGTAAAGATAACCCAGGTCTCCGCATGACGAAGGCGGTTGACGTGAAGAAAAACTTGAAATTCTACAAAGCCGAAGCGAACGTCATCAGCTACTCGATTGATGACAAAGCACCTGGCCAGAAGAAAGACTTGTTCATCACGCACAACGCCAACGCTAAGACGGTTAAAGTGAAATTGCCGAGCGGGCAATGGAACCTCATCGTCGATGGGAAACAAGCGGGCACGAAGACGATTAAACGCGTCTCGGGCACGGTCGATGTACCGGCCTACGGATCGGTCGTCGTGAAACAACGTTAAACGGGAGACCACGGACTCAATTGAGCCGTGGTCTTTTATGATGCTTGAAATAATGACATTAATTTCAAAATATGTACAAAAGAGAGATTATTCCCCTTATTTTCAAAAGTAGAAGCCTCCTTGACGGGTTCCATCTTATATAGAAGCCTCCTTGACGGGTTCCGTCTTATATAATCAAGGTAATACGACATTCATGTGACGTTCGTCACACCGGGGAGTGGTGGAAATGGGCTTCTTCCGACAATGGAAGCATGCATTGGAATCAAACGTTGAACAAATGGAACGTGGAGAACGAATCAATATCGATCCGCTCCTGTTAGATCAGTATCCAGATGCCGTCTATGTACTCGATCGAGAGTTAAGGCTCGTCGACTCGAATGAAAAACTGTCGCTTCTTTTCAACGGGGAAGAAGAACGGTTCGTCCATCCGGCATTATGGTTGCCTGAGACAGAAAGTGAACGGGTCCAGACGTTCCATCAACGGTCGCTCCAAGGCGAAACGGTGCATTATGAACTGCAAGTGCGGAACGAGGACGGTCGCTCGATACATCTGTCCATCACAAATACACCGCTCTATACAGGGCGGGTCATCACGGGCCTTTACGGCGTCGTCAAAGATTTGACGACACAGACGGAGTTGAGAGAACGTTACAATCGGATGAAAGTGAGCCGATCGCTATTCGAGCGGATCCCTGGGCTCATCTTGATTGAACTCGACCTTGAAACGGGCACGTTCTACCACTCTCCGCAAACCGGACAACTGCTTGGTTTGACAAAACGACAGCTCGCTGAGATGAAGCGGGAAGATTTTCGAAAATTGATTCATGAAGACGATCGGGGTGCGTTCGCGGCGGCAATCGAAACGTTGCTTCAAGACACCGAACAATTTGAATACGAGACGCAACTTCGCGCTTTTAATCCGAAAGTGGAACAGTATTTGGAGTTGATTGTAAAAGTCGGTATATCGAAAGATCGTAAAGCCGTCACATGGGCGATGTTTGACGTGACGAATCTCGTCACGGCCGAGGAAGAATTGACGAGAGAACGGTCGAAAGTAAGGCAGCTTTGCGAGATTGTCGACTCAGTCATTTTTGAGCGCTATTTTGAGTCAAAACAATTCAAGTTTTTGACGCCAGGATTCTCACTCATCTTTGGATATACGGAAGACCAATTCAACGCTCACCCGGATTACTGGCAAAAAGTCGTCGTTCCAGATGATATTCCAAAAATCAAACAAGCGCGGGAAGTGACACTGAACGGAAAACCATCGACGTTCTCGTATCGTATTTTCGCCAAAGGGAACGTCAAATGGATCGAAGAGAATCGGGAACCGATTTTTTCTGAGGGCGGAACGTCATCGGATTCCGGACGCTCGTCAAAGACATCACGCAGTTGAAAGAGCAACAAGAAGAGATTTGGCGTCTTGCCTCGCTCGATCCGATTACAAACATGCCGAATCGCGAGTCAATCACGGAGTCGGTATATCATTTGACTCGCAAGCGGGACCCGTTCACGCTATTCTCGCTATCGTTCAATCGGATTGCCGAGATCAATCATACGTTCGGCTACGAACTTGGCGACGAGTGGCGTGTGGCGACGGTGAACCAATTGATTCGCCTATTGCCGAAAGACGCCATGCTCGGGCATTTAGATGCGGATAACGTGCTCATCGTCTTGCCGCGACGCATGGAAGATCCCGAAGTGCTCGCGCTCGGGAAAAAGCTCGGCACGCTCTCGACCCATCGCTTCCGCGTTGACGTCTATGACTTATTCGCCCGCATTTCGATTGGGGTGAGCCGATATCCGGAAGACGGGGTGCAGGCGAGTGAGCTAATTAAACACGCCTGTATTGCCATGAACCGAGCCGACAAGAAAATCGGGGCTCAACTTGAACTGTATTCCTCACAAATGGACATTGAGTCATTAAAGCGATATGAACTGCTGCGGGATATGCGTGGTGCGCTTCAAAACAAAGAGTTTTATTTAATGTATCAACCGAAAGTGAACGCGTGGACCGGACAAATCGTGGGGGCCGAGGCACTCATGCGTTGGACGCATCCGACGTGGGGCTCCATCTCGCCGGCCGAATTCATACCGCTTGCTGAGGAGAGCAGCCTCCACCTCGACTTGACGAACTGGTTGATTGAAGAAGTGTGTCGCTACGTGATCATCCTCCCCAAAAAAATCCCAATCTCGATTAACGTGTCGGCTAAATATTTGTATCAAGAGCATTTCGAGCATGTGCTCGAGGACACGCTCGCCCGTCACCATATCCCCGCGAGCTATCTCGAGGTCGAAATCTCGGAGACATCGCTGTTAGAAGACGCCCAACAAATCACGCAAGCGTTCGAACGATTGAATGACCTCGGCATCCCAATCGCGTTCGACGATTTCGGGAAAGGTTACTCGTCGCTCGCATACTTGCAGGCGTATAGCGCTCAGACGATTAAAATCGACCGGGTGTTCGCCCACAACGTTAATCAAAGCCGGAAGGCCCAAGGAATCATTCGCAGTCTACTCCTCATCGCCGAGGAGTTCGGGATGAATGTCGTCGTCGAGGGTGTCGAGATGATGGACGACCTGCTCCGCCTCCGCGAATTTGGCTGTCACGTCATTCAAGGATTTATTTTCAGCCGTCCGCTCAAAGAGTCAGAGTTCGAACAAGCGCTCGAAGCTGGAACACTGACGCCGATCGAAGAGTATGTCGAGACGCTACCGTCGTCGAGTCGATTGATTCATGCGGGCATCACCATCACGCGCTTGCGCAATCGAGACGTCGCGGTTGGCACATCACCAATCGTCATCATGCGTCGCGGCTTCAAGGCCATCGCCTTTTACGGGTCAATCCGCTTACCGGTTGATAGTGATCTCAGCCTCGTCATCTTGCTTGACGATGGAATGGCACCATTCCCGATTCAAGTGAAGCGTTTGACCGAGCTTGCCAATGGCCTCTATCAATATGAGGCGTCATATGAACAGACGGTTGAACTTGAAAAACGATTGACTGCCTTGGAAAGCGAAAAACCACGAGGCTTTACGATTCAAAAAGCGAAAGACTTGATCGATCAGACAGACTGAAAGCGAGCCGATTGGCTCGCTTTTTCTGTACGCTAAAAGTAGAAACCCGTTATGATATTCTCTAAGATGAGAGGGACAGACTATATAGAGGAGATCGACAATATGGACATTCAGGTAGCCCGACACTTTTTCTCACAACTAGAAGGCGATCATTCGAAACGGCTACAGACGATTGCGGATGAGATTGAACGAACAGGATCGTATACGCTCACGACCGATGAGTTGACGGAAGGGGCAAAACTCGCCTGGCGCAACTCGAATCGATGTATCGGCCGTCTGTTTTGGCAGACGCTGAACGTTCGGGATGCCCGCGACGCAGAGACGTTCGACGACGTGTTCGAGGCGCTCGTCAGTCATTTACGGTATGCGACGAACGATGGCAAGATTCGCTCGACGATGACGGTGCTCCCGAATGAGTTTCGTTTGTTGAACGCGCAACTCATCCGGTACGCGGCGTATGAGACGGAGGACGGAATCATTGGCGACCCGCTATCCTTGACGATGACGCGACAGGCCGAACGACTCGGCTGGAGCGGGGCCGGGACCGAGTTTGACGTCTTGCCGCTGTTAATTACGGACGGGCGAGAGGTCCGGCTCTATGAACTGCCAGACGATGCGGTGCTCGAAGTCGAGATTCGGCATGAGGCGTACGACTTGTTCAACGGACGCATGATCAAGTGGCATGCCGTCCCGGCCATCGCCGATATGGAGCTTGAAATCGGTGGCCAGCGCTTCACATCAATCCCGTTCAACGGCTGGTATATGGAGACTGAGATTGGGGCGCGCAACTTGGCCGATACGGACCGCTATAATCTTTTGCCGCTCGTCGGCGCGTCGCTCGGTCTCGACACGTCGAAAGAGCGGACGCTTTGGCGCGACCGGGCCCTCGTCGAATTGAACGTGGCTGTCTTGCAGTCGTTCGAGCGGGCCGGGGTGACGATCGTCGACCACCACACGGCGGCAAAACAGTTCAAACGGTTCGAGAAGAACGAACAGGACGCAGGGCGCGACGTGACCGGCCAATGGAGCTGGCTCATCCCGCCGCTGTCACCCGCCGCGACGCACGTGTTCCACCGCCATTATGATGACAAAATTGTGACGCCCAACTTGTTCGCGCGTTCGGGTTGTCCGTTTTCGGCGTTTCAAGCGAAGGCAAAAGAGGAATCTAAAGCCTAGAACCGAAACGAGAGGATGATGAACGTGGCAGTCCCAATTTGGAAACGTGCCGTTGCTAGTCAAATTGACCAACTCATTTTTCAAACCCCAGCGAAACTCGTCGAGAAGACGATTCGGAAAAAGTTGTTTCCTGGAAAAGAAGTGAAACGTTACTATTTGCCGACGCTCGTGACGATGGCCGGGGAAGTGTACTTCCTGCTCAACAGAAATGGCCAGACGATCGGTGACCAAGTCGTCGGGATTAAAGTCGTCAGTCAAGACGGACGACCGCTCTCGCTCGAACAAGTCGTGAAGCGGACGTTGTATAAAGATGTCGTCTATCCGGCCACGCTCGGTCTCCCGTTGTTAAAAGCGTTGCAACAGATCAAGTCAGGCAAAGACATGGAATTGCCGCACGATGAGTTTGCCCATACAAAATTGATTTCGACACGATGAGTCGAAGCCGAAGACAGCGCGACGATGAGTCGGGCTGTCTTTTTCGTGCGAATCAGTCAGAAAGGAAGGATTTCGAAAAATAAGGTATAATGAGTTAGGAAAAAATTGAACGACCATTGGAGGATTTTTGTTATGACCAAAATCGCATGGATTACCGATAGTATGGCCAATTTCTCGAAAGAAGAGGCGGCCCGTCTCGGTGTCGATATCGTCCCGATTCAATTGATCGTCGACGGCAGCGGCTACAGCGAAGTGGACTTGTCGCTCGAAGACTTGCATCGCTATATGATCGACCAAAAGAAAGAAGCGAAGACGTCACAGCCGATCTTCGGTGACTTCATCGCCCGTTATGAACGTTTGAAAGAAGAAGGGTATGACTGCGCCATCGCCGTCCATTGCTCGAACGGCTTGAGCTCGACCGTGAAAAACTCGAGTGCGGCGGCCGAAGCGGCCGACTTCAAAGTGTACACGGTCGACTCGCACGCAGCGCTCGAGGAGCAGCAAGAACTCGTCCGTCTCGGTCTCGCCGCCGAGGCTGAAGGTAAGTCGGTCGAAGAAATCGTCGCCTTGCTCGAAGCGTGGCGTGACAAGAAGAACTTCTTCATGATTATCGGCAACATGGAAACGATGCGCCGCGGGGGTCGCGTCTCGTCAGGCGAGATGTTCCTTGCCAACATCCTTAACATCAAACCGATTATCACGCTCGATGAGACGGGGAAAGTCATCCCGTTCAAAAAAGCACGGTCGCTCAAGAAAGCCTACGCCGAGATGGTGACAGAGCTCGAACGTCGTCACGCCGCGAACGGCATTCATAACAACCGTGTCTTCGTTCAGACGGCGCTCGCTCCAGAGATGCAGGACAATATCGTCGCTCTCATCCAAGCGAAGTTGCCAGACATTGAAATCGTCAAGACGCGTTTCTGTCCGTCGATTGCGGTCCACGCAGGCTTTGAGACGGTCGGCATTCTCTGGCTCGACGCGTAACCATAAAGGAGGGAGTTTGATGGAAGCTGTCACCACACTCACTGCGTTACAAGACCGGATTGCGGACTCGGACCAATTGCTCGTCTACGTCTCGCATCCGACTTGTAGCGTCTGCCACTCGCTCAAACCGCAAGTCGAAGAGATGTTGACGGAGTTCCCCGATATCGAGGCGGTCGCCATCGATTCGGATCAGGTGCCGGAAATTGCCGGTGCCTACTCGATTTTCACGGTACCGGTCGTCCTGTTCTTCCTCGACGGCAGAGAGACGCTCCGCCGCGCCCGGTTCGTCCCGATCGGCGAGCTGACGCATCAACTCGAACGTCTCCAAGAGATGCGAGGCTAAATCCACAGACACGTGTCTGTGGATTTTTTTGGTTGTCGGAGCCGGACACGGGGAATCAGGAGAGTAGTTGCGTCACTTGTTCGAAAGAAGAAATGGGGAAACGCTCATGAATCTGATACGTCACTCTGAATGGGTCGACACGAAGCTCACGCTCCATCTCGTCTCGCAAATTCTCGGAAAAATCAAACTCGGGCTGGCCCCGCAAGAGCCACAGTGGGCTCACGTCACATTGCCGCTCACCGTGAACGGGTTTTCGACCGGGCCGCTCTGGAGCGGGGAGACGTTGTTCGAGATTGACGTCGACGTTGCGGCTGGAATCATTACGGTGCATGTCGAGTCCAATCGAACGATGTTCCCGCTTGAGGACGGGAAAACGCTCAAAACGTATTACATGGAAATCATCGGTACGCTTCAAGCGTCCGGAATCCGCCTTACCCTCAATCCGAAGACGCAGGAGATGCGAGAACTCAGATACTTGGACCGGGATGAGGCGCCGCTCGCTTACGATGCCGATGCTGCGCTGAAAGGGCTGCGTTTGTTCCAATACGCCGCACGGGAACAAGCGGCGTTTCTTGCCCCGCTCCGATGCCGGAAAGTGAAACCGGCCTTGTTTTGGGGCACGTTCGACGTCTCGTCGATGATCGTCTACGCGAAGTCCGAGCCGTTCCCGGAAGACAAACTGATCGAGAAGGCGGCGTTCGATGAGCACATGATCGAGTTCGGGTTTTGGCTCGGGGATGCGTCCGTCGACGTGCCGATGTACTTTATCTTGCCGTATCCGTTTCAATACACCGAACTCGCCTCGGAACGGCTTCAACCTGCGGACGCCTACTATGACGCCAACATGAGCGAATGTTTTCTGTCGCTGGAGAAGGTGAATCGGTCAAGTGACGTCCAAGCGTTCTTCCGGACATCGTTCGACCTGTTGAGTGAACAGCTCGGTTGGGAAGGGTGCGCACATTATTTCTTGCCGCTCGATATGCCGCCGCAACCAAAATAAGGGCCCACAGACGAAAGTCTGTGAGCCCTTGTTTTTATTCTGCTGCGACTTGTGGCACGAGGTAAATCAAGCCGAACGGGTTATGGAGCAAGTTGTCGATTGACGTCCGCTCGTCTTCACCCATCTCGACCGTGAACGTCTTGCCGTCCTCGAACGTGAAGCTGTCTCCGTCTCCGAACATCGAACCACCCGATATGAGGTGGAAGTTGAACGAGTGGACGACGTGAATCGCGTCTTCAATCTCGAGCGTGGCCGGTACGGCGACGTCGGCGTGACCGAACGCTTTCATGCCCCACGAGACGTAGGCGTCTTCTTCTTCCGTGATGGCCGTCAGAAGTGAGTAGTCGAGGGCGAGATCTTCTTCTTTCGACTCCTGCCATTCGTCTTTCGAGTAGGCAACACCAGCCGTCTCGACCATGACGCCGAGGCCGCCGGCGTTCAAGATGGCGTTGGCTGCACGGCGCGCCGCCGCAATGTCTGACACGTCATTGACGTCGACAATCAAATAGACGATGTGCGTATGGCGGGCGAGCCCTTTCGCGATTTTCGGCGTGAAGCCACCTGAACTGGCGTGAATCATCGCCTCGGCGAGGGCAGGGTCGCGCTCGACGACTTCGACCGTGAATGCTTTCCCAGTCTCGTCTTCTAACAGCAATAGGCCTGCCATCGTGTAGCCTTCGCTATGTAAACTGATTTGTTCGCTGACTGCCTCGCCCGATGACCAGTTTCCTGGGATGGCGAGCAATACTTGTGTACGGTTCATAAGAATCATCCTCTTCTTCTAATAGTCAGGCCCCTCACAGGGAGAGGCCCGGTCTCTTCTCTTATTATGCCCTATTTGGCGACAAATTATTCTTGATATGTCTTCAATACTTCTTGTAACGGGATTTGATCGATTTTCCGACGACTGATGAACGTACTCGCGAAGAAGAGGAGCGTCACCGCGCCGAGCGTATACAGCACGTACACCCATTCAAATTCGAGCGGCAGGACGAGGCCGTAATCTTCTGCGAACACGACGATGATGACCCGCAAGATGAGGAGGGCGATCGGGATGCTGAGGAGCGCAGAGGCGAGCGCGTACATGAAATAGCTGTTCAAAATCATCGAACGGACCTCACGCCGGTTATAGCCCATCACTTTCAACAGCGAGATGACGTAATAGTTTTTCTCGACCGTGAGCGCCGTCAAGACGAACAGGATACTGAAGGCGATTAACGCCGACCCGCCGATCATGACGTTCATCATCAAATTCATATATTCATTGATGGACTGGGACTGCTCGATGAGGCCGCTCCGAGAGATGATGGTCGGATAGTCCGTCTCGTCCGGCCGTTCGGTCGCGTAAATGCCGTTGAACAACTCGTCCGTCGTCCCGTCCGACAACTGTTCGCTGAGCGCCGCACGCGATAGATAGACGGTGTCCCCCATATACTCATCCGCGATGCCTCTAATCGGATACGACAGCGTCTCGTCTTCGAGTTCAATCTTGAGGGTGTCCCCGGTCTCGAGTCCGAGCTTCAAGGCAAGCGAGGCGCTCACGATGACCTCGTCTGCGGCAGGCGTCAAGTCATTCCCGTCTTCGTCTATAAGCCGATCGAGCGTGTTTGTCGCATCGAGCCCTTTCAACGTGACGAGCTTGTCTTCGACGAACGCGAACGGATAGGTGAGGAACGGTTCTTGTCCGTCACGAAGCGTAGGCTGCGTCGTCGTATACGCCTCGTACGCATAGTCGGCCTCATTCAATTCCCCGACGGTCATCCGATCGACGGCCCCGTTCATCATGAGGGCGAAGACGATGAGAAGGGTCGAGAACAGGATGCCGAGGAAGAAGATGATGAAACTGCCCGTGCTTTTGACGGCGTATAAATATTTGAACTTCGTCTTGCCGCGTGTGTTGCGGAGCATGCGGCTGACGATCCGACTGAGGCGGTTGAGCGATACGTTGTCGCGAGGTGACAACAAAGCGAGCGCGCTCTCACCCATGATTTTATAGATGACCGCCCCTGCGACGAGGGCGAAGAAGAAGAGCGGGGCGAAGACGGCCGTGAGAAAGACGAGCGGGCTTTGAGCGATGGTGATGGACGGCAATAGATAGAAATCGAGATACAGGTTTTTGAGCGGTTCGGCGAAATAGAGCCCGAGAAAGTAGCCGATGACGAGCATGATCGTCGCGAACACCAAGATGAGCACCAGATACGGTATGGCAATTTGGCGTCGGTTATACCCGATTGCTTTCAATAGACCGATTTGTCCGCGTTCGGCCTCGAGCATGTTCGAAATCAAGATGGCGACGATGATGACGGCGATGGAGACGATGAATAAGCTCAAGCCGAGCGCCATCGCTTTACCGGACGAGATTTCGCTATAGATCGCGCCGCTACGCATGATGTTCTCCGTCTCCATGACCGAGATGACGAACGGGAGCTCGATGTCCGTCACGACTGTCCCGTCGGCGGCACCAGCCAAACGGAACGATTCCGTGCCGGTCACTTCCTCGTAAGCGTTGTCCGTCATGAGGAGAAGCGTCTGAGTGCCCGGGTCGAGGTTAAAGTAATTTTCATCAAACAGCGGCAACGTATAGTCCGGGAACAGGACGAACCCGCTCACCGTGAACGGGCTGCCGAGGTCAATCGTGTCGCCGATGGCAATGTCGTTCTTCTCGGCGTATTTCGCATTGATGGCGACCTCGTCGTCTCGCACGGGGCGCTTGCCCGCTTCAAGATACGAGAGGTTGATGGCGTCCGCTTCTTTCAAGACGAGTCCGCGGTGCTCACTCGAGCCGAACGGATAGTTAATCAGCTTTGAGGCACGCAGTTCGAGCGTCGCGTTGCCCATGTCACGCTCGACGGCATCAATCCGCGCCGTGACCAACGCATCGAAC
Organism: Exiguobacterium sp. s56; assembly: GCF_018618255.1. Taxonomy (NCBI): domain Bacteria; kingdom Bacillati; phylum Bacillota; class Bacilli; order Caryophanales; genus Exiguobacterium; species Exiguobacterium sp. s56. Next base: position 81,167 of record NZ_JACSLR010000003.1, on the reverse strand, counting down.
GCCGCCTCGTCGACACGTTGCAAGTCCGATAGTGTATATCGACCTGAAGCGATGAAGTCGGCGAGGGCGGGGGCGGTTGCTTCTTCCGCGGTGACGCGGTTGAGCATCTCGACGGCAAAGTCTTCTTGATTCGATGACGCAAGATATTCCTCGGTCGGGACTTCGATGCCGCTGATGCCATAAAACATCATCGTGTACGTGAGCGAGCTCATGACGATGATGACGGCGATGGCGAGAAGCTGCATCCATTTACCGGCGAGCGTCTTCCATACATTTTTATAAAGCATCTGTCTCACCCCCAGTGGATGTCACGAGCAGATCGTTTAATCGGGTTGTGCGTCAATTCAATAATTCGACCCGAGTTCATTTTGATGACGTCATCGGCCATCTCGCTGATGCCGGTGTTGTGCGTGATGACGACGACGGTCTTGTCATACTCCTTGTTCAACCGTTCGAGCAGTTCGAGCACCCGTTTCGAGTTGTCCTCGTCGAGCGACCCCGTCGGTTCGTCACAGAAGACGATGGATGGATTTTTGGCGAGGCTGCGGGCGACCGAGACGCGCTGTTGTTCGCCACCGGACAGTTGGTACGGATACTTGTCGCGGGCGGCCGTCAGTCCGACCTGCTCAAGCAATTCATCGATTGGAAGTGGGTTGTCAGATAAATCGGCCCCGATTTGAATGTTTTCATAGACGGTCAGGTTTTGGAGCAGATTATACTGTTGAAAGATAAAGCCGAGATGGTCGCGCCGAAACGCGGTCATTTGTTCCGGGGACAACTTGGTCAGGACGGTATCACCGAACGTGATTGTCCCGGACGTCACCGTGTCGAGTCCGCTGATGACGTTCAACAGCGTGCTCTTGCCGCTCCCGCTCGGTCCCAGGATCACGACGAACGCGCCGTCCTGAATCGTCAACTCGATGTCTTTAAGCGCCGCCGTCTCGACATCCCCGGTCTTATAGATTTTATTGACGTGCTCGATGTGAATCATGCCGATTCCTCCTTTGTCCGATGCTATCTTTTACCCGTTTCAGGCGCATTGTGGACGGGAATATGTGAAACTTCAAGGGAATTCGATTTTTGAAAAAATAGTGAAACCGCTTCACCTGTGATAAAATAATATTACCAGGTACTAATTTTGATTGAAGGAGAGCCCTAACATGAAAATTGCTTATATTACGGACAGCACCGTTGTCCTTCCAGATTCGATTCAGCACCACCCGGACATCCATATCGTCCCGCTCTACGTCGTCAAAGGGGATCAACCGTATAAAGATGGGGTCGAGGTCGATGCCAAGACCGTGTACGAATGGATTGATGCGGGCGAACGCGTCTCGACGAGCCAACCGGCCATCGGCGACTTCGTCACATTGTATGAAGGAATCAAAGATCAGTATGACATGGGCATCGCCGTCCACTTGTCATCCGACTTGAGCGGCACGTATTCGGCATCGGTCCAAGGCGCAGAGATCGCCGAGTTCAAACTGCTCGCGATTGACTCGCGGGCCGGGATTTATACGATGGGACTCATGCTCGAAGAGTTGATTGAACGTGTCGAACGCGGTGACGCGCTCGAGGACGTCGAAGCGTATATGAAACAACGTGTCGAGGATGTCCGCATCGAGTTGATTTTGCAAAATTTGACGCAGATGCAAAAGGGCGGACGTATCTCGAAGTCGAAAGCGCTCATCGGCAACATGTTGCAGTTGAAACCGGTGCTCCGTTTCGAAGACGGGCTCATCGTTCCATATCAGACGGTCCGGACGTATAAAAAAGCGCAGGCCCAGCTATTTGAGGCACTCCGTCAAGCCATCGATTCAGGCGAGTGCACGGACGTCTCCATTTTCCACGGAAACGTGCCAGAGCTGGCCGAGTCGTGGAAACGTGAGCTCGGCGATAAAGCCAAGATTCGGGTCGACACGCTCGCACCGCTCCTCGGAGCACACACCGGATCAGGCTCAATCGGCATCTCGTTTTTAAAAGCGAAGTGATGACAAGATCGTGACGAGAGTCACGGTCTTTTTTTCATTGTCAAAACTTTCAAACAACGGCTGGAATCTTCAACCAAGAACCTTCATACTGTGTAAGAATGATAACGGATAAGGAAAGGGGGGAGACGATGCGATTTCGGAAGTACCTCGTCAGGAGCTGGTTCTCGTGGTCGATCGTCTTCATGGGGATTCTCTCCTATATGTGGCTCGGTATCGGGACGTTTGATTGGTCGTTGTTTTGGTTCATCTTTACGCTCGGTGCCCTGTTCGTGATGAATCCGCTCAAGCGGCGGCACTTGCACTTCACGTTCCATGAGATGTTTGTCTTTATGACGTTCTTCTTGTACGGTCTGCTCCCGGCCTTATTGATGGGACAGCTCCTGCTGCTCACATTCCAGGCCCGGACGTTCGCCAACAAAGTCGGGCGGCGACGATTTTTACATTTCTATCCGCTCAATACGTTGATTGAGGCGATGTTGCTCGTCTTACCAGGACTCGTCTACTTGCGGCTCGGCGGACAAATTGGTCCGAACGTCCATCTGCTCGAGCAAGGTACGGCGCTACTCGGTTTCTTCGCGATCTTGTTCCTCGTCCTCGGATTCAGTTTCCTCATGTCGCGGTTCTTGATCGGGGAACGGATTCCGCTCCCGATCATGTGGCGTCTGCTCCGATTCGACTGGCTCGTCATCTCGCTCGAGCTATTGTTCACGATGGTCGCAATCGAGGCGTTCCAGTTGTTCGGCTATACCGGCCTGATGGCGACGTTCCTCATTCTGTCGCTCCTCAAGATGGGGCTGTCCAAAGCGACGGAGACCGAGGAGACGCAGTCGAAAATCGACCAAGTCGAGCGTTTGAAAGAACAGCTCTACCGAGTCGACAACGAACAACTGCTCATCGAGAAGTTTTGGAACGGGTTAAGAGAAGTCGTCGAACTCGAACGTGGCTGGTTACAAGTCAATCGAACCGGCGACCGCACGTTCTATGACGTCAGCGGACGAAAGTCAAAACCGATTGCCGACGCCTTTACGCTCGAACGGCATCGGGATGCGGAAGAGCCGTACTTCGTGTACGATTCGCTCCATGAGTGGCATCCCGACCTGCAGGCACAACAGACCGAGTTACATCATTCGGCCCTCGTCATCCAGCCCGTTTCGAGCACGACGAACGCGGTCAGTTGCATGATTTCGACGACAGCGAACGGCGCGTATGAAGGGGCGATCGCCGTCGAGATTCATCGACTGTTGAAAACCTTGTCCTGGTCACTCGAACGGATTGACGAGCGCAACCGGCTCCAGCATGAGAGTCTGACCGACCCGATGACAGGGCTGCCGAACCAGCGGGCGCTCAAACGTTGGACGAAGGAGCGGTTGAACGACATTGCCTCGTATCCGTTGTCCGTGTTCTTGGTCGACTTGGATCATTTCAAGGCGATTAACGATACGTATGGCCATGCGTTCGGGGATGAAGTGTTAATCGAGGCCGGGGCGCTGTTCAGTCGTCTCGTCCGAAGCGGTGACCTCGTCACGCGTTACGGCGGCGAAGAGTTCGTGTTCGTCTTTCCGCGCATGGATGAGGCGGCTGCCATCGTGACGGGGGAGAAGATCCGCCAAGCGCTCCGCGCCCATCCGTTCGGCTCCGAAGGGATCCGCGTCCAAGTGACGGCGAGCATCGGCATCGAGACGATCCACGAGTATGACGACCTCGACACGCTACTCCGCCACGCCGACCGCGCCATGTACGTCGGTGCAAAATTCAACGGCCGGGACCGTGTCGCCCATTATCGCGATACGTCGACGGAACGGATTCAATGATGAAAGAGAACACCAATAAGCCGGTGTTCTTCTTTTTCGTCTAATCAACATGAACGATGTTCGACCGACGCCCTCCGTTCCTGGGGCGATGCGGATGACTCCGCAGCGCATGCCGCGCTTTACGGGGTCATCCTTGCATTGCTCTCCCCTAGGAGTTCGGGCACCGGCCAAGGCATCGTTCAACAAATATTGAACGAACTTCCATGTCTGACACGGGACATTGATGTACCGTGGCGCGTTCGATGCGCTCGTCCGTCGGCGCCCCGACTCTTGCAGGATAGCAATCCGACGGAGACCCAGCAGCGTAAGCGATGCGGCTCCGGGATTGCCTGCAGAAAGCGTGGGCGCCGAAAGGACGATGACGCAACATCTACAAAATAAAGGAGGACACCGGATACCCGGCGTCCTCCTTATGAATGAAAGATTATAATTTCTGATTGAAAATTTCTGACTCGACCGCGTGAATCGCAGCCGACCATGAACCGTAACGATGAAGAATTGCTTTCGTGGATGGTTTGTTGTTCCGTTTTGCCCATTCGCGATACGCTTCGAAGGAAAGAGAGAAGCCCATCTCGTGAATCGCTTCACGGAGTGCGGTGGAGAGCTCTGATTTCGAGTACGTCACACTCGCTTCAAGTCCGGCTTCGGCGCAGGCGTCATGCCACGAACCGAACGTCTTGACGATATGGTAATGGCTCGGTGCTTTCGGATGGAGCTTGCGCCATTCCTGATACTTTTTGAGCGTGATAATCGATCCCATGTCGCGCGAGTAGAGGGCGAGTGTCTCGATGATATCTTCACGCGTGTACTTTGGCATTTTGTCCGGGAGATCGACAGTCGCCTCTCCGTGCCATTCATAGCCGGCGATTGCAAGCGCCTCGGCCCATGACCCGAACTGTCGGATAATCGACTCGGGAGATGGCCAGCTTTGTTCCATCGCGAAGCGACGATACACAGAGCGTCGTGGACGTTCCTTCAACAAGTCGCCGAGCAGTCGAATACAGTGAATCATCCTCTGCTGTTCGGTGGACAAGTGGTGGGATTTAGTGGATAGCGTTTGACTCAATGATGGTTCCTCCTTCCATGGACTCATATCTGAACCGACAAAGATGACGAAGTTGCTTCTACAATCATACTATCGGCCAGTTTTTACAATTTATAAGTGCATTGTTCAAGTTTTTTTAAACCGATTTTATGAACGGGTAGGTCTAAAGTCCTGTTTATACTTTGAAAAAATGGTAACAGTTCTATTACAAATTTAATATTAAATGGGTTCAATTGTAAACAAAAAGTTTTATCGTGGCTAATATGTAATAATCTGTACGAAAAAGTACCCAACTGGCCAATGGGGTCATCACCGTCGCACCAGTTGAGTACTCTTCTATAATAAATTTAATTTTCAGACTAATCAAATGAAAGTTTTGAAAATAACGATTTTTTTTTGAAAGGGTGGTCAGTGAAACGAACGGTCTGCTAAAATAATGGAATTGATGTAAATAAGAAAAGAGGATGTTACGATATGACAATATGGTTATTTTATCTCCTACTCGGCTTGATTCAAGGGTTCACCGAGCCGATTCCAATCTCATCAAGCGGTCACTTGGTCATCTTCCAAGAGCTGTTTGATATCGAGTTACCGGGGCTCTCCTTCGAGATTTTCGTGAACTTTGCCTCGTTGCTCGCCGTGTTAACGATTTATCGGCAGGACGTCGTCCGTCTCGTCGTCAGTCTGTGGACGTTCTTGTTTAAAAAGGACCGCAGTGACGAGACGATGGTCGACGTCAAGTTCATTGGTCTCTTGCTCGTCGCCACGGTCCCAGCCGGTGTGCTCGGCGTCCTGTTCGGCGATTGGATTGGCGAGAAGCTCAGCGGCGTCGCCACGGTCGGTTATACGCTTATCCTGACCGGGGTCGCGCTCTGGTTCATCCGGAATATGCGAGGGAATAAAGGAGACGGCGGCATCACGCTCCGCGACGCCATCTTAATCGGTCTCGCTCAAGCGGTCGCGCTCATCCCAGGGATCAGTCGCTCCGGGGCGACAATCGTCATGGCGATGTTGCTCGGCATCAAACAAGAGTCGGCGCTTCGCTTCTCGTTCTTCCTGTTCATCCCGATCAGTCTCGGGGTGACGATTTTAGAGGGACCGGAGTTGTTCACGAATCCAGAAACACGTGATTTGTTCGGACCGCTCATCTTGGCGTTCATCGCCTCGTATGCGCTCACGGCCATCTCGCTCAAATGGTTCCAGCACATCATGGCGAAAGGCGAGCTCAAATACTTCTCCTTCTATTGCTGGGTTGTCGGACTCCTCGTCGTTTTATTCTTGGCTTGATTTACAAAGCGTTGCTCACACGAGCGGCGCTTTTTTTGCGCATTTCGTTTTGCCATCCATTTATTTTTGCGCTAAAGTGGAGACGTACAAACAAATATTCCTTCGGGGTCGGGTGAAAGTCCCAACCGGCGGTGATGGGCGCGAGCCTTAAGTCCGTGACCCGGTCGCACGTGTGCGAACGGTGGATCTAGTGCGATTCTAGAGCCGACAGTATAGTCTGGATGGGAGAAGGAAACATGACAGGTCCACGCGACCTGTAGTTCGTCGTACGTTTTTCTGTAAAGAAAACGCTTATTTGGCTTGCCCAAATGACGACGGACGACTCCCACCGAGACCTTGAGGATCATTCCTTGAGGTCTTTTTGTTTGTACGAAACAAGGAGGGAGATTATGCAACAGTACATGCAACAAGCCATCCAATTGGCCAAATCCGCCTCTTCGACCGGCGTCAATCCGCGCGTCGGGGCCGTCGTCGTCAAGGACGGTCGAGTCGTCGGGTTCGGCGCCCACTTGAAGGCGGGGGAAGCGCACGCCGAAGTGCACGCCATCCGCATGGCCGGTGCTGCCGCCTATGGCGCCACGATGTATGTCACGCTCGAACCGTGCTCGCATTATGGCAAGACACCGCCGTGTGCCGATTTAGTCGTAGAGTCGGGCATCAAACGGGTCGTCATCGCGATGACCGACCCGAATCCGCTCGTGTCAGGGCAAGGCATCGCTCGATTGAAAGCGGCCGGGATTGATGTCGAAGTCGGTCTGCTCGAGAGTGAGGCACGAACGCTCAACGTGGCGTTCTTGCGCTCGCTCGAGACGAAACGGCCGTATGTCATCTTAAAGACGGCGACGAGCCTTGACGGCAAAGTCGCCCTCGATACCGGTGACAGCAAGTGGGTGACCGGAACCGAAGCGAGACGGGACGTCCATGAACTGCGGGCGTCGGTCGATGCGATTTTGACCGGTGTCGGCACTGTCCTCGCTGATGACCCGGCCCTCACCGTCCGGCTCGACCGCGAGACGACGGAACCGCTCCGGGTCGTGCTAGACCGAGAGTTACGCACGCCGCTGTCAAGTCAGCTCGTCCGGACGGCGAACGATGTGCCGGTGCTACTCTACACGACGTCCGACGATCAAACGAAGCGGGACGCGTTCATCGAGCGCGGCGTCGAACTCGCGGCGTACACGTCGCTCGACGCTGTGCTGCAAGACGTCTACGCACGCGGCATCGGTCGTCTGCTCGTCGAAGCGGGACCGACGCTCGTCACATCACTCTTGGACGGACGGTTCATCGACGAGTGGGTCATGTACCAGTCACCGCGCGTGTTCGGCGGCAAGGGCGGATTTTACCGTTCGCATCATGACGGTCCGCTCGATGCAATCAATCGATATGACGTGCAATCGGTCGAGACGGTCGGCGCCGACATCAAACTCATCATGCGAGAGGGGGAGTCCGATGTTCACGGGAATCGTTGAAGAAATCGGCAGTGTCAAGGCAGTGAAACGCAACGGTCCGTCCCTCCGGCTCACGCTCGCCGGAAAAATCGTCCTCGAGGACGTGAAGCTCGGTGACAGTATCTCCGTCAACGGCATCTGTCTCACCGTGACGACGTTCGATCGTGACAGCTTCTCGGTCGATGTCATGCCGGAAACGCTGAAGGCGTCGAGTCTCGACGGGGTCCGCCCCGGCACGAACGTTAACTTGGAGCGGGCTATGCCCGCGAACGGACGCTTCGGTGGTCACTTCGTATCGGGTCACGTCGACGGGGTCGGGCGCATCGTCAAAAAACAATCGCTCGCGAACGCGGTCTATGTCGACATCAGCTGTGAGCCATCTCTCCTCCGTTATATCGTCCCGAAAGGTTCGATTTCGGTCGACGGGACGAGCTTGACGGTGTTTGATGTGACGGAACGCGGCTTCACGTTGTCGCTCATCCCGCACACGTACAGTGAGACAGTGCTCGGGATGAAACAGGCTGGGGATGCGGTCAATTTGGAATGTGACATGTTGGCTAAGTATATGGAAAAACTCGTAAGTCAAAAACCGATGACGCTCGAATCGCTGGCGTCACAAGGGTATGGAAAGGCGGGATGGTAATGTTTCACTCGATTAAAGAAGCAGTCGAAGAGTTGAAGATGGGACGTCCCATCATCGTCGTCGACGATGAGGACCGGGAGAACGAAGGGGACTTCGTCGTCCTCGCGGATAAAATGACAGCAGAGACGATGAATTTCCTCATCACGGAAGGCAAAGGGCTCGTCTGCGCTTCTCTCGCTGAAGAAGTGGCCGTCCGGCTCGACTTGCAGCCGATGGTCGCGAACAGTACCGACCCGCACGGCACGGCGTTCACGGTCAGTGTCGACCACGTCGATTCGACGACGGGCATCTCGGCGAGCGAGCGGGCCCATACGGTGCGCGAACTCGCGAATAGCAACGCCCGTCCGGCCGATTTCCAACGTCCTGGTCATATCTTCCCGCTCATCGCCAAAAAAGGTGGCGTCTCCGTCCGGCGCGGGCATACGGAAGCGTCGGTCGATTTGGCGCGACTTGCCGGAAGTGAACCAGTCGCCGTCATCTGTGAGATTATCCGTCCGGACGGCGAGATGGCCCGGTTGCCGGACCTTGAACGTGTCGCACAAGCGCATGATTTAAAATTCATCACGATTGAGGAATTAGTTCGCTATATGGAGACGGACCTCGTCGAACGAGAGGCGGACGTCTCGCTCCCCTCGGTGAAAGGGGACTTCCGATTGATCGGTTATCGGAACGTCCTCGACCGGGAAGAACACGTCGCGCTCGTCAAAGGTGAGATCGAACACGCACCGCTCGTCCGGATTCATTCCGAATGTCTGACCGGTGACGTCTTCGGGTCCCATCGTTGCGATTGCGGGCCACAACTGGACACAGCGATGGCGAAAGTGGAAGCCGAAGGCGGTGTCATCTTGTATATGAGACAAGAAGGGCGTGGCATCGGTCTGCTCAATAAATTGAAGGCGTACGAACTACAAGAACAAGGGCTTGATACGGTCGAGGCGAACGTTGCGCTCGGACTTCATGCCGATTTGCGCGATTACCGGGTCAGCGCGGCCATGCTTCGTGACCTCGGCGTCACGAACGTCCGGCTCATGACGAACAACCCGGAAAAAGTCGATGCGTTAGAAGCGTGCGGCATCACGGTCATCGAACGTGTCCCGATTCTCGTCGGCGCCCATGCGGCGAACGAGAAGTACCGAATGACGAAACAACAAAAAATGAATCACTTTGGAGGAGAAGAATCATGATGCATACATTTGAAGGAAACTTGGTCGGAAAAGGCTTGAAAGTCGGAATCGTCGTCGGACGGTTCAACGATCTCATCACGATGCGCTTGCTAGACGGGGCGAAGGATGCGTTGAAGCGCCACGGCGTCGAACAAGACGACGTCGAGATCGCATTCGTCCCTGGGGCGTTCGAACTCCCACTTGTCGCGAAGAAGATGGCGATGAGCAAGAAATATGATGCCGTCATCACACTCGGGGCCGTCATCCGTGGGGCGACACCACACTTCGACTACGTCTGTAACGAGGCGGCGAAAGGCATCGCCCAGGCGAGTTATCAGTCAGAAGTACCGGTCATTTTCGGTGTCTTGACGACCGAGACGATTGAGCAAGCGATCGAGCGAGCTGGAACGAAAGCCGGGAACAAAGGTTGGGAAGCGGCAACGTCGGCCATCGAGATGGCGAACTTGATGCGCGCGTTTTAATTGGACGGGGGAGAGCGAACCAGCTCTCCTCTTTTTTGTCGTTAGCGACGCATGCGTCCCGGGAAAAGGATAGGGTGGAAGGAGGCGATGGTGATGTGGGAATGGGTGGCTCAACTGAGCCCGGCCATGCAGGCGTTGCTCGGGACGATGTTCACATGGGGGATGACCGCGCTCGGGGCGGCAATCGTCTTCATGACGAAGTCGATTAACGAGCGGTTGATGGACAGCATGCTCGGGTTTGCCGGCGGTGTCATGATAGCGGCCAGTTTTTGGTCACTCCTCGCCCCGGCCATCGAAATGGCGGAACAAGACGCGATGCCGGCTTGGTTTCCGGCCACCGTCGGTTTTTTAGTGGGTGGTCTGTTTTTGGCAGTCGTCGACAAACTGATTCCGCACGTGCATCCGACACCATCCCTAAAAGAAGTGGAAGGTTTCCATCCCCAAAAACGGAAACGGAGCACGTTGCTCGTCTTGGCGATCACGCTGCACAATATCCCGGAAGGACTGGCCATCGGTGTCGCCTTCGGGGCGGTCGCGGCCGATTTCCCGTCCGCCTCGCTGACAGGTGCCATCGCGTTGGCCATCGGTATCGGCATTCAAAACTTTCCGGAAGGTGCCGCCGTATCGCTCCCGCTCAGACGGGATGGGCTCTCCCGGCGCCGCAGTTTTTTCTACGGTCAGTTATCGGGCATGGTCGAACCGGCGGCCGCACTGGTCGGCGTTTGGGCCGTGCTTGTCATGGAGCCGCTCTTGCCGTTCGCGCTCAGCTTTGCCGCCGGGGCGATGATTTTTGTCGTCGTCGAAGAAGTGATCCCGGGGTCGCAAGAGAATGGGCATAAAGATATGGCGTCGATGGCGTTGATGCTCGGCTTCACCATCATGATGATGTTGGACGTGGCGTTAGGATAAGCCACAGAAAAGGAGCGGTGACATGTGCGTCATCGCTCCTTCTTTCAGATCAACGCCAAAACGACGTGTGACCGGCCTTATCTTCGATATTGAACGCGATGATGTCACGAAGCAAATCGTAGTCGACGGTTTGGCTCCACTTGATACGGAACAGCTGTTTCGTCTGCGTATAGCCCGCCTCCCGGATTTGCATCTGGAACACCTCGAGCGGGACGGCCTCCGGCGCGACGGCAAAGTGTGCTTTGGCCACACTGAAGGCGATGATGAACGTCCCGTGATCGGTGAACATCGGCTGATTCCAGGCGATGCGTTCCTCGAGGTGCGGGAATGTCTCCCGGACCCACACGAATATGTCGTCCAGTTTGGCACGGTGTTCCAGGTCGTCAATCGTTGCTAAAAAATCGTCAAACGTCTCCATGAGAAACCTCCTTTGGTGAAAGAAAGCCCGACTCAGATGAGCCGGGCCGATTGATTAAAACGTCTCAGACGTCGTTTTTGCTTGCATGTGGAGCTGGATGTAATCCGGTCCGCCTGCTTTTGAGTCTGTACCTGACATGTTGAACCCGCCGAACGGCTGATAGCCGACGATGGCGCCTGTGCAACCACGGTTGAAATACAAGTTCCCGACGTGGAAGTTCTGACGCGCGTACTCTTGGTTCGAGCGGTCACGCGTGAGGACGGCACCCGTCAAGCCGTATTCCGTGTTGTTGGCGATGTCGATCGCTTCTTTGAAGTCTTTCGCTTTCGTGAAGGCGACGATCGGTCCAAAGATTTCTTCTTGCATGAGACGTGCTTTCGGCGCGACGTCAGCGACGACCGTCGGCTCGATGAAGTAGCCTGTCGAGTCGTCGGCTTTACCACCGGCGACGATTTTGCCTTCTTCTTTGGCGACGTCGAAGTATGATGTGATCTTCTTGAACGCGGCCGCATCGATGACCGGTCCCATGAAGTGTTCGTTTTGCTCCGTGTTGCCGACCGAGAGTTCGTTCGTCAACTCGACGACGCGGTCGAGCACCGTGTCATACACGCTGTCGACGATGACGGCGCGCGAACAAGCCGAACATTTTTGACCAGAGAAGCCGAACGCCGATTTGACGATTGACTGGGCCGCGAGTTCGAGGTCCGCTGATTCGTCGACGACGATCGTATCTTTTCCGCCCATCTCTGCGATGACGCGTTTGAGCCAGATTTGGCCGTCGTTCAATTTAGAGGCACGCTCGTTGATGCGCAAGCCCACGTCACGTGAACCTGTGAAGCTGATGAAGCGTGTCTTCGGATGGTCGACGAGATAGTCACCGACTTCTGCGCCTGGTCCTGGGATGAAGTTGAGGACGCCTTTCGGAAGGCCTGCTTCTTCCATGACCTCGACGAATTTCGCAGCGACGATCGGTGTCGTCGATGCTGGTTTCAAGAGGATCGTGTTACCAGCAACGATAGCCGCGACGGCCGTCCCTGCCATGATCGCGAACGGGAAGTTCCAAGGGCTGATGACAATCCCGACCCCGAGTGGGATGTAGTCATAGCGGTTGTATTCGCCCGGACGGCTCTCGACTTTTTTACCTGGTTTGAGCTCGAGCATTTGACGTGCATAGTACTCCATGAAGTCGATCGCTTCCGCTGTATCCGCGTCCGCTTCGTTCCACGGCTTGCCTGCCTCTTTGACGAGGTAAGCTGAGAACTCGTGCTTGCGCTTGCGGACGATGTTCGCCGCCTTGAACAAGACGTCGGCACGGACGGCCGGGTCGACATGGCGCCATGAGTCGAACGCTGTGAGCGCTTCTTGCATCGCACGCTCAGCGAGCTCTTGGTTCGCTTTCGAGACGTGACCGATGACTTCTTCTTTATTGGCCGGGTTGTAAGACGTGATTTTGCCTTCCGTCGTAACTTTCTCCCCACCGATTACGAGCGGATAGTCTTTTCCGAGCTCACCGTTGACTTTCTCGATCGCCGCTTGGATGGCTGCGGCGTTCTCTTTGTTTGTAAAGTCTGTGAATGGTTCATGTTTGTATGGAATCATTCTCGTTCCCCCTTAAAAGTGATCGTATATTGAAGCGCTTACGTCTGTATTGTATCGAAAATCGTGGTGAAATCCTAGTGAAACAATTTTCCAGAAAAGCGTGTCGTTTTCGCTCGAAATCGAGTCGTGGTAGGATGAGGGTACAGGACGACTTGCGAAGGGAATGATTGAATGAACAAGTGGATGATGCCGCTCGCGCTGACCGTGTTGCTCGCGGGATGCGGGACGGCGGACGAAACGCCGACGGAAGAGGCGGCCGAAGAGACGAAAACGCCGCTCCCGGAAGCGGTCGAGACCTTGTATACGTCATACCAACAAGCGCTCGAAAACGGTGATGCGGCGGCACTCAAAGCCATCGACTATGCGGGCGAGTTGACCGACATCCCGGCGACCGGTGCCGAGATGCGTGGCCTCACGCCGGGCGATATGTACGAGAGCTGGGTGAACGAGGACGGGGACGTCGCGTTCATCGTCCATGAGATGGAGGATGCGGACGGCAATGAACTGCCGAACCGACTTTCGAAAGTCGCTATCAAAGAAGGGGAGGACTGGAAACTCGTCGTCACCCCGGCTCTTATCCCGGCCGACGTGATTGGGGAAGTTGGCGACATGTTGACGGGAATCGAGGCGAACGAGTACGGCGTGAATGCAGAAGCGAACGCCCGTCTCGCCGAAGTGCCGGAAGACGAGGCTGGCCCGATTTATGACCAAGTGAACGCCCAGACCGACTACGTCGCGCTCGAGGCCGACAATAACGTCTTCTTGCTCATGGCCGAGACGCTCACGGTGCCGGAAAACCAAGACACGATGGCCAACTACTTCGAGGCGTACCGGACGTGGTATACCGACAATGAGGCGGCACTTAAAAAGGCCGCTGCAACAGAAGATCCGGTCGAGTATCTCGAAGTGCTCGAACCGCTCAAACAAAAATTAGAACAAGCGATCGACGGTTATGACGAGAATCTCGTCGACCCGTCGTTCGGATAAGGAGGAAATAACATGTTAGCACCGACATTCACATTACCGAACCAAAACGGGGACATGATCTCGCTCGAGGACTACCGGGGCCAGAAAGTCGTGCTTTATTTTTACCCGAAGGACGCGACACCGGGTTGTACGACCGAGGCATGTGACTTCCGCGATGCGACACCGCGATTGAACGGGGCCGTCGTCCTCGGCATCTCGGCCGACAGCCAGAAGAAGCACCAAAACTTCATCGCCAAACATGAGCTGCCGTTCGATTTGCTCGTTGACGACACGCATGAGGTGTCGGAGCTATACGGCGTTTGGCAATTGAAAAAGAATTACGGGAAAGAGTACTATGGCATCGTCCGTTCGACGTTCCTCATCAACGAGGACGGCTATATCGAACAGGAATGGCGCAGTGTGAAAGTGAACGGACACGTCGACGAGGTCGTCGCGGCGCTCACGACATGAAACGAGACGGCTTCCAAAACGGGGGCCGTTTTTTTGTGCGCCTCGCATTACAATTTTATTTCAAATACTAAATTCAGAATTAGGGTAAGATAAAGCGGAAAAGTGGTATATTACAAAAATATTACACGACATCGGACCGGATTAATGCCTTGTCAACTTGACGAAGTTGAGAATGTTCTGAAAAATATGAAGGAACGGTGAACACCAGATTTACATAGGGGGCAGAGTAGCATGGAAAAGTTTGAAGCGGTCCTGACGAGTTTATCGAACCTCGTCTGGGGGCCACACTTATTGATTCTATTGATTGGGACAGGCGTCTATTTGACGTTCCGGCTCGGCTTTATCCAAGTGACGCGGCTCGGATACGGTTTGAAAGAGGCGTTCCTCCCGAAACAGAAAACGGGAGCGGAAGCAGAGAAACAGAAAAAGCAACGCGGTGACATCTCTCACTTCCAAGCGCTCATGACAGCGCTCGCGGCCACGGTCGGGACCGGGAACATGGTCGGCGTTGCGACGGCGGTCGTCCTCGGGGGACCGGGCGCCATCGTCTGGATGTGGCTCTCCGGTTTCATCGGGATGGCGACGAAGTACGCCGAGGCGATTCTCGCCGTCAAATATCGTGTCGTCGATGAGCGGGGCGAGATTGCCGGCGGACCGATGTATTACTTGGAGCACGGCTTGAAGAAGAAGTGGCTCGGCATGACGTTCGCCTTGTTCGCTGCGATTGCCGCGTTCGGCATCGGCAACGGCGTCCAGACGAACTCAATCAGTATGGCACTCAACACGTCATTCGGGATCCCGATGCTCGTGACGGGCATCGGGCTCATGGTGCTGACTGGATTCGTTATCCTCGGGGGCGTCAAATCGATTGGGAAAGTCGTCGGCGTGTTCGTGCCCGTTATGATCATCGGCTATGTCGGTGGGGGTCTCGTCATCCTCGTCATGAACTTCGAGTTGATTCCGTCGGCGTTCGCGACCATCTTCTCGAGCACGTTCAGTGCGGAAGCTATCGGCGGTGGGGCGCTCGGTGCCGCGATTCGATACGGGGTCGCACGCGGCGTGTTCTCGAATGAGGCGGGCCTCGGCTCGGCGCCAATCGCAGCGGCAGCCGCGAAGACCGATTTCCCGGGACGACAGGCGCTCGTCTCGATGACGCAAGTGTTGATCGATACGCTCATCGTCTGTTCGATCACCGGGTTGACGATTGTCATGAGTGGTCAGTATACGAGCGGTCTGCAAGGCATCGAGTTGACGCAAGCGTCATTCGCGTACTTCCTCGGTCCGATTGGGGAACTGATCGTCACAATCTCGCTCGTCTTCTTCGCGTTTTCGACAGTGATCGGCTGGTGTTATTATGGGGAACGGTCGGTCTATTACTTGCTCGGGGAGAAAGCCATCATGCCGTATCGGATGATGTATATCGTCGTCGCCGGACTTGGTGCGATGACGACGAACTTGAACTTGATTTGGGCCATCTCGGACGTCTTCAACGGCCTGATGGCGATTCCAAACTTGATTGGTCTCTTGTTCTTGTCAGGTGTCGTCGTCGCCGAGACGAAGCGTTTCGAGCTCGAACGGAAAAAAGAACTGCGGCAAGCGGCCGCTTAACCAAAAGGAAGCGCCCTCGCATGAGGACGCTTCCTTTTGTCATACTTTGAATTGACCGATCAACGTGTTCAATTCGTCCATCTTCTGTTGCGAGATCTCGGTGACACGGTTCAACTCGCTGAAGCGGTCGACAGACATCGTCACTTTCTCAGCGATTTCCTGCGTGCCGAGCGCACCGTTGTTGACCGTCACGGCCACGTCTTGGATGACCCTGATCATGTTCGACGTCAACTGTTCGAGTTCGATGGCGGCCTCGGCGAACTCGGAGGCGGTCGCTTCGAACCGGCCGGCGTCTTCGCTGTAATGCTCGGCCGCTTCCTCGAGTTGGTCATAGTCTTTCAACACGTTCGTATCGAGGAAATGGAGCATCTCGCTCGACGTGTCGTTCAAATGGTCGACGGAGTGGAGCACGGTCGTCGAGATGGCTTGAATCCGTTCGACGGTCGTCCGGCTCGTCTCGGCCAGTTTCCGAATCTCATCGGCGACGACGGCGAACCCGCGTCCCGCTTCACCGGCCCGAGCGGCTTCAATCGAGGCGTTCAATGACAACAGGTTCGTCTGGGCAGCGATGTCCAAAATGTCGTTCGTGAGCGTCGCAATCTCGCGGACGGCTTTGGCGTCTTGCATTGCCTGCTCCAAGTTGACGCGCGTCGACGACAGGACGTGGAGCGCGGACGCTTTCGCCTCGACGGCATGGTCGCGCAAGGCGACGGCGCGGGTATCGACTTGCTCGGCCTCGGCTTTTCGCTCGGCGGCCATCGTCACGATGTTGTGCAGCGTCCGTTCCATATCAGAGGCGGACGCGTTCATTTCTTGGGCGCTCGCGGCCGTCTGTTGCATCCCGGCCGTCAAGTCCTCGGTCGTGGCGGCCGTCGTCGTCATATACGTGTCGAGCTCGCGCAACTCGTCATACATGTGTGCCGACTGTTCGGTCACCCCGTGAGACACACCGTTCACTTGCAAAATCAATTGCCGCAGATTGGCGAGGAACTGGTTGAAGTCGCGGGCGAGTCCCGAGAACTCGTCGCGGCGCTTCACCGGGATGGCCGTCGTCAAATCACCTTCGCTCGTGGCCAACTCCCGCATCTTCACTTTGAACTCCTTGAGCGGCTCGAAAATCGAGCGGAAGATGAACACCATCATAAGCACGGTGAAGATGACGGCCGCGGCCATGATGACGATGAGCGTGAGCTGGACTTGTTCGAACAGCGCCGCACCGGATTCCGTGTCAGACCGAATCTCATCGCGGTTCAAGTTGACGAGCAGACCGAGCGTGTTCGAGAGGGCGTCGGCGGCCGGTGTCGCCGTGTCCCGGATATAGGCGTCGGCCGCGGCTTGACCGTCCTCGTTCGAGATGCGGACGAGCTCCTCGATGTTCGTTTTAAATGTCGCCCATTGATCCGTCGCTTGATCGAACAGCTCTTGATCGGCTTTCGTGATGATGGTCGATGAATAACCGCTCATTTGTTGTTCGAGAATCGTGATGCCCGTGTTGAGGTTCGTTTCGACATTTTGCTTCGTCACCTCGTCCTCGATCAAGGCGTGACGCATCATCTGTTGACGAATCTCAAGCAGCTGTTTATCGACGAGATGAATTTGGTCCATCCCCGGTACCCACGAGACGGTCATATCTTGTTGGGCGGCCTTGGATGCATTCAACGCATAAAACGAGTAGCCGCTCACCCCGAGCAACAACACGAGCAAGACGGTGAACGCGACGATCAGTTTATTACGAATTGACATAGGAATCCCCCTCGAAAAAATAATGCTTCTTTCTAAGCATAATGAGATTAGGGGACGGACCGAATAGGCGTTTTTGGAAACGAGTCAATATTACGAGGACATTCCCTAAGTTTTCAAAAAAGACATCAAGATTGGCGAGATGGGATTTTCTTTTTTGTCTTATAAAAAAGTGGTATGATAATGGACGATGTATTGAAAACTGTTGGAGGTGGAACCTTTGGCTCGAATCACAGAAGCTGAAGTTCGGCACGTCGCCGGACTCGCCCGACTTGCGATCACAGAAGATGAAGTGACGCACTTCACGGAGCAATTGACAAAAATCCTCGAGTTCGCCGAGCAACTCGATGAATTGGATACGACGGGCGTCATCCCGACGACCCATGCCCTAGATTTGAAAAACGTACTACGCAAAGACGAGGTTCGTCCTTCACTTCCACGCGAGGAAGTCGAACGGATGGCACCTGATTGGGAGAACGGCCAAGTCCGTGTCCCAGCGGTCTTTGAATAAGGAGGCCCTTCATGAGTTTATTTGATCACGGTGTAGCCAAGCTGCATACGCTTATAAAAGAAGGCGAAGTCACGGTATCCGACCTCGTCAAAGAATCATTTGACCGCATCGAGGCGACCGACGAGAAAATCGGTGCCTTCTTGACGCTCAACGAAGACGCGTTCGAACAGGCGAAACGGATGGACGAGCTCGCCAAGACCTCGGACAACCCGCTCTTCGGTTTGCCGATCGGCGTCAAAGACAACATCGTCACGAAAGGGACACGCACGACGTGTGCCTCGAAGTTCCTCGAGAACTTTGTCCCGGCCCATGATGCGACTGTCGTCGAGCGTCTCCATGACGCCGGTGCCGTCACAATCGGGAAGTTGAACATGGACGAGTTCGCGATGGGTTCATCGAACGAGAACTCGGCGTTCAAAGTCGTCCGTAACCCGTGGGACCCAACGCGCGTACCAGGCGGTTCGTCAGGCGGTTCAGCAGCAACGGTCGCGGCCGGACAAGTCCTGTTCAGCCTCGGCTCGGATACGGGTGGCTCGATTCGTCAGCCGGCAGCCTATTGTGGCGTCGTCGGGATGAAACCGACGTACGGTCTCGTCTCACGGTACGGCCTCGTCGCATTCGCCTCGTCGCTCGACCAAATCGGTCCGCTCACACGTACGGTCGAAGATAACGCCTACTTGTTGAACGCGATTGCCGGTCATTGCGACATGGACTCGACGTCAGCAACGGTCGACCTTCCGGATTACACGAAATCGCTTCACGGCGACATCAAAGGCATGAAGCTCGCACTTCCAAAAGAGTTCATGGCCGAAGGCGTGTCAGACGGTGTCCGCAAACAAATTGAAGAAGCGGTCGAGACGCTCAAATCGCTCGGTGCGACGGTCGAGGAGGTCTCGCTCCCGACAGTGAAATACGCGCTCCCGACATACTACTTGCTCGCGTCATCAGAAGCATCTTCGAACCTCGCCCGGTTTGACGGCATCCGTTACGGACGTCGCGCCGAGGCCGATGCGCTCGAAGAAGTGTTCACGTATTCGCGCGAACAAGGTTTCGGGGAAGAAGTGAAACGCCGCATCATGCTCGGGACGTACGCACTCAGCTCGGGTTATTACGATGCGTTCTACAAGAAATCGCAACAGGTCCGCACGCTCATGAAGCAAGACTTCGCGAACGTGTTCGCCGACTACGACGCGATTATCGGACCGACTGCGCCGACGGTCGCGTTCAAACTCGGTGACCAGCTCGAAGATCCGCTCACGATGTATGCCAACGATATTATGACGATTCCGGTCAACTTGGCGGGCATCCCGGCCATCTCGGTACCGGCTGGCTTGTCAGAAGGCCTCCCGGTCGGTTTACAGATCATCGGGAACCATTTCAGTGAACCAACACTCTACCGCGTGGCCCATGCTTTTGAACAAGCAAACGGCGGTTTCAAGATGCCACAGCTCTAAGGAGGACGTACGATGAACTTTGAAACGATCATCGGGATCGAGGTGCACGCCGAGCTGAGCACGAAGTCGAAGATTTGGTGTGGCTGCTCGCGCACATACGGTGCCGAAACGAATACACAGACGTGTCCGATTTGTCTCGGACACCCGGGCGTCTTGCCTAAATTGAACGAAGAGGCGGTCAATCTCGCCATCAAGGCCGCGATGGCACTCAACTGCGAAATCGCGACCGATACGAAATTTGACCGCAAGAACTACTTCTATCCGGATACGCCGAAAGCGTACCAAATCTCGCAGTTCGACCAGCCGATCGGTTTCAACGGCCACGTCGACGTCGAAGTCGACGGTGAGATGAAACGGTTCCGCATCGAACGCGTCCATCTCGAAGAAGATGCCGGGAAGATGAACCACACGGGCGAGAAACACTCGGTCGTCGACTTCAACCGGACCGGGTCACCCCTCATCGAAATCGTCAGTGAGGCTGACATGCGTTCACCGAAAGACGCCGTCGCTTATCTTGAGCGCTTGAAAGAAGTGCTCTCGTTCGCGGGCGTCTCGGACGTCAAGATGGAAGAAGGGTCGCTCCGTTGCGACTGTAACATCTCGGTCCGTCCGTTCGGTCAAGAGCCGTTCGGCACGAAGACGGAGCTCAAAAACTTGAACTCGTTCTCGAACGTCTTGAAGGCGCTCGAGTATGAGGAAGACCGTCACCGTAAACTGCTCATCACGGGCGGCGTCATGCGTCAAGAGACGCTCCGTTTTGACGAGGCGGCGAAGAAGACGATCCTCATGCGTGTCAAAGAAGGAGCGGCCGATTACCGCTACTTCCCAGAGCCGGACCTCGTCCGTCTCGAAATCGATGAGGAATGGAAAGAACGCATCCGCGCCACGCTTCCGGAACTTCCGGTCGCACGTCGCGAACGTTATATGAACAACTACGGCTTGTCGGCTTATGACGCCAAGGCGCTCACGTCGACGCGGGAGTTCTCGGACTTCTTCGAAGCGACGACTGCGGCCGGTGCCGAACCGAAAGCGGCAGCGAACTGGCTCATGGGCGAAGTGCTCGGCCACTTGAACAAATCGGACGATACGATCGAGACGATGAAATTGACGCCGAGCTCGCTCGCGGAGTTGATTCGTTTGATTGGAGAAGGTACAATTTCTTCGAAGATCGCCAAACGCGTGTTCACAGCCATGATCGAAGAAGGCGCCGAGCCGAAGGCGTACGTCGAAGCGAACGGTCTCGCCCAAATCTCGGACGAGAACTTGCTCCGCGGCTACATCCTTGACTTGTTCGAAGCGCATCCGCAGATGATTGAAGACTTTAAGAACGGGAAAGACCGTGCCAAAGGCTTTATCATCGGACAGATCATGAAGCAGACGAAAGGGATGGCGAACCCGGCACTCCTCGATGGCTTGTTCCACGAAGAGATCGCCAAACGCTAAACAAGCGGCGAGGCACTTGTGTCTCGCTTTTCGCTCGACTTGAGCATGGGGAGAGAATAGTATGCAACGAAAACGCGCACGGGTCATCTATAACCCGACATCTGGAAAAGAAGTGATCAAACGGGAACTCCCGTACATTTTGAACCGCCTCGAGGATGCGGGTTATGAGACGTCGACGTACGCGACGAAAGCAATCGGCGACGCGACGCTCGAAGCCGTTCGAGCCGCGGAGGCCGAGTTCGACTTGATTATCGCGGCTGGTGGGGACGGGACGCTGAACGAGGTTATCTCGGGACTCGCCCCGCTCGACACGCGTCCGACGATCGGACTCATCCCAGTCGGAACGACGAACGACTTTGCCCGAGCGATGCGGATTCCGCTCAACGTCGTCGGTGCCCTCGACGTCATCTGTGACGGTTTCGAGATGCCGGTCGACCTCGGTGAGATTGAAGGGGAGACAGGGGATATCCACTACTTCATCAATATCGCCGGTGGCGGCATCATGACGGAGCTGTCGTACGAGGTGCCGTCGAAACTGAAGACGGCGCTCGGTCAGCTCGCCTATTACGTCAAAGGGATGGAGAAGCTTCCACTCATCAAGCCGACGTATATCGAGCTCGAGCACGACGAGGGCACGTTCAGCGGCGAGGTCATGATTTTCCTCACGTCGAACTCGAACTCGGTCGGTGGCTTCGAGAAGATTTCACCACACGCCTCACTGAACGACGGACTGTTCGACTTGTTCATCTTGCGCAAGTGTAACTTGTTCGAGTTCATCCACGTCGTCGGTTTGTTGCTCCGTGGTGAGCACTTGTCGAGTCCGCTCGTCGAGCACGTCAAGACGGGACGCGTCAAGATGAAGACGACGACGGAACGGATGAGTCTCAATATCGACGGCGAATACGGCGGCGAATGCACGGGCGAGATGCGAAACTTGTTCCGTCACTTGACGGTGCTCGCACCGAACGCGCGCATCCGTGAGATGGAAGACTTGAACGCCCAGTATGAACGCGAGCAGATGATCAAACAGCTGTTCAACGTGTCAAACGAGAAAGCAGAATGATTCGGCTCGGCGTGGCGCACACGCCGAGCTTTTCGTTCGCTTGGAACGGGTATGAACCAATACACACTATTTTTTGAATCGGGAAAGGAGAGACTCATGTTACCAGTCCAAAAAAATGACCGTCTCGACGTCCACATCCACGACCTCACGCATGAGGGCGCGGGCGTGGCACGCGTCGACGGTTATACGTTGTTCGTCCCGAACGCACTTCCGGGAGAGACCGTGGAGATCGTCGTGACGAAGACGAATAAACAGTACGGGTTCGCCCGCTTGATCGATGTGAAAGAAGCGAGTGCGGACCGCGTTGAGCCACCGTGCCCGATTTTCTATCAGTGCGGGGGCTGTCAGCTCCAACACTTCAGCTACGACGGCCAGCTCCGTCAAAAACGGGACCGTGTCGTCGATGCGTTGAAGCGACTTGGCCAATTCGATGTGCCTGTCCACGAGACGATCGGCATGCCGGAACCATGGCGTTACCGCAACAAGGCGCAAGTGCCGTTCAAAGACGAGGCCGGCCGCCTCGTCGCCGGTTTTTATCGTCCACGTTCGCACGACATCGTCGAGATGAAGGAATGTCTCATCCAAGACGAGCGCAACGATGAGGCCGTCCAAGTCGTCCGTGACGTGCTCGCGGCGCACGGTGTGCCGGCGTACGATGAGAAGACCGGGCGCGGCGTCATCCGCCACGTCATGGCCCGTTACGGCTACCATTCGGGTGAATTGATGATCGTCCTCATCACGAAGACGACGAAAATCAAAGGCGTGAATGAGATTGTCGCCGACATCTTGAAACGTCTGCCGGACTTGACGTCGATCATGCAAAACGTCAACCCGGACAAGACGAACGTCATCTTAGGGTCGACGAACAAATTGTTGTATGGCCATGAGACGATTGAGGACAAAATCGGCGGACTGACGTTCACGATTTCCCCGCACTCGTTCTTCCAAGTCAACCCGATCCAGACGGAGAAGCTGTACGGCAAGGCGCTCGAATACGCGCAACTCACCGGGACGGAACAAGTCGTCGACGCCTATTGCGGCATCGGGACGATCAGTCTGTTCCTCGCCCGGAAAGCGGCGCACGTGTACGGCGTCGAAGTCGTACCGGAAGCGATTGAGGACGCGAAACAGAACGCGCTCGTCAACGAAAACGACAACGTGACGTACGCGTGTGGAGCGGCGGAAGATGTGTTGCCGCAGTGGAAGAAGGATGGCATCAATCCAGACGTCATCGTCGTCGATCCGCCGCGTAAAGGCTGTGCCGAGTCGTTCCTCGAGACGATGGTCGAGATGGCACCGAAGCGCATCGTCTACGTGTCGTGTAACGTCGCGACGCAAGCGCGCGATATGCGTTATCTTGCGGACCGTGGCTACAAATTAGTCGAAGTCACACCGGTCGACATGTTCCCGCATACGGCGCATGTGGAGACGGTGGCGTGGTTAGAGAAAGTGGAATAAGATGAATACAGATGAACCTTCGATTTTGTTTGAAATCGGAGGTTTTTTTAGGATCAAGACGATAAGGAGCGTGTGGATGAAGATTCAGCGTTATGTAGAGTTAGAACTTGATGAGACATTGAGTAATGAAATCAGTGAGTTGTTGGTGGTGTCATTTGAACCGCTCTATCCGAATCGTCGATATTTCAAGCAATTGCCTCACCTCCGTCTTCTCGCTTTTGGGGACGAAGGTCAAGTCGTTGGTCATGTCGGACTAGACTATCGAGTGATGAATTTGAACGGGGAACCGATTCAAGTTCTTGGTGTGATTGATTTATGCGTCAAAAAAGAGATGCAGGGCGACGGTATTGGTAAGGCGTTATTGGATGAGGTCATTGGTGTAGGAGAGACGAATCAAGTCGATTTCCTCTTATTGTTTGCGGACCGACCTGATCTTTATTTACGAGCGGGATTCAACCATGTCAACAACACGTGTACGTGGCTCAAAATCGACGATGAACGGCAGATGACACGTGGAATTGGGGAAGCATCCTTTGATGAGTTGATGATTCGGCCTGTAGGGAATAAAGCATGGTCGGACGGTCATTTGGATTTAGTAGGTTACTTGTACTGAGAACTGAAGATTTTCTCATGAAAAGGAGTGAAGAGGATGCGAAACGTGACAAAAGTGATCCTAGGTATAGTGGGAGTAGCCGTCCTGTTGATTGGGTGGTGGCTCATTTCTCCTATTTTCTTGGACGAGACGGTTGATGAGGGACTTCCGCCGACGTCAATTGACGCAACTGTAGACGAGGAGGGCGAAGCCGAGGAAGCGACGGAACCCCCGTCGTCTGAGGATGACGGCACCGCTAAGGAGTTTGCCGACTTGGCAGGAGTGTTCATGGATGGAGAAAAGAACTATGAAACGTCAGGGAACATTCAAACGATCCGTGCAGAAGACGGCGTGTACCTGCGCTTCGAAGATTTCCAAACGACAAATGGGCCCGACTTGTTCGTCTATTTGATTCAGCCGGAGATGGAGACGACAGAAGGAATTCGTCTAGGCGCATTAAAGGGCAATACCGGGAACCAAAATTATTTGATTCCTGAAGATGTTGATTTCACGCAATACACGACCGTCGTGATCTGGTGTCGGGCGTTCGATGCAACGTTTGGTACGGGAGAGTTAAGTCCACAATAACGCGAATACATTAAAAGTTAAGGCCTTCATCTAATGACATTAGAAAAACAACAACCTTAGTGTGACCGATGAACGGTTTCTCTAAGGTTGTCTGTTTTTTTGAATTATGATTCATGAGGGTCTGTAGAGAACGGATTCTCTTCGTAACTAGAAACGTTATATGAACCAATTGTGCGATACTTTTCAGAAGAAGCGTCACTATCTGACAAGCTATTAGAGACATCAATAGATAAAGCATCATTTATGATTTTGTATAAATAGGTCGGATCTGGCACTTCATTGATGGCAGCCATGACGAGGGCATTTCTAAGGTAACCAGCGTTATTAGAAAGCAATTCTGCATTAAAAGACAAATTATGATGTTGAGCGAAAAGTTTCATGAAAACAGAAACGGTACGGGTATTCCCTTCGCGAAAAGGATGAACCCGCCACAAATCTGTCATTAGCTTAGCGAAATAGATGGGCAGTCGTATATTTTGATGGGTCCATGTGATTTTTTGTTTCCAATCAAAGATAGATGCTAAGTCCGTTTGAATCTGCAAAGAATCACTGTAAATCACAGATATACCGCCCAAAATTCGCTCATTTTTATAGATATTGATTGAGCGAAAATCGCCGGCCCATTCATATAGTTCGTTGAATAGATGTCGATGGATTTGTTGTAGAGAATGATAACTATCGAAGTCTACTTTCGAAATGAGCGATTCGATTTCTAATAAGTTTGCAATGATAAGTTGCGCTTCAACAGTAATCAGTTGTTGCTCGTCAGTTATCCCAAGCTTATTTATAAGCA
Organism: Exiguobacterium sp. s56; assembly: GCF_018618255.1. NCBI lineage: Bacteria > Bacillati > Bacillota > Bacilli > Caryophanales > Exiguobacterium > Exiguobacterium sp. s56. The sequence continues at coordinate 55,684 of NZ_JACSLR010000003.1, read as the reverse complement.
CACTTGTATTGGGGTAAACGTAAGGATCCATTAGGATTGCTGTGCTTTCGCATACTGCCCCATAATGGCTTGTTTAAACTGAGCTGAAGTGATCTCGCCATTTTCATATCGACTTAGCAATTTTTGTGTGAAAGGACTTGGTTTTCCCCCATCGATTGCAGCCATACCAACTGCAAATTTCACTTGTTTTTGACGTTCGATATATGAATTCTTATCCACTTTTCTCACCCTTTTCACTTTGATCAAATTATTTACAATTATATCATACACGGAAAATCTTTTTTGAAGAGGCAACTTATTTTCAGCTGCTCTCAAAGCTATCTAAATGCACGTAACAAAAGACGGGCATTGAGGCCCGTCTTTTGTTTACAATGCTTTACCGATGACAGCTTCCCGTTCAGGAGCAGTGTCTTCACGCATCGCGTTGATTTCTTTATACTCGTTCGTATCTTTCCACAATTCATCTTTCAACGGATTGAGTTTGTATTTGACGATTCGCGTCACTTGCCAGACGGCGAGGACGACGTTCAGTGCCAAACTGAGCAGGGCGATCGTCCAGTTCGCTGCCGGGTTGTAGGACACACTCACATTGAACGTGCTACCGACAGCAAAGAAGTAAGGGAACGTCATGACCCACATCATCCAAAACGAGAGCGTCTGGGCACGGTTTTGCATCCATGTACCTTTTGCCCATAAGAGTACGGGCACTGTCGCAGCGATGTTCAAAGCGAAGCCTGAGTAAAAAGCGTTACCCGGCGCACATGAATAGACGTAGGCGATGTTCCAAACACCATAGGCGATAATCCATAGCTTCGTCTGGTCGGGCCAGAGCATGTCTTTTTTCTTACCAGATGTCGCGAAGATCCCGACCCAGCCGCAGATGAGGACCAAGTTCAAGATTCCGGCGACGGCGTTCACGTAGTTCCACCCGCCCGAGATGTAGTACATCCCATCGACCATCCCTTCAAATCCCATGATGCCGACTTGGGACTCTCGAACGACGGCCTCGACGATGTTGAGTGCCAAAATACCTGGGACGAGCATCAAATACCATGGATGCTTCTTATGGTAATCGGTGAAGCGGATGACCATGTAAATCAAGCTTCCGGCCAATGCTGAATACACTTTCACCCAATGGAACCATGAGGTGATTTCAGGATCGGCGGTGAAAAACCAAATCGGGGTTAAGGCGATCGGTACGGCCATGAACATGAAGATACTTGCTTTTTTGCTAGATCGGACGATTTCATTCAACCCGATTAATAGACCGAAGACGACGAACCACATCACGACATTGTACCAAGGGATAGACTCAAAGAAGAACATACGATAACGCCCCTTTCATTTCTAAAGGATAGTGATGAAGCAACGACGAAAAGATGATGTCTTTAAACATACCGAACGTTCGTTATGTTTATGTGAAAAGTGTAACAAACTAATGAGAGCGATGTCAATACGGTTTGGTACGTCACAGGGACATGTCATAAATCAGACAAATCATTATGATATAATTAGCCATTATTACGTGAGGAGCGTCGGGCATATGATGAACGAAGGAAAACAAAAGATATTAGAAGCGGCGCGAGCGACGATTATCGAAAACGGGATTCAAGGTACGACGCTTCGAGGAATCGCAAAAAAAGCAGGCTTTAGCACGGGCGCGATCTATCATTATTACAGTTCGAAAGAGGCTATTCTGTATGACGTGATGGACGAAGGATTAGGTGAGATTCGACGAATCGCGACCATCTCGATTGAAGATAAGAAAGAGGCCCGCGAAATCATTCAAGAAATCTTTGATGGGATGCAAGACCGACTCAAAAAAGATGCGGAAAGCCGTTTGCAGTTTTATTTGGCTCATGAGGCGATGCTCGGGAATGTGGAGTTACAAAATAAGTTTAAAGAAAAATACGAGGATTGGATCAATCGCGTCGAAGCTATCTTTGTGAGAGCGTACGGCGTTGAACGCGGACCCTCGACGAGAGCGGTCGCCGCGTGGACGATGGCTGCAATCGATGGGATGGTGCTCCAAACGCTGTTGAATGTTCAAGTTGTCGAATCTGAGCACACGAATCGTATATTAGAGTATTTGCTGCAGGACGGATTTGCTCACTTCTTTAAAATCATCGAAAATGAACAAGGCTGAGCTTTTTAAAGTATTGTCAGTTGATACATTCCCGCGTCCATAATAAGATAGATGAAGTGATTTTATTGGATTGACTACGAAAGGGAATGATTTTTATGAAAGAAAACTTCTGGCGCGATCTGCCGCGTCCATTCTTTATACTTGCCCCGATGGAAGACGTGACCGATGTCGTCTTCCGCCATGTCGTCGCCCATGCCGGCCGACCTGACGTCTTTTTCACCGAGTTCGCGAACTCGGACAGCTATTGCCATCCAGAAGGGAAAGGCAGCTTGCGTGGACGCTTGACGTTTACTGAGGACGAGCAGCCGATGGTCGCCCACATTTGGGGCGACAACCCGGACTACTTCCGCGAGATGAGCATCGGCATGGCCGAGATGGGCTATAAAGGCCTCGACATCAACATGGGTTGCCCGGTCCCGAACGTGGCCAAACGCGGGAAAGGGAGCGGACTCATCCTCCGTCCTGACGTCGCGGCGGAACTCATCCAAGCGGCGAAAGCCGGCGGAATCCCGGTCAGCGTCAAGACGCGTCTCGGTTTTGCGAAGCTCGACGAGTGGCGCGACTGGTTGACGCATCTCTTGAAGCAAGACATCGCCAACTTGTCGATTCACTTGCGCACACGTAACGAGATGAGTAAAGTCGATGCGCACTGGGAGATGATCCCGGATATCGTCAAACTGCGTGATGAGATCGCACCGGATACGCTCATCACGATCAACGGCGACATCCTCGACCGTCAGATGGGTCTCGAACTCGTCGAGAAGTACGGTGTCGACGGCGTCATGATCGGCCGCGGGATTTTCAAGAACCCGTTCGCGTTCGAGAAAGAGCCGCGTGAGCACTCGATGGAAGAGTACCTCGACTTGCTTCGTCTCCAACTCGACCTGCAAGACAAGTTCCAAGAAGAGGTGCCGCGTTCAATCTCGAACTTGCACCGCTTCTTCAAGATTTACGTGAAAGGGTTCCGCGGGGCGAGTGACCTCCGTGTGAAGCTCATGGACACAAAATCGACAGACGAAGTGCGGGCACATCTCGATGCGTTCGTTGAGAACTATCATAGAGAAGAAGCGGCGCTTGCCGAGGCAGCATCGACAGTCGAATAATGTTTTACCGGGATTCAGTGTATACTGGGTCCCTTTTTTCGATAGAATTGGAAGAGAAGTTTGAGTAGTCGAAACGAAACAGGAGGAGTAGACATGCACATTTTAATCGTGGAAGACGACCGGACAATCGCCTCCGGTCTCCAATATTCGCTCGAACAAGAACAATTCACGACGACGTTGTGCCAGAACGCGACCGACGCGACACGTTTGATTGAACAACAGTTACATACGATCGACCTGTGTCTATTCGACTTGTCGTTGCCGGACGGGAGCGGCTATGACTTATGTCGGCTCGTGAAGCAAAAACAGGATACGCCCGTCATCTTTTTGACGGCGTTCGATGATGAAGTGAACGTCGTCATGGGACTCGATATGGGGGCGGACGACTACATCACGAAACCGTTCCGGGTCCGTGAACTCATCTCACGGATTCACTCGGTATTGCGCCGCTACCATAAACAAGCCAGCTCACCCGTTTTGACAATCGGGGCGGTTGAAATCAATACCCAAGACGCCAAAGTCACAAAGGATGGGAGCGAGATTTTATTGACGGCGCTTGAATACCGCTTATTGCTCATCTTCGGCAGACATACAGGACAAGTGTTGTCCCGCGCCCAGCTGCTCGACCAGATTTGGGACATGGGTGGGGACTTCGTGAATGACAATACGTTGACCGTCTACATCAAACGGTTACGCGAGAAGCTCGAAGACGACCCGCAACGGCCGACGTTGATTAAGACGGTTCGCGGGATTGGCTATAAGGTGGAACGCTGACATGTTGCGCAATCGAGAAATCCGTATCTATTTAGTCAGTCTGTTGCTGCTGATTGGGGTGGCTTCTATCGTCGCATCTTTGTTCCTATCGATGGAGGCCGTCATTCTCGTCCTCCTTTTGTCGGTCGCGTTCTTGATCGTGACATATCGGTTCACGACGTGGCGCTATCGGGAAATCAATCAGCTGTCGAGTTACCTGCAAGAGATCAGCAACGGCAATTATAAACTCGATGTCCGCGACAACCGTGAAGGCGAGCTCAGTCTATTGAAGAGCCAAATCTATAAAGTGACGAAGATGCTGTCCGAGCAAGGGACGCATCTCGAAGAGGACAAGCAGAAGTTGACGGATGCCCTCTCCGACATCTCCCATCAGCTGAAAACCCCGCTCACCTCGATGACCGTCATGGCGGACTTGCTCAGTGACCCACGGCTGTCAGATGACAAGCGTCAAGAGTTCACGCATAACGTACAAGTGCAGCTCGAGCGGATGGAGTGGCTCGTCTCGTCACTGCTCAAGCTGTCTAAAATCGATGCCGGGACGATTCAGTTCAAACGGGAACCGGTATCCGTCCCCGCACTCGTTCAAGCCGTGACGAAACCGATGCTCGTGCCAATCGATATCAAAATGCAGCGGCTTCAGATTACGGGTGAGCGTGATGTCACGTTCGAAGGCGACTTGAAGTGGACGACCGAGGCGCTCATCAACATCTTGAAAAATTGCGTCGAACATACACCGGAAGAAGGGGAGCTGTTCATCGAATTTAGCGAGAACACACTGTACACGGAAATCGTCATCCGTGACACGGGGAGCGGCATCGCCAAACAAGACATCCCGTATATTTTCCAACGTTTTTATAAGGGTATGAATGCGAGTGACGACAGCGTCGGCATCGGGCTTGCCATGGCCCACAGCATCATCACAAGCCAACAAGGTGAACTGACCGTCCGCAGTGAACGTGGAGCCGGGACCGCGTTTCAAATTCGATTCTACAAAGCAATCGTCTAAGTGACGAAACAGTCACTTTTGAGTCACGGACGTGTCACACTCGCTCGGTACACTCAAAGTAGATTAAGTACTGGAGGGTGCAACCATGAACATATTAGAAGTGCAACACTTATCGAAAGTATACGGAAAAGACGAGATGGAAGTGCGGGCGCTCGATGACGTGTCGTTCACGGTCAAAAAAGGCGAGTTCGTCTGTATCGTCGGACCGTCGGGCTCGGGGAAGTCGACGTTGTTACATTTGCTCGGCGGTGTCGACGTGCCGACGAGTGGACAGGTGTTGATCGACAATACGGATATTTACAAGTTAGACGAGACACAGCTCGCCATCTTCCGTCGTCGTCAAATCGGTTTGATTTATCAGTTTTACAACTTAATCCCGATTTTGACGGTCGAGGAGAACATCACACTGCCGATGTTGTTGGACGAGCAAAAAGTCGACGCCGCCCATTTGGAGCGCATCATCGGCATCCTTGGTCTGTCGAACCGATTGACTCATCTGCCAAACCAATTGTCTGGCGGGCAGCAACAACGCGTTTCCATCGGTCGGGCGCTCATCAGCAACCCGGCCATCATCTTGGCCGATGAGCCGACAGGGAACTTGGACAGTCAAAACAGTGAAGAAATCATGAGCCTCCTCAAACTGTTCAACAAGAAGTTCAATCAGACGCTGATCATCATCACGCATGACGAACGAATCGCCTTGCAGGCCGACCGGATCATCTCGATCGAGGATGGGAAGATTGCGAAGAACGAGGTCGTCCGCTCATGAACATCATCAATAAAATGACGCTTCGACACTTGCGTGAAAACAAGCGGCGTTCGCTCGTCACCATCATCGGGGTCATCATTTCGGTCTCGATGATCACGGCTGTGACGACACTCGGTTCATCGTTCTTAGACTTGATGATTCGTCAAGACATCGCGGACAATGGAGAATGGCACGTCCAATACATCAACACGAATGAGGAGCAGGTCGAGGCAATTCGAAATGATGCATCGACGAAGGATGTCATCCTTTCAAGTGACGGCTATGCAGAATTAAAGAATTCACAGAATGCTTATAAACCGTACTTATACGTCCGGAACTATAACACGTCAGGGCTCAAGAACTTTCCCGTCGACTTGACGGAGGGACGCTTGCCAAACAAAGAAGGCGAAGTCGTTATTTCTGAGGCCATCCGTCAAAATGCGCAAGTCACGTACAATATCGGGGATGAATTGACGCTCGAGATCGGTGAGCGCATGGACGAATCATCAGGTCGCGTATTAACCCAAAACGATGGCTTGATCCGTGACGGGGAGACGATGCTTGAACAGTTGAAAATCGAGGATACGGTGACGTTGACCGTCGTCGGCACGATGACGCGCCCAGCCTGGGAGCCGACTTGGTCGCCGGGCTATACGGTCGTCGGATACATTGACGACAAAGCGTTGAACGGTGCGATCGTCGATACGTTCGTCGCCTTGAACGACGTGAACGGCTCGATTTATGAAGAAACGAAACAACTGATGCGCGAACAGAAAATTGAAGGAATTGCCTATAACGCGTCGTTGCTTCGCTATTATGGGGTGACCGATGATGACGGCTTGCGCAAGACGCTGTACGGGTTCGGTGGCATCATCATGGCGGTCATCGTCATCGGCTCGATTTCGCTCATCTATAATGCCTTTGCCATCAGCGTATCTGAGCGCTCACGCTACCTCGGGATGCTCGCGAGTGTCGGGGCGACGAAACGGCAAAAACGAAACTCGGTCTTTTTTGAAGGACTGATCATCGGAGGGATTAGCATCCCAATCGGTATCATTGCCGGGGTGGCCGGAATCGGGGTCACGTTCCTGTTCATCAATGCCTTTGCGGAGAAGGCGCTCAACGTGACGGAGAAGTTTGAGGTCGTCGTCACACCGCTCACACTCTTGTTGACGGTCCTCATTTCGAGCGTAACAATCTTCATTTCCTGCTACCTGCCGGCCCGCCGCGCATCTAAGATTTCGGCGATTGATGCGATTCGTCAAACCCAGGACGTGCGACTGACGTCGAAGAACGTGAAGACCTCGAAACTCGTGCGACGGATCTTCGGATTGGAAGCGGAGATTGGGCTGAAAAACACAAAACGCAACCGGAAACGGTATTTGGCGACGGTGTTCTCGCTCGTCATCAGTATCGTGCTGTTTTTAGTCGTCAGTTACTTCACGGACCGGCTCGAACAGTCACTCGAGATGTCACAAGGCACGTACGAGTTCGATATCCTCGTGAACGGGTCGAATCTCACGAAGGATGACTTACGTCGCTATGAGACGTTGGACAATGTGACGGGTGGGACGTACTTCGAGAATACGACCGTCCAGACGGTGGTTGACGAAGCGCGGTTACCGAGCGCGGTCACCGAGAATGAAGACTTGGTGTCCACGTTCGTCGATGGGAAATTTGTGTACTACGTTTCTCTTTATCAATTAGATGATGAAAGTTTCGATGCGTACTTGAAGCAGATCGGGGCATCCGCCAGCAATTTTGAAGACGGGGAGATGCCGGGTGCCGTCTTGATTGATGAAGTATCGTATCAAGACGTCGACAAGAAGAAATTTGTGAACTCGAAGACGATTGAGACCGAAATCGGCGATACGCTTGAACTCCGGGACGAGAACGCAACGGACGAGACGGCACCGCTCAAAACGATCAAAATCGGCGCCATGACCGACGTCCCCCCGACCGGTGTGATGACGAGCTCACTTGGATGGCTTGATGTGATCGTTCGGGAAGGGACGTTTGAAGAGGATGCGATTGGTCAATTGATGAAACAATCAAGTCCATCAATCGCCTTGAACACGAGTAATCCTGAGGCGACGCAACAAGTGATTGAGGCGGAACAAAATATGGACCAATACATCTTCAACGTGTCGGAGCAGCGTGAACAACAAGAGCAGGTGTTGTTGCTGTTATCGATTTTCGTCTATGGGTTTATCGTCTTGATCTCGCTCATCTCGGTGGCGAATATCTTCAACACAATCTCGACGAGCGTCTCGCTCCGTCGTCGCGAGTTTGCTATGCTGCGGTCGGTCGGGATGACACCGAAAGGGTTCAACAAGATGGTGTATTATGAAAGCATTTTCTATGGCATGAAAGCATTGGCGTATGGGGTGCCGGTCAGTGTTCTGATCATGTACCTGATTTACCGGGCGCAGATCAACACGTTCGAAGCACCGTTCACGTTGCCGTGGGGCGATATCTTGTTCGTCACGGTCATAATTTTCCTGATCGTTGGTTCTTCGATGGTATACGCGATTTCGAAAGTGAAGTCGGATAATATCATCGACCGTTTGAAGCAAGAGAATAACTAATATGCATGGAAAGGGATTCAGTGTCTACTGAGTCCCTTTTTTTGTAAACTAAGAATGAGAAAAGAGGTGGGAGAATGGACATCCGAGAAGTATTGAGTGGCGGAGATTTGCGCTCGGTCGGCCACGTCGATGAGGTCGTCGCCTACGTCGGGAACGACCCGGACCGATTCAACGAATTGATAACCGGCTTGACCGATGACCGTCCCGTCGTTCGGATGCGGAGCGCAGACGCGATGGAGAAAGTGACACGCCGTCATCCAAAGTTGCTTCAAGCGCATCAAGCGTCCTTGTTCCAACAGTTACATCGTGCCACTCAACAAGAAGTGAGGTGGCACTTGGCGCAACTCATGCCACGGCTGATGTGGACGGAAGACGAGGCGGCCGATGTCGTTCATATGCTCACCGATTGGATTGCTACGGAGACTAGCGCCATCGTCATCGTCAACTCCTTGCAGGCGATCTTCGACTTGAGCGCCGTGCATTCACGCTTCCGTGACGACCTGAAAACCTTGCTCGAATCGCAACTCGAGACGGGGAGTCCAGCCGCGAAGAGCCGCTCAAAAAAACTATTAAAGAAGTTGTGACCGATGGACTTCATTTCCGGTCTATAAAGATGTAAGTACATCGAGAGGGGGATTCGATTGGACGATCAAGCGATTATCGATTTGTATTGGAGGCGTTCCGAGCGAGCGATTGAGGCGACGGCGCAAAAGTACGGCGGCTATTGTCATACGATTTCCTATAACATTTTGCATAGCCGGGAGGACGCGGACGAGTGCGTCAATGACACGTACATGAAGGCGTGGCAAGCAATTCCGCCGACACGTCCAGCGCGGTTCGCTGCCTACTTGGCAAAGCTGGTCCGGAACGTCGCGCTCCACAAGTATGAGAAAGCGAACGCCAAGAAGCGTGGAGCGGGGCAAGTCCCGCTTATCGCGAGCGAGCTCGAGCACTGTCTCGCCGCCTCCGCCGCGACCGATTCGGAAATCGTCGAGTTGTTGAACGACTTTTTGGCCCAGTTGCCGCAAGAGACCCGGCAGATTTTCATGGGGCGTTACTTTCACTTTCAGTCGATCAAGGATATCGTGAAGATACGCAACGTGAGCGAGAGCAAGGTGAAAATGGTGCTGCTTCGGACACGGAACGACTTGAAGCAAGTACTCGAAGCGGAAGGGGTGGCGCTATGAGGCTCACACGTTTGATGGGGGACGTCGATGACCGTTTCGTCGAGGAATCGATGGAAGTCGAGGGAAAGAAACGGAGACATAGGCGTTGGATGGGCGATCTCATCGCTGTCGCTGCCGTCACACTCTTTGCCGTGACATGGGATGGGTTTAAAGAACAGATCCCGCTGTCGGACAGCTCGAGCAATATGTCGGTCGCGTATATCGATGAAAAGGACATCGATGTCGGGATGTCGTCGGCAAACCTGATCGAGATGAGTGAAGATGAACTGTTCTCGAAATGGGAGCCTGTCGTGGTGCGAGGCGTCGTCAAACAGATTGACCACATCGAGCTCGATTTCAACGGACAAGAGGAATATCAGTCGATCGTGACGATCGGCGTGACAGACGTCTATCGGGGCGAGGTTGAGCCGGGGAGTGAGATGAAAGTACTCACCGTTGCAGGTGTCGGTTCGAAAGTGCTTCAGTCGGATGCGGACATCATCTCCGAGCTTCGCCTCGGCATGGAAGGGATTTTTATGCCGAGACTGCATGAAACTTCCCACGTCTGGTCACAAAACGGGGCCACGCTTCAAGTCATGGATGTGAGTGATTACGGCTTTCCGGACGGTGAGCGATACATGTTCCTGAACACGGACGAAGGGCTCGTCTTCAGTCGAGACGCCTATCCGTCGCTACGTGGGGCTGAAACACTCGATGACGTAGAGGCGTTCATGATGGACCGGTTCCGTTAACGGGAAGGGATATATAGGAGAGGGGAGACTACGATGACAGAACAGAATTGGCGAGCGTCGGGTGTAGGACTCGGACTAGTGTTTGGAGCGGGGATTGGCATCATCAGTTCGCTCCTACTCGGATTTGAATTGGTGTATGGGATTGCGACAGGAACAGCACTCGGCTATCTCATCGGACTCGTGGTGTCATTGACAATTCGGGCGTGAGAAGTGAAAAGCGTAAAAATAATCAACCTCACCGATGATGGGAGATTGATGAATTCTATGAAGATTAAAGCTGAAACTTACTTACACGAATGAGGCTCCATCAATTGGTCTAAAAAATCACATGATTTTAAACTCAGAAGGGGGAAATCATATGGACCGCACCATCACCGTGAAAGGCACAGGGAAAGTATCGGCCAAGCCTGATTTGATTGTCGTGAGAATGGATTTAACGTCACGAGCTGTCCGCTATGAGGAGACGATGAACGGGGCGGCACTCGCCGTCACGCGGCTGCAAAAGGCAGTCGAGCAGGCCGGATTCGAGAAGGCAGCGCTCAAAACGACCGACTTCTCGATCGACACCGACTATGAGAGCTACCGCGACAAACAAGGCAACTACAAGTCTCGGTTCCGGGGTTACGTCTGTCAGCAGAAGACGAAGCTCGAGTTTCCGCTCGATACGAAACAGTTGTCCGCGGTCATCGAACACGTCAGCAACTCGTTAGCCGAACCGAAGCTGTCCATCTCGTTCACGATCAAGGATGCGGATTCGGTTCAAGATGAACTGCTCGCGAGCGCGGCGGCGAACGCGCGCCATCGGGCCGAACTGTTGGCGAAAGGGGCCGGGGCGACGCTAGGCGATTTGCTTCAAATCGACTATACGTGGGGCGAGCTCCATCTTTATTCGCCGACGCGTCTCACACTTCATGACGAGGTGCTCTTCTCGGAGGCGGCGATGCCGGAACTCGAACCGGACGAGATTGACTTGAGCGACTCGGCGACGTTCGTGTGGGCGATTCGATGAGACGTGTCATCGGATTGGTGCTATTGTTTCTATCCATCTCCTTGTCGGCCCAAGCTTTGTCGTGGGCGTATGCGTTCGTCGTGTTGGACGGACGGGTGTATGAGGTGATGGATGTCGCCGTATTGGAGGGCGACTTAGGTGAGGTCGTCGGTGAAGTGAGGACGATGGCCGACGATATGGACGGCAGCTATCACGGGGACGCCTCGAACATGTATCCGATCGGGACGACCTATCGGAAAGTGAACGGGGAAGCGATTGAGGACGTGCTCGCGGTCGAGGACGAGGCTGGGTGGAAGCGGGCCGAGTATCGGCATGACGCTCCGTTCAGCATGCGTGACCATTTGGATAAGGTGGCGTATGGGGCGCTTGCTGTCGGTGTGATCGTCTTTGTGTCTATACGTGTGAAGAAAAGACATGAAAATTAAATGAATCCATGATGAGGTTCGGTTCATTAAGGGAACAGTCAACTGTAGACGTGTCGTGTTTTCGTGTAATGGAGGGATTCCCTATGAAAATCCTCATCATCTTTGACTCGATGTACGGGTGCACCGAAAAAGTCGCATATGCCATCAAGGACGGGTTCGGCGACTTGCACCGAGTTGACATCATGCAGATCAGCCACGTCGGGTACGGCGACCTTGCCAACCTCGATTTGTTCATCGTTGGCTCACCGACGCACGGCGGACGCGAGACCGAGGACGTGAAAACCTTTTTAGACGGCTTATCGGATCATGCGCTCCGGGGTATCCGGGCCGCGGCGTTCGATACGAGCATGGCTGAAGAAGATCAAGGCTTTTTCGTCGGAAAAATCGTCAAATGGTTCGGCCATGCCTCGACCCGGATTGAACGATTGCTGTTGGACAAGGGAGCGGAACCGGTGTTGAAAGAGTCGTTCATCGTTCTCGACAAGGAAGGGCCGCTCAAAGACGGAGAACTCGAGCGGGCGACCGAATGGGCTCGTCACTTGATGGACAAATAATCGGGCGTGTTCCTTATGGGACGCGTCTTTTTTTATGCGGATGTGACCGAAGCATCGGTAAAACGGGAAAATATAAAGGTAGCTCTGTTGCGTGGAACGGAGGGAGAACGATGAAAAAATGGGAACGTGACGTCCTCATCGGTTGGGTTGTCGTCTTGTTGGTGCTCGTCGCGCATTATGTCATCACGGTGTCGCTCGGCAACACGTATTTTGCCGAATCGACGCTCAATCGGATGCTTTGGTTCAGTAGTTTTCCGGCCTTTTTAATCGCTTTTCTCGCAGCCCTCTTTCAAAAAACAAACACGCTCACGCTGGCTGTCCGCCGTGGAGTCATCTGGACAGCCGAACTCATCGTTGGCTTCTCGCTCATGGCCTGGTTTTTCCGGGCGTTCGAGACGCTGTTCGTGAGTCCGGGTGCGTACTGGTTGTTTGGTGCCGTGCTGTTCGCCCCGCTCGTCTATTTGTTTGAGTTCCGCCGTCAAAACCGGGGTACGAAGGCCGGGGCCCATTAGGTGTCAGAAGATGTCTCCGGAAGGAGGCGTTTTTAGTCGGGTCAGGAATGGGAATGGGATACAGAAGATTAGAATGGAGGGAGTCACTATGAGTCAGTATTTTTCATCATCATACGAGGAGTCACGCGAGAAGTTTCTCGCCCTGCTCGACCGCGTCAAACCTTATTATCCGACCGCACGCGTGATGTCCCACTCGATTGGGGAAGACACAATCGATGTCATCATCGGTGAACCGGCGGGGTCACGCGAGGCGGTGCTCTTCATGACGATTGGCGAACACGGCATCGAAGGATATGCCGGAGCCGCTGTGACACACCAGTTCGTCGAGACGCAACTTCAACACGTCCGGCACGAATCGACCGGCATCTGTCTCATTCATGCCGTCAATCCGTGGGGGATGAAACAATTCCGCCGCGTCAATGAACATAACGTCGACTTGAATCGAAACTATGTCATCGACCGAGAGTCGCTCCCGCGTAACGTCAATAAAGAATATGAAATCATGCGTCACTTGTTCGTCCCAGACGGCGTCATCGATGACTATCACGAGGCGCGTGAACATATCTACTCGTTCCTCGGTTCTGGCATTAAACTCGACGGGTTCGCTGCGATGACCGAAGCGAAAGGGATGGGCCAATACCAGTTCCCTAAAGGTGTGTACTACGGCGGTGAGTCGGATGAGCCGTCCGCCATCTTCTTGAAAAAAGTGCAACACGATTTGCTTGATCGCTACGACCGCGTCGTCCATATGGACTGGCACACGGCGCTCGGCCCGACGAACGAGGTGACGATGGTCATCAGTGAACGGGACGGGCGTGACGTGGATGAACTGAAGCGGACGTACGGATTGAAAAATATCCAGACGTATGACCCGACCGACGTGCTCGGGGACTCGACGAACCATTTCTATTATGTGCGAGACACGCATCATCCCGATAAGAAACTCGTCTCGGCGTTGTTCGAGTTCGGGACGTTCGGGACGTCGACGAAAGCAACGATTCGCGAGTTTTTGACGATCATCCTCGAGAACCGGCTTTACTTTGAAGGGACGAAAGACCCGGAAGCCCGGAACGGCATTCGCAAAGAATTCATGGCCATGTTCTATCCGGAAGACGAGTCGTGGCGGACGTCTGTATTACGTGAAGGAGCGGGAGCAATCGAGCACGTCTTGAAAGCTGAATCGCTCTGGCGTGACAGTTGACAGGTTTCCACTTTGGTCAAACGGGAAAAGTTGGGTTGTGGGCAAATACGCACGCCGCTCAACAATCCAACTGGGGGTTTTGACCAATGGGGAACTATATTACGGCACATGATGGAACGAATATTTTTGTAGAGGACGTCGGGACAGGCGACGCCGTCGTCTTCCTGCACGGCTGGCCGGCGAACAACAACATGTTCGAGTATCAAAAGAATGCGCTGCTTGACGCAGGCTATCGCTACGTCGGGATCGACTATCGCGGCTACGGTAAGTCGGATGCACCGGCGACGGGCTATGACTATGCGACGATGGCGTCTGACGTGCACATGGTCGTCAACGGTCTCGGTGTCAAAGACTTTACGCTCGTTGGCTTTTCGATGGGCGGGGCCATCGCCATCCGTTACAAGGTTGATTTCCCGGATGACGGTTTGAAGAAGCTTGTCCTCTCCGGCGCCGCAGCGCCGGTGTTCACGCAACGTCCGGACTATCCGTACGGGATGACGCAAGCCGAGGTCGATGCGTTGATTGAGGACACAAAGAAAGACCGGCCGAAGATGCTCGAAGGCTTCGGTGAGATTTTCTTCGAGAAAGAACATTCGAAACCGACGCAAAACTGGTTCCATCATCTGTCGCTCGTCGCCTCGAGTCACGGGACAATCGCTTCGGCGAAAGCACTCCGCGACGAAGATTTGCGTGAAGATTTGTCAAAAGTGAACGTCGAGACGCTCATCATCCATGGGGTGCACGACAAAATTTGCCCGTTCGAGTTTGCGCTCGAGATGGAAAAAGGCATCCCGAACTCGCGCATCGAACGGTTCGAGGAGAGCGGTCACGGTACCGTCCTCGACGAGATGGACAAATTCAACAAGACGTTGCTCGAATTTATTTGAGTGAGACAAGCCTAGGACGTTCCTAGGCTTTTTTGATGGCCATCTGTAGCATGTTTGTTACGGTTTTTAAGGCTAGAATGACCTTCACTCGGGTATAGCAACAGTGAAGCCGTTTCGGGTGATTCCGTTTAGATTGGTCAACGATATAGGTGAGACAAGATGTTTGATTCACGGTCAAGATTGGCTTTGGAGAAGCTGTTCGGGGCCGTGCCTGTTTGTGTGGTCGCAACAACTTCAGACGGATTGTTTGGAAACGCTTTACGAAATAGAGAGAATGAGCCTCCTTGTGACAGAACAGATGCAGATTAGATGGTCATTTTGTGCTGACTAGACCCTAATACATGGTACAATGAAGAGGTGGATTTTTAGATTGAGGAGAGATTGTACATGAATATCGCTTTCTTTTTATATCCGAAAGAAGACGTCAAATATCTAGACCCGGAGTCGACGGTACGGCAAGCGCTCGAGAAGATGAAGCATCATCGCTTCACCTCGGTGCCGCTCGTATCCGAGAACGGCTTTTACGCCGGGACGATGACAGAAGGGGATTTACTCTGGGCACTCGCCGAGCAGCTTCGCGGGGAAGAAGATTACGAAAAAGTGCTCCGGACACGGTTGAAAGATATCAAGCAACGCGTACGGTATAAGCCGGTCGCCATCACGGCGCAAATCGAGGAGCTCGTCGATGCGATCACCGACCAAAACTTCGTGCCGGTCGTCGATGACGGGAAGTATTTCATCGGCATCATCCGGCGCCGCGACATCATCGAGTACTACTCGACGAAGTTGAAACAGCTCGAGAATAAAGTGAACTGAGCGAACGGACCAACCTGTGTGAAAGCAGGTTGGTTTTTGTATGTGCGAATACAAGTAATGGGGAGGCGAACTATAGATGGAACCACGAGTCATTGAATCGATTGAGCTATGGTTTCAAGAGGCAGGGTCTGAGGAAGCAGTGAACTTCATCGATTTCATGCTGTATTTGAATGAATCGGCGTATTCGTTGCTTCACCGAGACACGTTACATGGTATCTTCACCTATCAGATCCGCTACCAAGACGGGACCTCTCAGTCTGTCTCGTACGATAAAGACGAGTGGGTCGCCCATGAACGGAATGAATGGCAAACCGGTATGAGCGGCGGTGAGTGGGTATGGTGGCTCGTCGAGCGATGGCGTTTTGTCGTGGAGTGGTGGAGCGGACGGGACTTCCGGACGGGTGACGAGATAGAAGAGAACTTCTATGGGATGATCCCATACGGTGAAGTTTAAGACCTTGATATTCTGCTATATACAATTATTGGAAATGGCGGCCTCAACACAAAAGCGTTAATCAAAGAGGGGTATTACAATGACCCGCTGCTACATGAATGGATTGTCATTCCCGAGTCGACGGACAGCCTACGACCGCTCGTCTTGGCCTTCTGTTACAACAAAGGGATTCTGGAGACACCCCGAAACATTGAGCGGATTGAAGTGACGTTCACCGATGTGACGACAGGAGCGGTCCAATCACTTGCGAGTGCACTCGAAGCGTATGAGAAACCGGCAGATCTCGATTTAGATGATATGAGGTATCGCCATGACATGTTTTATCGCGACGAGTCCATTCAAGGGACGATTCGTTATGAGGTGACGTATCAAGGCGGAAGGGTCCAATTCGTCGAGCATGACAAATCAGAAATGTTCATGGATTGGGACATGGCGTTGATCAATTGGTTTTTCGAGCATTGGCGAAAACTGTACGAAGCTTATGCCGAAAAATCGTTTCCATCAGGTCGACCGTTGCAACGCTTTGAATCGGGCTATGATTATTGGAAAGCCAGACTGTCACCGGAAGCGTGGGACGAGCTCATTCATTCAACAGACCCTTTTGACCAGCGGCTTTTAACGGATCGGAAACCGCATGACGAGATTCAAAGAGCAAAAGAACAGTTTGAGATGATGTTCCATCAAACAGCGGAACTCCATCTCGAAAATTTGCGTCACGGATTCTATGTTGATCACCTATTGGAACAACGCATCGACGTCGAAAGTTCGTTCGATGCTGTGATTGCGCTTTACGAAGAAATATCCGAGGCAGAGCAGAAAAGGCGAACGAGGGAGCAACTGTTTTATGGGGAAAAGGATGAAGGCAAACTTGATTGATTGAATAAAGGCTATGGAAAAATAGGGACATTCCTTATACTTGTACGTATAGAGTCAAGACATACAATGAAGGAGTGACAATGAATGGCGATGCCCGATCTGCATATGCTGCGTGAATCGCTCAAACCGGATTGTGCGAATTGTTTCGGTCTCTGTTGTGTGGCGTTCCACTACTTGAAATCTGAGGATTTCCCCATGGATAAACCCGCAGGACAGCCGTGTGTCCATTTGGCAGATTCGTATGCCTGCAACATCCATTCCGAACTGCGTGAGCGGGGCTTCAAAGGATGTACGGTGTACGACTGTCTCGGGGCCGGGCAGTTCGTGTCACAAGTGACGTTTCACGGACGAAGCTGGCGGGAGGGGGAGGTCGATGGGACGCGCATGTTCGCGACGGTGCCAATCATGAGCCAAGTCCATGAGCTGTTGCTCTACATCACTGACATCCTGACCCGGGAGATCCCTGAGCACGATGCTCGGTTACTCGAGACGTTATTGGAAGAGCTACTGGCTTTCCGTGAGTTGCCGCCTGAACAGTTGACCGGGACGGCGCTGATGGCATTCCGACAACAAGTCCGCCCGTTGTTCGTCCGACTCAGTCAGCACATACGTGCGGAAGGATTGAAACAGGACGGCTTGACGTTGACGTCACGACACGAGCAAGATCGGGCCGATTTGATTGGACGAAACGTGAGTCAGCGTGACGTGAGAGGCACGTGTTATCGAGGCGCCTTGTTGATTGGTGCTAACTTACGTGGGAAAGACCTGTCCTATGTCGATTTCATGGGGGCAGACGTGCGAGATTTGGACGTGCGAGGAGCAACGTTGACTGATAGTCTGTTTTTGACACAGATGCAAGTGAACGCGATGAAAGGGGATCGGCAGACAAGACTGGCACCCGTTTACACGCGACCGAGCCACTGGCTGTAACGCAAGAGACGACTTCCATGTAGGAAAGTCGTCTTTTTTGAGTACATGAGTATTACGAAAGCGGTGGGAAATGGGGGAGCACATATTCACCAAGCTCCTCGATGACCTCGTCTGGGTCATACCCCAAATTGACATTGAGTCTGACCTGAATCGTGCCAATCACTGAGCACTTGTTGCTGGGAAAATGGGGACTGGGATAATACTTCCAACCGATTTTGGATATGATGTGTGCCTGGGGAAGACGTGATCTCCTGACGAAACGGTTGCTCGTGCCGAGCAGCCGTTTTTTGTTGCCTTATGTCGGGTACAGTCTCAAGAGACAAAGGAGGGGGCAACTATGGATATGTTGACATATCGATTTGAAGATGACGGCTCGATTCCGAACAATCCAGATTTTCCGGTGCTGTTATATCGGGGCGTGTTCGACGAGACGGACGGCATGCAGGCGACGTTTGAACATAACGGCTGGGGGAACAGCTGGGTGAACGGCGTGTTCGATTACCATCACTACCACAGCAACACACATGAAGTGCTGGGCGTGAAGTCGGGCCGGGCGACGGTCCAACTCGGCGGTGCGACGGGAGACCTCGTTTCACTTGAAATGGGAGACGTCTTGATTTTACCGGCCGGGACGGGACATCGCCGTCTCGAGGCGAGTGCAGACTTCGCCATCGTCGGTGCGTATCCGGACGGGCGCGACTACGATACGTTGACCGGGAAACCGGGAGAACGACCGGACAATATCCTACGCATCGAACGAGTCGACAAACCGGCGACCGATCCTGTTTTCGGGACGACCGGACCGTTACATGAACAATGGACGAAGGAGGAGATGGCATGAACCGCATACCACACACATTGATTTTGGCGGCACTGAAACAACACGTGGCTGAACTGCCGGACGGCCGTGAAATGAGAGTCCTTGGGCAAGGCACGTGGCGCATGGGGGAAGACGAATCGAAACGGGATGCCGAGATCGAGGCACTCCGGACGGGACTCGACTGCGGATTACACGTCATCGATACGGCGGAGATGTACGGGGAAGGAAAATCGGAGGCGCTCGTCGGCGAAGCAATCCAAGACCGGCGGGAAGACGTGTTCCTCGTGTCGAAAGTGTATCCACATAACGCCGGGGGCGACAAACTGGTCCAGGCGTGTGACGCCACGCTCGAACGGCTAGGTACCGATTATCTCGACCTCTATTTGCTCCATTGGCGCGGGAACATCCCGCTCGAGGAGACGGTCGATGGGCTCGAACAGTTGAAGGCGGACGGGAAGATCCGGGCGTGGGGCGTGTCGAACTTTGATGTCGACGATATGAAGGAGTTGCTCGCCTTGCCGAACGGGAAACATTGCGCCGTCAACCAAGTGCTGTATCATCTCGGCAGCCGCGGCGTCGAATACGACTTGTTGCCATTTTTACAGGAGCAAGGCATCCCGATGATGGCTTACGCCCCACTCGCCGAAGGAAGCGATGTGAAAGAGAAAGTCTTCAACGATGAGACGGTAAACCAGATCGCCAAAGCGTACAGTGCGACACCGGCCCAAACCTTGCTCGCGTGGACAGTGCGGAGTGGCAACGTCATCGCCATCCCGAAAGCAGGGCAGAAAGCCCACGTCGAAGAGAACGGCGCGGCGATGCTTCTCAACCTGAGCGAGGATGACTTCAATGCGCTCGACGAGGCGTTCCCGCCACCGAGTGGGAAAGAACCGTTAGATGTGATTTGAAGACCACAGGCGAGCTCACTGGCTCAACTGTTGTTGCGCCTTCATCTGAATGTATTCCTAAGCAAGCACGAGAAAACCCACTCACACTGACGTGAGTGGGTTCGTTTTAGTTCGCTAACGGATGCTTCAACAGGTAGTCTTCAATCTGTCCAATCGTCTGTTTCAACACGCCGTCCTCAAACGGCGACTTGAGTCCGGCCAACTCGACGAGCTCGAGGAACGAGCGGCTGCCGCCGGCTTGGCAGAGCGTGAGGTAATCGCTCCACGCTGCTTCACGGTCTTCATGCATGCGCACCCAGAACTGGAAGGCACACACTTGCGCGAGCGTGTAGTCGATATAGTAGAACGGGCTTTGGAAGATGTGCCCTTGTTGGTGCCACCAAGCTCCTGACTCGAGATAACCGTTCGTCTCATAGTCACGGTGCGGGAGGTACACTTTTTCAAGGTCACGCCATGCCTGGCGACGCTCAGCGGCCGTCATTTCTGGGTTGCGGTAGACGACGTGCTGGAACTCATCGACGAGGACGCCGTATGGCAAGAATGTGATGCTTCCGGCCAAGTGATTGAACTTGTACTTGTCGACTTGGTCGCCGAAGAATAGCTCCATCCACGGCCAGCAGAAGAATTCCATCGACATCGAGTGAATCTCGCACGCCTCGTATGTCGGGAACGCGTATTCTGGCGTCGTCAAATGACGGCTCTCGTACACTTGGAAGGCGTGACCGACCTCATGTGTGAGCACGTCGATGTCGCCGGCCGTCCCGTTGAAGTTCGAGAAGATGAACGGGAGACCTTCTGACGGGAGGTACGTGCAGTACCCGCCACCGGACTTGCCCGGTTTCGCCGTAAGATCGAGAGCGCCGCGCTGTTGCATGAACTGGAAGAACTCGTCCGTCTCTTTCGAGAGTTCGCGGTACATCGTGTTCCCGCCCTCGATGATAAACGCCTCGTCGCCTTTCGGTGTCGCGTTGCCGTCCGGGAAGACGAACGACTCGTCGTAGTACGTGAGCGTGTCGACACCGATCCGTTTCGCCTGCTTCTCTTTTAACGTCGTCGCGAGCGGGACGATGACGTCGCGCACTTGCTTGCGGAAGTTGTCGACGTTTGACTCGTCATAGCCGACACGTTGCATCCGGGCGTAACCGAGCTCAACGAACGACGGGAAGCCGAGCGTGTGAGCGATGTCGGTCCGGACGCGTACGAGTTCACCATAAATGCGGTCGAGTTCGTCGCCGTTGTCGGCGAGATATGTATAACGGGCCTCGGACGCCGCTTTTCGAACTGAACGGTCAGGAGATTGCAGATACGGGCCGAACTGGGACAAGTTGAGCGTCTTGCCATCGAATTCGATTTGGGCCGCCGACATGACCTTCTGATAAGCGGTCGTCAATCGGTTCTCTTCCTGTAGTTTCGGGATGAGCGACTCTTCGAACGTCTTGAGCGCGCGCTCGGCGAGTTCGAATAACTGGCTGCCCCATTCCTGTTCGAGTTGGCTGCGGAGGTCGTGCTCGGTCAAGACGCGATAATACGCTTGTACTTCTTTCTCGTACACCGGCAAGGCATCGTCAAAAAACGTCTGCTCGGCCTCGTAGAACGCATCGCGCGTGTCGATCGAGTGGCGGATCGAGACGAGCTGACTTTGCGTCTCGAATTCGTTCCGTTCCTGGTTGATTTGGCGAATCAATTCGTTCGCTTCCTCGAGTGTGCTGGCTTGTTGCAATTCGACTGAATAGTCCGACAATCGGCTGTTTAGAGCCTCCAAATTGGGCCGTTCATATGACAATTTTGTGAAAGTCGTCATTGTAAGCGCCTCCATCGTGTGAAATTTTTATAAAGTGTAAAAAGGGCTTGCAAAAGCGGTTGCACACTCGTATTCTTACGATGTGTAAACGAATTCGCACTACCTTATTACAACTATACCGTTTCTAGGGTAGGGATTGAAGAGGAAGCTTTTCGGGTATAAAAGCTAAGACTTTGATTAACAGAACATGTTGGAGGGATTAAGCTATGGGATTCTTTAAAAAACTATTCGGTGGTAAAGAAGAACAACTTAACGCGGTTTCACCGCTTACAGGGAAGGTCATTGACATCACAAACGTTCCTGACCAAGTGTTCTCGCAAAAAATGATGGGTGACGGTATCGCCGTCGAACCGACAGATGGTAAAGTCGTTTCGCCGGTCAACGGTACAATCGCGACTGTCTTCCCGACAAAACACGCGATTGGGATCAACGCTGACAACGGTGCCGAGTACTTGATTCACATCGGTCTCGACACGGTCAACCTTAAAGGTGAAGGCTTCGAAACGCACGTGACAGAAGGTCAAGCGGTTAAAGCTGGCGACACGCTCGTCACATTCGACCTCGACTTCATCAAAGCGAACGCGCCGTCGACGATCACACCAGTGATCATCACGAACCACGACAGCTTTGGCGTCAACAAACTCGTTGCTGAAGGCGACACGGTCACAGCCGGTTCTTCAGAAGTCGTCGAATTGACGAAAAAATAAGTTGCACATTTTACTCGGAGGCATACGCTTCCGAGTATTTTTTTATGGATTCGGGAACTATACTAAAAAGAGAGGGGGAGAGACACATGGATGGAAAGAACGCACCGTATCGGGGTTATGGGGATCGGATTCGAATTTTACGTGAGCGGGCCGGCATCTCGGTCGAGGCGCTCGCCGATCGTATCGGCGTCGCTCCGTACTTTATTCGCCGGACCGAACTGAGTGAGGTCTACCCGACGATGCCTTACATAGAGGCGCTCGCCGAGGCGCTCAAGATCGACGCGAATTATTTGGCCCGCCATATTTGGACGGGTGAATCGCTCAAAGTGCTCATGAAAGGGACGGTCCCGGAGCTCGAACAGATGAAGCTCGCCTACGACGAGGCGATGCACGGCAAGTCGACCGAGGACATGCAGCGGCAGCTCGAGGCGCGCATGCGCATCTTCGACCTGATGCATGAGGAAGAACTCCGTCGCATCTTCGCCGAAGACGAGGAACCGACGTCACATCAAGCGCTCGAGGCGCTCGTCGATGCTGTGCTCGACCTAGGACGCTCGCATGAACCGACGCATCGGATTGTGCCGTTCGCTCGTTATATCGAGCAGCTCGTACCGGACCAGTTCGTCGACAACTCGTTCCAATACACGGAGTTCGGGGTCGTCGACAAATCGTATAAATTGCAGTGACGGCCGTGGGAGACCACGGTTTTTCATTATGGATGAAAGGAGAAGTGTGATGATTGCTGTTCAAGCACTGAAAGAACGATTGATGAACAATCGGCTGGAGGTCCAGTTAGAAGAAGGATACGTGAACCAGCTGACATTCTCCTTCAACGGTCCAGCTACTGCGACGGAGCTAGAGCGGTTGCCAAAAGAAACACCCGCAGAGGTCCGTTCATGGTTAATCGAACAGAACGGAGCCAAACTGTTCGAAGACCCGGAATACGGCGGAGCAATCGAATTGTTCTCAATCGATGAGATCCTTGAGCATCGGCAACTCTGGGACTGTTCGGCTCAGTTTTTTCCGGTAGGGGCAGGACGTGACGGAGAATGGATGGTTTGTGAATACATAAACGAGACGGAAAATCGGATGTGGATTGGGGAGTTTTTGAGCTTTGATGAAGAGGATGCTAGGTTGAACCGCTTGCCCTTCAATTTTTCGGATTGGTTGGATTATGTGATTGTGGCACAAGGTGCTTCGTTCTGGAACTGGTTTCGAGTATAAAAAAGAACGGCCGCCCGAATGGGTGGCCGTTCTGTCGCTTAACGCGCCATGCGCGCGTCGTAGCGTACTTTCGGTCGTGTCCCGGCAAGTAGGAAGCCGAGCACGATATTGAGAATCGTGAGCACCCAGCCGACGTAACCGAACGTGTAGGCTAGGCTCGCGAGCATCGTCTGCCAGTCGAGTAAGGACGCGGCGTCACCACGAACGGTGAAGCGGATTGCGGTGAATCCGATGAGCGTCGTCGCTGTGATCAAGATGCCGATCCACGCGCCGCCGAACCGCGACGTCTCCGGACGCCGGCTGACCGGATACCAAAAAGCGAGCGTCCCGAGGAACGTGCTTCCTGCGTATGCGAGCAAGATTTGCCACAGCGCATCGGCGTCCAAGAAGACGGTATAACAGATGAACGTCGTGAGCGTCGTCATGAAAGTAAAGATTAAAGCTGCGAGTAATCGTGATCGCATAGTTCGTTTCCTCCTCATTTTGCACATTCTTTAGAGTATACGAAAACGAAAATGCTGTAAACGTTATTGTCGATTCTGTAATATTTGTCGCCATTGTTTAATCGCATTGTTGCCGTAGAACAAGACGCCGCCGCGATAAAATTTCGAGCCGACCCACAAAATCACACCGATTGTGGCGATCATGATGCCGATTGATAACGCGACTTCCCACACCGGCACGTCGACGAGCATGACGCGAAGGAACATGAGCATCGGCGTGAAGAACGGCACGTACGACAGGATCGTGACGATCGGTGCCTCCGGATTGTTCAAGCCGAACATGGCGGCGAGGAACCCGGCGACCAGCAGCATGATGACCGGCATCGTCATCTGTTGCGACTCCTCGACCCGGCTGACGAGCGAGCCGAGCACGGCGAACATGGCCGCATAGAGCAGGTAGCCGAGCGTGAAGAACGTCAACAGATAGACGACGGCGCGGACGTTGCCGGCGTTGTCGATGACCGACTGGGCCATCTCGTTGCTGCGGGCGCTGAAGTAACCGAAGCCGAGGAAGATGGCGATTTGGAGCAGGGCGAGCGTCCCGATGGCCGAGATTTTAGCGAGCATATGCGTCACCGGGTGCGTCGTCGAGATGATGAGCTCCATGACACGCGACGATTTCTCGGTCGTGACCTCGGTCGAAATCATCGACCCATATGTGATAATCGAGACGTAGAGCAACATGAGCATGACGTAGACGAAGGCGAACGACGAGAACAGCTCGTCCGAGTTCTCTCCGCCGCGGCCGAGATACGATTCCTCGACCGTCACGGGCTCATTCAACGCCGCGAGGACGGTCGGATCGATGTTCGACGCCTCAATCAGTTCGGCGTTCCGGACTTCGCGTAGCGCCGTCTGTAACACCGTCGTGAAATCCGGTTCCGGCCGTTCCGATAAAACGCGGGCCGAATCCCCTTCGATGAAGGCGACGATCTCATAGTCGCCGTTATCGAGCCCAGCGCGCGCTTCGGACTCGGAGATCGCGGACGATTCGATGTCCTCATAACCGAGCGACTGCATGAGCGTCGTCAGTTCATTATTGTCGGTGACGAGGATGGCTTGCGCCTGGTCTGTGTCCTCGAAATTCGCGAGCAATCGGTCGATGTTCGTGAAACCGAAGATGAACAGAATCGTCAACAGCGTCGAGATGAGGAACGCCTTCGAGCGCAGTTTCGAGCGTAACGTGAACGAGTAAAGTGGTCCGAAGTTATGAAACATGTTGGCCGACCTCCTTGATGAAGATGTCGTTTAATGAGACGGGCTGGCGCATGAACGTCTTGATGGCGGCCCCGTTCGCCACGAGGGCACCGAGCACCGCATCGCTGTCGTCGAACGAGTCGAGCCGAACGAAATGGCCGTCCTTATGTGGTTCGACCGCCCGGACGACCGGGAGGGCTTGAAGCAGGTCCGGGCGATCGGTCTCGATGAATAGTACCGGCTCCTCGTAACGAGTTTTGATCGTCGGGACGTCGCCGCTGACGACGGCACGGCCGCCTTTCAAAATGCCGATATGTTGGCACAGCTCTTCGACGTGTTCCATCCGGTGACTGGAGAAGACGATTGTCGTCCCGGCGTCACGGAGGGCGAGCACTTCACGTTTTAAAATCTCGACGTTGACCGGGTCGAGCCCGCTGAACGGTTCATCGAGAATAAGCAGTTCCGGGTTGTGGAGCAGGGCGGCCACGAGTTGAATCTTCTGTTGGTTCCCTTTTGACAGTTGTTCGACGCGCATCGTCTCATACTGAGGGATCTCGAGCCGTTCGAGCCACGTCTTGACGGCCCGCTTCGCCTCGGCCTGCCGCATGCCTTTCAGGCTAGCCAAGAAAACGAGCTGGTCACGGACGGGTGACTTCGGATAAAGGCCCCGTTCTTCCGGCAAATAGCCGACGATGCGATGATCGACGTTGCGGCCGTCCCACGTAATCGTCCCGGCACTCGGTTTGAGGATGTCGAGAATCATGCGGAACGTCGTCGTCTTACCGGCGCCGTTCGCCCCGAGCAGCCCGAACATCTCGCCTTTTGGGACATGAAAGCTCAAGTCGTCGACGGCCGTGAAGTCGCCGAACTGCTTCGAGACACGATCAATTTGTAACGTCATAGAATGTACCTCCTTATAGGTGTCTACTAGTAGCGTACGCCATGTTGAGCAAAAAGTTTCACATTTCTTCAAAAATGATTTATCTTGAAATCAAGATAATAAAAAGGAGGACATGACATGACGAAGCAATCAGCGGGTATCCATCACATCTCGGCGATGGTGAAAGACCCACAACGTACATTAGATTTTTATGGGAATGTCCTCGGACTTCGATTCGTCAAACAGACGGTCAACTTCGACGACCCGGGCACGTATCACCTCTACTTCGGGGACGAGCAAGGAGCGCCGGGGACGGTCATCACGTTCTTCCCGATCCCTGGGATCGGCAAAGGTAGCGTCGGCAGCGGACAGGTCGGGGTCACGGCTTATCTCGTCCCGGAAGGCAGTCTGTTGTTCTGGGAGAAACGATTGAACGACCATGGCGTCGGTACGGTCGCGACCGAACGGTTCGGCGAGCCGTCGCTCCTGTTTGAAGACCCGGACGGACTTGTCGTCGAGCTTGTCGCCCGGACCAGTACGAAACAGACAAGTTGGGTCGTGCCGGGCGTGACGTCACGCGAGGCGATTGTTGGTTTTGCCGGGGCGACGTTGTTGTCGAAAGACCCGGAGGCGACGGTTCGCCTATTGACGGGGCTGTTTGGCTTTGAGACGGTAGGGGAAGATTCAGAATGGATTCGCCTTGAGGCGACGGCCGACTACGGCAACGTCATCGACGTGAAAAAGACCATCCTGCCGAACGGGGTTCCTGGTTCGGGGACGGTCCATCATATCGCCTGGCGCATCAATGACGGGGAAGACTATGCCTCATGGCAAGACGCCATCTTCGAGCTCGGGCTACGCCCGACCGAAGTGAAAGAGCGTCATTATTTCCGCTCGGTCTACTTCCATGACGGCGGCCGAATTCTTCACGAACTGGCGACCGATGCCCCTGGCTTTTTGATTGATGAGAGCTTGGAGGGCCTCGGCTCGACACTCAAACTCCCGGCTTGGTTCGAACAAGACCGCGAGGCGATCACTCGCACGTTACCGACGATTACAATCCCGAGAGGAGACATGACATGATTCATCAATTCATCAAAGGCACGACCGAGACGACACTCGTTTTATTGCACGGTACAGGAGGGACGGAACAGGACTTGATTCCGCTCGCTCGAATCCTCGCCCCCGAGGCGAACATTTTGACGCTGCGCGGGGACGTCCTCGAGAACGGCATGTCCCGCTTCTTCCGCCGTCACGCGGAAGGCGTCCTCGACCTCGAGGACTTGAAGAAACAGACGGAACGGTTCTTGACGTTTTTGGATGACGCCACGACAGAGTACGGCATCGACCGGGCCAAGATGATTCCGCTCGGTTATTCGAACGGCGCCAACTTGATCGGCTCGGCGCTGTACCGACAAAACGCATTCCACGCGTCGCTCTTATTCCACCCGATGGTCCCGGACCGCTCGCTTACGTTACCGGACCTCGCTGGTGCGAACGTGTTTATCTCGGCCGGAGAACGTGACCCGATTTGCCCGAAAACAGAAACAGAAGAGCTCACGTCGACGCTACGGAGTGCCGGAGCGGACGTCGAACTCTTCTATCACGGAGGTGGGCACGAGCTGCGCATGGAAGAAGTCGAGGCAGCTCGGGCATGGCTAGAACCGTTCCTCGGTTAAGCCATCTTCTTCGGTTTCGGTGGTCTCGAATAGACGACGAGCACACCTCGATCAATCAAATAGGCGGCGAACAGACGTTTCGCCTCTTCAGAACGAACGGTTCGGTCGATTTGGATATACAATCGGCCGAGCTTTTTTTGTGACGTGCGGGTCAATAACCAGATGGAGTCAAGCGTGTACTGCCAACCGCGGAGCGTATCCGCGCCGATGTACATATACCGGTTCGATGTGCGCTCAAGCAGATAATTAAGCCACCAGACGTCCCGGGCGAGCTTCATGGCGACACCGATGAAGAACGAGATGAACACGAACGACAGGGCAGACAGAATCGGATGGATGGCGGTAAATCGTTCCCGGATGGGTTCGAAGGCGACGATGAGCAGTCCGACGGAAAAGGCGCCGGTGAACCACCAAAATCCGAAGTTAGAGAATGAACGTTTCGGGTCATGCACCATATGATGACGGTTACGGATGACGGAAGCCATTCTCCACACCTCCTTTTATTAGAATATTCTGATTATTTAGTAAGACTACTATACTATACTGTACCCACTCTCGTCTATTTGAATACGCGCGAAACGTGCTCTAGCTTGAAGATTTCTTGACGTTTCGGCTTGCGGAGGGCAAATCCGGGGAATGATGACAGTGAAGTCATCATTTTTTTGTGGAATCGTAATTTCATCAGCTCAAAAAATCGGCTATGATGGATGAGGCAAAAAAGAGAGAACATCAGAAAACTAATAAAGAACTAGAGGGAAAGACATGCGAAATCATTGGTACGATAATATTAAAGGCGTGCTCGTCTTGCTCGTCGTGTTCGGTCACTTGTTGACCGACGTACGCGGCGCGTATGACGACATCCTGCCGAAATGGGTCTATTTATTTTTATACACGTTCCACATGCCGTTGTTCATCATGTTGAGCGGTTACTTCTTCCGGGAGAACCGTTATTTGCGCGTCATCCAGTTGTTCGTCGTCTACGTCATTTGGCAAGTGATTCTCGGCTCGTGGTTCGCCTTCACCGAGGGCATCCCGCTGTTGTCGCTCGAGAACCCTGCGCTAAATATCTTGACGCCGTATTGGGCGCTCTGGTATTTGATGGCGATCATCATCTGGTACGTCATCACCCCATACGTGACACAATTGAAAGGATACGTGCTGTTTGCGCTCTTGTTCGCGCTCTTGTTCGGCTTCCAAGCCGAGTCGACCGGGTTCTTTGCGCTTCGGAAAGTCATCATGTTCTATCCGTTCTTCTTGATCGGGAACTGGATGAGCGAGCGCAACACGATGAACTTTTTTGAACTGCCGAAGCGGGCCGAGCAGCGCAACCGTTACCGGATCGGCGGCTTTGCCGTCTTCACGACGCTCACGCTCGGACTGCTCGCCTCAATGAGCTTCCAACAGGAGGGCACATTCTATCATATCGGTAATTTGTTCAAGTTCCGGTTCGCCTATGAGACGGCGGTGCCAGAGGCGATCTGGAGCGGACCGTTCGCCTTCTTGATCGTCTATACAGTGTCGACGCTCATGGCGATCAGCTTCGCCTTGATGATTCCTGGCCGAGAACTGCCGGTGTTCACCCGGGCCGGGAAGTATAGTCTTTACGTCTATTTGGTGCACGTCTTCCTCGTCGTAGCCTGGAAGGCGTTCGTTCCGGCCGGCTTCATGCCGACATCGTGGCTCCAGTTGCTCGTCTTGTTCGGCGTCTCGTTCTTGATGGTCGTGGTCATTATCAGTCCGCCGGTCGTCAAGTTGTTGAAGCCACTCGTCGAGATCGACGTCCGTCGCGCCCAAGATGTGAAGGAAGCCAAATCGTAACCCCTTTTCTAAATGGCGGTTTTCCGCTACACTTTAAGGTGGGAAGCGAAACTAGAGTTAAGGAAGTGACACCATGCCATACGAAAATGGAATGCACAGCACTGAAGGAGACGTCAACGTCTCACGCCACGTCGTGGAAATGATCGCCGCTGTCGTGGTCAAAGAGACGAAATACGTGTCGTTCACACAAGAAGATACGAAATTGTCAGAGCGCGCGCTCATGAAGCACGTCAAAGTCGACGAGTCGTCAGAAGGCGTCACAATCAACTTGTCACTTTACATCGCGTACGGTCAATCGATCGTCAAGACGGTGACGGCCGTGCAAGAACGCATCACGCAAGACATGGACACGATGCTTGCCATGACACCGTTATCGGTGAACGTGAAAGTCGTCGGAATCCAATTATAAGTCGTGGGAGAAGCACCTGCTTCTCCTGCTTTTTTATTTTTTTGCGAAAGCGGTTGCATGATGATGGCTTTTTCATTTATAATAGAAATCGAACAAGTGCAACCGTTTGCATCAATGACCAATCGTGCAACGGGTACTTGTCAAGTTCCCTTAATGTAGTCTGACGACAGAAGCATTAGAAGGAAAGGCGGAAAGCATGTATGTCGACGATTGAAGCAGTCATTTTTGATTTGGACGGTGTCATCACTGACACCGCGGAGTACCATTACCTCGCTTGGAAACAACTTGGAGAAGAGCTCGATATTCCGTTTGACCGCGAGTTCAATGAGACGCTAAAAGGCGTGAGTCGGACGGACTCGCTCGAGCGCATCCTCGCGCTCGGTGGAAGACAGGACGATTTCACACCGGATGAAAAAGCGGAACTCGCACAGAAGAAGAACGAGCATTACGTTGAACTCATTCAACACATCTCTTCAGCCGACTTGTTGCCGGGCATCATTTCATTCCTCGATGAAATTAAAGAGGCTGGTCTCAAAATCGGAATGGCTTCGGCTTCTAAAAACGCATTCGCGGTCGTAGACGCACTTGGTGTCCGTCATTACTTCGATCACATTGTCGATGCAGCAACTGTCGCCGAATCAAAACCACATCCCGAAGTGTTTTTGAAGGCTGCCTCTGCCCTTGGCGTGAAACCCGAACATGCCATCGGCGTTGAAGACGCAGCTGCAGGCGTAACTGCAATCAAAGCGGCAAACATGTTTGCTGTCGCCGTCGGGGAAGAGTCGATGCTCGGTCATGCAGACCTCATCGTTTCTTCGACCGATGAACTCTCGCTCGCACGCATCCTCGAACGCGTCGGCGCGTAAAGACTACGATCATCTTCCGTGAGATGACGACTGCCCCGAACAGTCGTCATCTTTTTGTGTTGGTCCAAAAGACCTAAAATAGATAGAAATGCCTAAAAATAGATGACAAGTACATTACAAAACCGTTACACTTTTATATGGGAACAAGTAATAACTGGTAATAATTGATGAATTTGGGTGATGGGGAACATCAATTAGGTGTAGAGGAGGATTTGTGCATGGAATCTACAAACGTGAATGAAAATATTTATCGGGAACTGATGGAGATCGAAGAGTCGTATCGCCAGCTGCAACGCCGGGCCGAGTATTTGATTTCGGAACTGAACCGGAACAAGCGGGAAGAAGAATCGCTACTCGATCCGTCAAAACGAATGCGCCCACGTCGCGTCAATCAACGTTATCCACTCGAGGTCTATGTCCATCAGGTAACAGACCTGTTGAAGGAACGGAAGACGATGAGCGTGCGGGACATTCAAATGGAGCTCGAGTTGCGTTATCGTCACCACATTAGCAATATTTACCAGCTAATGGTGAAAATTGAGTCCGTCAATCCTGACATCAAAAAAGTAGGACGCGGGTTATATACATACGAAGCCACGGATGACGTGACGACGCACCCGGCCCACGCCTGACCAGACCCGACGAGATTCACTCGTCGGGATTTTTTGTTGTAACATTTCTGATACGTCTCGCCTCACGGGAAATATGCTATAATTCGCCAGAGTCTATTTTTTTATGAGAGAGGAACGTTGGCCCATGTTATGGATTGCCATGTTGGTCAGTTTTGTGATGGCCATCTTGATCACGCCGCTCGTTCGCCGGTTTGCTTTTCTGATCGGAGCGGTCGATCACCCGAACGCCCGAAAAGTACATTTACGGACGATGCCACGGATCGGCGGCCTCGCCATCTTCATCGCTTTCTTTATCGGCTATGCGCTCCTATTGCCGACGAGCCGTTATAACGATGCCATCTTGATTGGGGCGGTCGTCATCCTGTTGACCGGTTTGATTGATGATCGCTTCCAACTGACGGCCCGCGTCAAACTGATGGGCCAGATGATCGCGACGGTCATCGTCTTGAACTCAGGTATGCGCATCGAATTGATTAACCTGCCGTTCGACCAACAGCTGTATCTCGGTTCGTGGAGCATCCCGGTGACGGTGCTCTGGCTGATCGGCATCACGAACGCCATCAACTTGATCGACGGTCTCGACGGACTCGCCGCCGGGGTCTCGAGCATCGCCCTCGGGACGATCGCGCTGCTCGCAATCATCCAAGGGAACGTTTATTTGACGATGATGGCGCTGTTGCTCCTGGCGAGCACGCTCGGCTTTCTCGTCCATAACTTCTATCCAGCGAAGATATTCATGGGCGACACCGGGGCGCTCTTCCTCGGCTATATGCTCGCCGTCTTCTCCTTGATCGGATTCAAGAACGTGACGCTGTTCTCGCTCGTCGTCCCGGTCCTCTTGCTCGGTCTGCCGATCTCGGACACGATTTTTGCGATCGTCCGTCGGCTCGTGCAAGGGCGTCCGCCGATGTCGCCTGATAAGTCGCATATGCATCACCAGTTAATCGATATGGGCTTCACGACGCGGCAAGCCGTCCTGCTCATGTATGGGATGACGTTCTTCTTCGGCATCGCCTCGATTCTGTTCGCGAAGACGACGATGCTCGGAGCCATCATCACGTTCGTCATCGTCCTGATCGTCATCGAGCTGATCGTCGAGTCGACCGAGTTGATTCACCCGAACTATAAGCCGATTATCCAGACGTCCCGGCGTCTGCTCGGACGACCGAAGACATGAAGCATCAACAAAAGCCCAAGGACATCGTGTCCTTGGGCTTTTGTTTGGTCAGTAGGTCGTCGTCTCGCTGAAACCGTCTTCCGTTTCATTCAAGCCGTCGCCGGTTCCGTTGTCACTGTCTTCCGCCGTCACCGGCAGGCCGAGCTCGCTCTTCAAGAGTGTGCGTTTCTCGCTCAAGTCGGCAGGGTCGAGTTCGTAGTAATACACACCGCCGAGCGTCAAGTCACCGCCTGCGAGCGTCTCTTGGTTGAACGACCGGAGCGACTTCGTGTACGGCTGCAGCTGTGACGCCTCGGACAAGGACATATTCGTTCGGATGTTATCGCCGACCGCATTCATGATCCGGTTGAGCTTCGTGAACGAATTGATCGTCGTCGCCTCGTTGATGATGGCCTCGAGCACCTGCTGTTGACGTTTCGCCCGTCCGACGTCACCCTCGGGGTCGTCTTTGCGCATGCGCGCGTAGGCGAGTGCTTCTTTTCCATCTAACATTTGGACGCCAGGTTCGAGCTCGACGTTGCCGGTCGCCCGGCCCGAGATCGGGACGAGCACATCGACCTCGACGCCGCCGACCGCATCGACGAGATCCTCGATGCCGTCAAAGTTGATCGTCGCGTAGTAGTCGATCGGAATGTCGAACAGCTTCTCGACCGTCGCAATCGTCGTGTCGATGCCGCCGTAGGCGTAGGCATGGTTGATCTTGTCTTTGAACTCGCCGTCCGTCGTCACGATGTCGACGTATGAGTCGCGCGGGATGCTGACGAGCGTCACTTGGCGCGATTCCTTGTTGAACGTCGCCACCATGAGCGAGTCGGTCCGTCCTTCCTCGAGCGAGGCACCGCCATCGACGCCGGCGAGTAGGACGGAGAAGTGATCTTTCGTCAGGTCGACCGTCTCTTCCCGACGGTCCGACTTGTCACCTCGTGTCAGCTCGCTGTTCGTGTTCTCCGCCGTCTCGTTCGCCTTAAAGACGAAGTAGCCGAAGGCCGACCCGCCAATCAACAGGACGAGGCCGAGCACGAGCAGGACGATCTTCCACACGGGGCGTTTCTTGCGGGAGTCTTGTTCCATGTCGTCTCCTCATTTCATTCGTTTCCTTTAGTATACGTGACCTACCGCACAAAATCACGTTCGATGATGCGCTGGTCCTGGGTCTCGAGTCCCCCTTGTCCGTTCGTCAAATCGACGAGCCATGCCATCGCGGCCTCGGTCTCTTCGACCGGAACCGAGATGTGGAACGTGACGGTGTCCGCGTAGACGATGTCGTCGAGGAGGTACGACGATTGCCGCAGTTCATTCTCGACCTTGCCGATCCAGCCGTAATCGACCGTTAGCGTCAAGCGTTGCATCGGGATGCGCTCGACGATGCCGACCGCGTCGAGACCTTCGCTCACCGTGCCACCGTAAGCGCGGATCAGTCCGCCGCCGCCGAGCTTGATGCCGCCGAAGTAGCGGGTGACGACGACGACCGTGTCTTTCAACTCGCGTTTCCGGAGCACTTCGAGCATCGGCAGCCCGGCCGTCCCGCTCGGCTCGCCGTCATCGTTCGCTTTTTGGAACTCGTTCCGTTCGCCGATGATATAGGCCGAACAGTTATGATTGGCGTTCCAATGCGCCTTCTTGATGGCTTGGATGAACGCCTGCGCCTCCTCTTCGGACGTGACCCGTTTGAAGTGGGCGATAAATTTTGACTTTTGAATGACGACCTCGTATTCTCCGTCTTGTTTTATAGTATAATTTTGTTCAGCAGACATTTCTGAAAATTCTCCTTTCTATTTTTGAATATTTTTTTTAAAATTCAAGTAGGCGTCAACGCCAGTTGCGGCGAAAGGGAAGGAGAGCCTCCAAGTTTCACTGTAAACGAACGTTCCGCAGACGATAATAGGAATAGATGAGGACTTACTACCGAATTATTAGGGGATGGCATCGTGAATCATATTACCGATCGTACAGCTTTAGAACATATCATAACAAATATGATTGATACGGTGACGGAAAGTAAAGAGGAGATCGTCCGGATTACCGAGAGTTCGGCCAACGAATATTCGTTGATTCAGAACGAACTGAAAGAGTTGACGCAAAAGATTGAGTTTTACATCGAGGAGTCGGAACGGCTCGACCTGCTCGTGAAAGCGGCGAAGAACAAACTCGTCCAAGTGAGCAAGAAGTTTCATATACATAGCGAACAAGAGATTCGGGAGGCGTACGAACGCGCCAACCAAATGCAGCTCGAGCGTTTTCTCATCCAAAAAGAAGAGATGGCCGGCCAACAGCGTCGCAACGACCTTGAGCGCCGCCTGCTCATCCTCGAGGACACGATTGAGCGGGCCGACAAGCTCGTCAGCCGCGTCTCCGTCGTGCTGAACTTCCTGCGGGACGACCTGCAACAAGAGTACTCGGACATGATGAAGAAGCAAGAGATGGCAATCAGCGTTTTTGAAGCGGCCGAACGTGAACGTCGTCACCTCGCCCGTGAAATGCACGATGGACCAGCGCAATCGCTTGCCCACATCTTGATTCGGGCCGACTTGATCGAGAAGACGTTCGACAAGCGGGGGAAAGACGAGGCGTTCGCCGAACTGCACGAGCTGAAACGCCTCATCCGCGGCGCGCTCGTCGACGTCCGGCGTCTCATCTACGACCTTCGTCCGATGTCGCTTGAC
This sequence comes from Exiguobacterium sp. s56, assembly GCF_018618255.1. NCBI lineage: Bacteria > Bacillati > Bacillota > Bacilli > Caryophanales > Exiguobacterium > Exiguobacterium sp. s56. Next base: position 20,453 of record NZ_JACSLR010000003.1, on the reverse strand, counting down.
GACCTCGGTTTCTTGCCAACGCTCGAACGGTATCTCCATCAGACTGAGGAATACACGGCCATCAAGACCCGGCTCAACTACCGGGGGTCGCGGGCCCGACTGCCTGAGAAATTGGAGATTAACGTGTTCCGGCTCGTCCAAGAGGCCGTCCAAAACGCGATCAAACATTCGAAGACGGCGGAGATTATCGTCAACGTCGAGCAAGCGCATGATGCGATACATATTCATGTACGCGACCATGGGGTCGGATTCGTGCCGAGTTCGATTGGCGAAGAGTCATTCGGGATCGTGGGGATGCGAGAACGGATCGAGCTGGTGAACGGAAGCATGACCATTGATTCGGAAGTCGGCAAAGGGACAGTCGTCCGCATGTCGATTCCGATCACGTAAGACAAGAACAAGGGGGAGTATCCAGATGGAACAATTACAAACACGCATCGCGATTGTGGATGACCATGAGCTGTTTCGAGAAGGCTTGAAACGGATTTTTGATTTAGAGGACGAGTTCACGGTCGTCGCCGAAGGACGGACCGGGATCGAGGCGATTCGCATCGCCGCGGACCACAAGCCGGAAATCTTGATTCTCGATATCAACATGCCTGAATTGAACGGGATTGAGGCGACGAAACAGTTGTCGGTGCTCTCACCAGAGACGCGCGTCCTCATCTTGTCGATTCACGACGATGAGTCGTACATCACGCATGCACTCGAAGCCGGAGCATCTGGGTTCTTGCTCAAAGAAGTCGCATCGACCGAGCTCATCTCGGCCGTGCGTTCGGTCGCAAAGGACGGGGCCTACTTACACCCGAAAGTGACGACGAACGTCTTGAAAGAGTACCGTCGTTTACTCCAATTCAAAGGCGAACAGGCTGGCCGTAACGTCGAGAGCCGTACCGACGATCCGGTATACCAATTGCTCTCACGCCGTGAAGTCGAAGTGTTGCACTTGCTCGCCGAGGGCCGCTCGAACCGCGACATCAGCGATATGCTGTTCATCAGCGAGAAGACCGTCAAGAACCACGTCTCATCTGTACTCCGCAAGATGGAAGTGAACGACCGCACACAAGCCGTCGTCGATGCCATCCGTCGCGGATGGGTCGAGATTTGACCTCGACCGATGCAATACATCGTTTTTATGCTACAATATGGAATGGAATCCACATTCAATTGGAAAATGAAACGATGTAAAGTGAGGATATAGCATGGGAAACATAGCCATTTTGACCGACAGTACCGCCTATTTGCCGGCCGAATTTTGTGAGCGCCACGACGTCCACGTCGCACCGCTCAGCGTGATTTTTGACGGGGAGTCGTTCCGCGAAGCCGTCGATATCACGACCGAGGCTTTTTATGACCGGATCGAGGCAGGGAACTTGCCGACGACGTCCCAGCCGAGCATCGGTGAAACGATTGAACTGATTGAGCGTCTCCCGAACGAGGTGACGGACGTGATCGCGATCACGCTCTCGAGCGGCATCAGCGGGACGTATCAATCGATGATCGCCTTGAACGACATGGTCGACGTCAACGTCCACGCATTCGATTCGGAGATCTCATGTATGCCTCAAGCGTTCCTCGTCGAGGAAGCGATTCATTTACGCGATGCAGGCGCGTCGGCGCAAGAAATCATGGCTCACCTTGAAAAGATGCGCGAGTTGATTCGGGCGTACTTCGTCGTCGATGACCTCGACCACCTCCAACGAGGCGGCCGACTCAGCGCGGCGCAAGCGCTCGTCGGGTCGTTCCTTCAAATCAAACCGGTGCTGCATTTCCAAGACCGGATGATCGTCCCGTTTGAGAAGATTCGAACGTACAAGAAGGCGGTCCGTCGCATCGAAGAGATGATGGAACAGTCGATTCAAGGCGACGGGGCAGGCTACTGTATCGGCATCATCCACGCCAACTGCCCGGAACGTCAGGCTGAGGAAATCGCCTCGATGAAACAGAAGTTTCCACAGGCGCATGTCACGGGCGGTCATTTCGGACCGGTCATCGGGACACACCTCGGACCAGGCGCGATCGGCATCACGTGGTATCGCCGCGAATGGTAAACAAAAGACGGCCATCTGGTCGTCTTTTTCGATAGAGAGGAGTGAGCCTGTGGCCAAATATCGTCAAATCTATGAGCGCCTCGCCGAGCGGATGAAGACGGGCGAGTATGCGGCGGAATCGAAACTGCCGTCCGAGACCGAACTCATGCACGAGTACGAGGCGAGTCGAGGGACGGTCCGGAAAGCGCTCGATTTGCTCCAAGAGCACGGCTACGTCCGGAAGCATCACGGGAAAGGCGTGTTCGTGCTGCGGCGCGATCAAATCGAATTCCAGTTCAACGGTATCGTCAGTTTCTCGGAAGTGTACGCCAGCATGCTCGGTCGCTCGATTCAGACATCGGTCGCCTCGTTCGAGGACATCGAGGCGCCGGCGTGGCTCGCCGACCGGATGAACTTGACGCCGGGGACACGGATGTACCGGATTGAGCGGGTCCGCAACTTCGACGGTGAGAACGTCATCTTGGACGTGAACTATTTCGTCAAAGACCTCGTGCCCGGCCTGACAGAAGAGATCGCCGCGCAATCGATTTACGCCTATGCCGAGCACGAGCTCGGGATGCAAATCAGTTACGCCAAACGGAAGATCGCGGCCGAGGACGTGACCGAGCTCGACCGGTTGCGGCTCGATCTGCACGATTATGAATACGTCATCGTCATCACGAACGACACGTTCCTCTATGAGGGCAGACAGTTCGAATATACCGAGTCCCGCCACCGGCTCGACAAGTTCCAGTTCAGCGATGTGGCGCGCCGATAAGGCTCCTTTTTCGAAAGGAGTCTTTTTTGTCGTTTTGAATCAAGGCAAGAGGGAACAAAAATACTGAACGCCTGTCACATAGTTGTCACACCTAACTTATATAGATAAGTTGTTGACAGGACTTATCTATATAAGTTAAACTTTGTTTGTACTCATAAGTAACCGTTTTCAACAAACGTTTTCAAACAAAGGAGGCCTACAATATGAAGGCAGATTATCGTCAAATCGCCGCGGATATCCTTGAAGCCATCGGGGGCAAGGATAACGTCGACAAAGCAGCACACTGTGTCACGCGGCTCCGTCTTTCGTTGAAAGACCAGTCGCTCGTCAATGAAGCGAAAGTGAAAGAAGCCGATCTCGTCAAAGGCGCATTCGAAAACTCGGGTGTGTATCAGGTCGTCATCGGGGCCGGGGACGTCGAGCGTGTCTACGCCGAGTTCATCAAACTCGCTGGGCTTGAAGCGGCGACGGTCGCCGAGGTCAAATCGTCTGGCGGCAAGAAGATGAACCCGCTCCAGAAACTCGTCAAAGTGTTCTCGGACGTGTTCATGCCGATCATCCCGGCCATCATCGTTGCCGGTCTATTGATGGGGATTAACAACTTGCTCGCCTCAGAAGGACTGTTCGTCGAAGGTGCGACGCTGATTGAGGAATATCCGAACCTACAAGGGTTATGGGATCTCGTCAACATGATGGCGAACACGGCGTTCGTCTTCCTCCCGGCACTCGTCGGTTGGTCGGCGACGAAACGGTTCGGCGGCAGCGAAGTGCTCGGGATCGTCATGGGTCTCTTGCTCGTCCACCCGGATCTCTTGAATGCATGGGGTTACGGACAAGCAGCGCTGGAAGGCGACGTTCCGACGTTCAATATCCTCGGCTTGTTCGAAATCGAGAAAGTTGGCTACCAAGGTCAGATTCTTCCGATTTTGGCCGCGGCCTTCATTTTGAGCCATATTGAGATTTTCTTGAAAAAACATGTACCGAATGCGATTCAATTGCTCGTCGTGCCAATCACGACAATCGTCATCACTGGTTTCCTTGCGCTTTCGATTGTCGGACCGCTCACACGTGGCCTCGGTAACTTGATTGCAACAGGAATCGTCAACGTATTCGAAGCGGTACCGGTCGTCGGGGCACTCCTGTTCGGTCTGCTCTACGCACCACTCGTCGTTACCGGGATGCACCACTTGTTCCTCGCCATCGACCTGCAGCTCATCGCGGAGACGAACGGGACGTTCCTCTGGCCGATGCTCGCTTTGTCGAACATCGCCCAAGGTGCAGCCGCACTCGCGATGTTCCTCGTGTTCAAACACGACGCCAAACAAAAGAGTATGGCTTCGACGTCATCGATCTCGGCATTCTTCGGGATTACCGAGCCGGCCATGTTCGGGGTGAACTTGCCGAACAAGTTCCCATTCTACTCGGCGATGATCGGGTCGGCCGTCGCGGCGGTGTTCATCACATTGAACGACGTCCAAGCGTTCGCTGTCGGGGTCGGGGGTCTTCCTGGATTCCTGTCGATCTTCACCGATAAGATTCTCATCTTTATCGTCGGGATGGTCATCGCCCTCGTCATTCCGTTCGTGTTGACGCTCGCCCTGTCGAAACGTTACATGAAAAAAGGCGAGATCGAGAAAAACAAAGTCGCATAAGAAGATTACTGACAAGGGGAGGGACGGAGGTTCTTCCCCTTTTCCTATCGAAATGAAAACTCTTACAAAAGGAGACTACATCTATGACACAACCAAACTGGCGCAAATCCGTCGTCTATCAAATCTATCCGAAAAGCTTCTATAGCCCGGAAGGCAATGCCACCGGCTCGATCAAAGGGGTGACGGCGAAGCTCGATTACTTGGCCGAGCTCGGCATCGAATACATTTGGATGACCCCGGTGTACAAGTCGCCGCAAAACGACAACGGCTATGACGTCAGCGACTATTACGCGATCGATCCATCATACGGGACGATGGACGATCTCGACGAGCTCGTCCGCGAGGCCGAGGCGCGTGGCATCGGGCTCATGATGGATATCGTCGTCAACCACTCCTCGACCGAGCATGAATGGTTCCAGAAGTCGCTCGCCGGGGACGAACGGTATCGCGACTACTACATCTGGCGCGACGAACCGACGAACTGGGAGTCGAAGTTCGGCGGCAACGCCTGGAAATATGACGAAGCGAGCGGTCAGTACTACCTTCACTTGTTCGACGTGACCCAGGCCGACTTGAACTGGGAGAACGAGCAGATGCGCGAGGACGTCTATGAGATGATGCGCTTCTGGCGCGACAAAGGCATCAAAGGGTTCCGCCTCGACGTCATCAACTTGATCTCGAAGCAGCAGGACTTTCCGCAAGACGACTCGGACGGCCGCAAATTCTATACGGACGGGCCGCGTATCCATGAATATTTGAAAGAGATGAACCGCGAGGTGTTCGACGGCCACGACGTCATCACGGTCGGCGAGATGTCATCGACGACGCTCGACCACTGCGTCCGCTACTCGAGCCCGGACGAGCGCGAGCTCAGCATGACGTTCAGCTTCCATCACTTGAAAGTCGACTATCCGAACGGCGAGAAGTTCGTCGCCGCCCCGTTCGACTTCATCCAACTGAAAGACATCATGTCGACGTGGCAGGAAGGGATGCACGGCAAGGGCTGGAACGCCATCTTCTGGTGCAACCATGACCAGCCGCGCGTCGTCAGCCGGTTCGGCAACGACACCGACCATCGCGTCGAGAGCGCGAAGATGCTCGCGACCGTGCTCCATGGCCTCCAAGGGACACCGTACATCTATCAAGGCGAGGAGATCGGCATGACGAACCCAGGCTTCGACTCGCTCGACGAGTATCGTGACATCGAGACGCTCAACGCCTATAACTTGAAACGCGAACAGGGCGTGTCGCACGAGGACATGATGGCCGCCATCAAACAGAAGTCGCGCGACAACTCGCGGACGCCGATGCAGTGGGACGCGACGCCGCACGCCGGCTTCACGAGCGGGACGCCGTGGATCAACGTGGCGCCGAACTATACCGATGTCAACGTCGAGACGGCGCTCGACGACCCGAACTCGGTGTTCTACCACTACAAGAACTTGATCTCGCTCCGCAAAGAGTTCGACGTGTTGACGGACGGGGACTATACGCTCCTCACACCGGACGCGCTCGACGTCTGGGCGTACACGCGGAAGACGGAAGACGAGGAAGTGCTCGTCGTCGCCAACTTCTACGGCCCTGAGACGACGTATGAGATCCCGGCAGGTTTCTCGCAGGCCGAGGTCGTCAGCCACAACTATGACGTGCCGCAGCTCGACGGGACGACGTTGTCGCTCCGGGCGTATGAGGCGATCATGTTCTACAAGCGGAACGCATAACGAGAAAAACTCGCCAGACGAAAAATCGTCTGGCGAGTTTTTTGATTATAGGTGTTAGTCGAAGGCGTCGCGTCTGTCCAATGACCGTGAGACGTTCGCGACATCCCCGATATTGTCGTCCACGACGTCTCCGGCTCGAGTGACGCGAACCCACAACTCAGCTTCGACATGGGACGGGGACGCGAACAAGACGTAATACTTCGCATCGTACAGGGATAAGTACGTCACGTCGGTCACGACGAGTTCCATCTCGGGATACGTCGTGTCGACATACGTTTCGGCTGCTCGGACGGCTCGTTGTTCGGCCGCCTCACTGCCGTTCAGCACATACCACACCCACCAACCGAGACAGAACACGGCCATCATTCCGAGTACGGTCAAGACGTTATGAAGCGGTCGTTTGTGCATCGGACACCTGCTTTCCAATTATTGGACTACGCTTAGTATAAAAGAGATGTTGCACCGTTCGCCTCGGTCGTAAGTCGCAAATGGCTCAGGTTCCGTACGGGAATGGTGCCGCTACATGCTGACAACGCCTCATGTCCGACGGCTTCTCATATGATATCCTCATTCAAAAAGGACTGATTGTATTGGGACAACTCATCATCGCTCCGACCGGCACGCCCGCCATCCGCTTCGGCATCTGTCAACGCTGTCTGAGCGCGGACACCCGCTCGTTCACGTGCCACCACGGTGCGTGCCGCTATTGCCGGAATTGCCTCCATCTCGGCCGTATCTGTCAGTGCGACCGTCTCGGGGAAGAAGACATCACGACACCGGTCGAACCGACGGAACTCGTCATGCCGTTCGAGCTGTCGACCGACCAGCAACACATCAGCCGGCAGTTGCTCACCTGGTGGGAATCTCGGACGAGCGGGCTCGTCCATGCCGTCTGCGGAGCCGGGAAGACGGAGATGACATTCCCGGTCATCGCGCGCGTCGTCAATGAAGGGAAGCGTGTCCTCATCGTCTCGCCGCGCCGTGACGTCGCCATCGAATGGGTCGACCGGCTCGAGGCCGCCTTCTCCGTCCCGGTCACCCGGCGCTACGGGGGCGGGGACAAGGACACGATTGGGATGATCACTGTCGCGACGGCGCCGCTGCTCGTGAACTTACGACATGTCTTCGATTACGTCCTCGTCGATGAGTCTGATGCCTTCCCGTTCGCCTTCGATTTGGCACTTTGGTGGACGCTCCGCCGAGCCGGGAAAGGCCTATTCTTGTTCGTGACGGCGACGCCGACCGTCTGGCAGCGCCAGTTTCCGACCGTGCAGCTATCGCGTCGCTATCACGGCCACGACTTGCCGGTGCCGCGACTCGTCCGTGAGACGGGGCAAGCCATCCTCGACTTCAGCGGGCAATACGAGGGGTCCCCACGTTTGCTGTTCGTCCCGACGAAGCCGGACCTCGTCCGTTATGGGGAACTGCTCGCGGCGAACGGGTTCGGCTACCAGGCCGTCTCGGCAGATACCAATGAGCGGACGGATACACTCGAATGGCTCGAGGCGACGAACGGGATCGTGCTCGCGACGTCGATTTGGGAGCGGGGCATGACCGTGACCGGGGTCAACGTCGCCGTCCTCGACAGCAGCCACGCCTTGTTCTCGTCCCGCGCCCTCGTCCAGATGGCAGGGCGGGCCGGTCGGAAACCGACCGCGCCGACCGGGGATGTCGTCTTCTTCTACCACGAGCGCACGTTCCGGCAAGACCGGGCCATCCGCGAGATCGAGGAGGCGAACCGGCGATGAATTGTCTCGTCTGCCGGAAACCGTTCACCGTCCCGTGGAGCCCGGCGACGTTGTTGAAGCGAGACTGGGTCTGCCCGGACTGCGAGGGGAGATTGACCCCGATCATCTCGGGCTGCCCGCGCTGCGGTCACCCGACCACGGACGGGGCGACGTGTCCTGACTGTATCCGTTGGCTCGCCCTTGGTCTCGACTTGACCGTCCGTTCGCTCTTCGCTTATGACGAGTCGGGCGCGAATTGGCTCCACCGTTATAAGTTCGGCGGCGACGTCGTTCTGGCGCGACAGCTACGCAATGTGCTGCGAGCGACGCGAGAACCAGGGGTCGTCTACGTCCCGATTCCGCTCAGTGAGGAGCGGATGCGGACACGGCGTTTCAATCAGGCGGAGCTGCTCGCAAGGATGATTGGACCGACGGAGCAGGTGCTCGTCAAATCCGAGGTTTCGAGTCAGCGTGAACTTGGGAAAGAAGAAAGGCGGCACCGTACGAATCCGTTCGCTGTACAGCAGTTGCCACGCTGTGGCAAAATTGTCCTCGTCGACGACGTCTATACGACGGGGACGACGCTCCATCAGGCGGCGCTCACCTTGCGCTGGGCCGGGGTGGAACAAGTTTCTGCCGTTTGCCTGTTCCGGACGCTAAACAAATTAAAAATGCGTCCGATATAAAGGGCAGAGGTGAATGACTGTGGAAGCAACAACTTGTCAAACGTGCGGACGGCTGTTCATGAAACAAAGCCGCTCGCCATACTGCCCATCCTGCGCGGAAGTCGATTTCCAAAACTTCTTGAAAGTCCGGGACTTCATCCGCGAACCCGCCAACAAACAGACGACGATCGGAGCCCTCGTCGAAGCGACAGGCGTCTCCGAACTTGATATCACGCGATACATCCATGAAGGACGCCTGATCATCAAGGACAATCCGTCACTGAACATCGCCTGCGTGCGTTGCGGCAATCCGACGAACCAAGGAAAGGTATGCGCGGACTGTCAGACCGACATGCAGCAAGAACTGAAAGGGCTACAAGCCAGCGTCACGAAACAGAGCGTTCGCGCTTATCGTTTGGATTAACAACTGAGAAGAGGGGGGACACGTATGCGCATCGATTCTGCAAAGTGGGTACACTTACCGAACACTTACGAGAAGAAAACGCAACCTGAGACGAAGCCCGAGCTGACACGCCAAACGGACCAATTATCGATATCGGCCGAAGCCCGCGCCCGGTTTGAAGAACCGGTGAAACACCCGGAGCGTCTGGAAAAAATCAACGCCTTGAAGGCGGAGATTAACGCCGGGACGTATTCACGGGACGCGCGCGACATCGCCAAACGCTTTCTACAAGGATGAATGAAAGCGGGGTCCGAGGGAGACCTTCGCATAAATAAGATGGCACGGAAGCTGACTAAACAAGGGACACCCTTTCTTTAGTCGGCTCTTTTTTTGGACAAAGGAGAGACTTATGCTCACATTACATACACGTTTACTCGAACTGGCTTATGACAAAGAACGACTGCTCGTCAACGGAGACATGCCCGCTTTTAGCGCACTCGTCAAGGAAGAGGCGACGATTCTCCGACAAATCAAACAAAAAGAAGCGGAACGACTTCAAGGAACGCTCGTTTTGGACGATGAAGAGAAGGAAGCGTTACGACCGGTCGTCCTCGAGCTGAAACGGCAGAATGAACTGAACGCCGTCCTGCTCGAACAGTCGCTCCGGTATATCGAATGGCATTTGGACATGCTCATGCCAGAGGCAGATGATTTCACGTACGGTCAACAGGCGCTCGAGACGCGCTCGTTCAGCCGGGATGTATAAGGAGGAAGTTTGATGGGCTCAACATTTATGGGATTAGAAACGGCGCGACGCAGTTTAACGACGCACCAATGGGCGCTCCAGGCGACGGGGAATAACGTCGCCAACGCCTCGAATCCGGGTTACTCGCGCCAACGCTTGTCACTCGGCATGACCGAACAACTCAGCGTCAACTTCGGGGGAACGAAGGCCGGGCAGTTCGGGACTGGTGTCCGCGGCGAGACGCTCGCCCGAATCCGCGATTTGATGATCGACCAGCAATACCGCGACGAGTCGGTGAAGAACGCCTACTACGCGACGAAAGAGGCGGCGTTCGGTCGGATGGAGGATATCGTCAACGAGCCTTCCGAGACAGGGCTCGCCAAATCGCTCGACTTGTTCTGGGCCTCGCTCCAAGACTTGTCGGTCAACCCGGATGACGCCGGCGCGCGCAGTGTCGTGCGCCAACGGGCGATGACGCTCGCTGAGACGTTCAACTACATGTCGTCCTCGCTCCAAAAAGTGCAGGCCGACCTCGCCTCAGAAGGTGACGTCGTCGTCAAGAAAGTGAACGACTTGATGACAAAAATCAGTCAGGTCAACCGTCAAATCGGGGATGCGGAGCCGCTCGGCGTGCTTCCGAATGAACTGTATGACGAACGTGACCGCTATATGGACGAGCTCGCCCAATACATGGACTTCACACGCGTCCCGGTCGACTATACGAACGGGGAGTCGCGCGGTAACTCACAAAAAGTCGCTGAGGGCCGCATCGACATCGTCGTCTCGATCAATGGCGTCGACCACAAACTCGTCGACGGCATCAACGGCACGGTCGGATCGTTCGACGGTCTCGATATGACCGATGCAAGTGGAGCGGACGTGGCACTCACGCACGCCACGATGCCGAACGGCAAATGGAAAGCGCTCGTCGAGATGTACGGCACGGACACGCCAGAATCAGGCAGCGTGAACGGCGTCTACGCGACGATGTTGAAAGACTTGGACGAGATGGCCGGCAAGTTCGCTTCGGCGTTCAACACCGCCCATAGCACAAACATGGACGCCAAAGGCAACGCCGGAACGGCGAACTTCTTCGAAGGGACGGCGAGCGCTGCGACAATCAAAGTGAGCGACGCTATCATGAACAACCTCGACTTGATCGCCGCTTCTCAAGATGGCAATATCGGGGACGGCAGCGGGGCCCTCGCTTTGGCAAACTTGAAGTCGGCCACGCTCAGCTTCGACGGGTCGGTCCAGACGGACACGTCGATCGGCAAATACTATCAGAACGTCATCGGCAACATGGCCGTCGCCGCCGACCAGAGCGGACGCCTCGCCCAGAGCACATTCGCACTCATGGCGAGCTCGGACCAGCGCCGCCAAGCGGTGAGCGCCGTGTCGCTCGACGAAGAGATGACGATGATGATCCAATATCAACACGCCTATAATGCGGCGGCCCGCAACATCACGGCTGTCGACGAGATGCTCGACAAAATCATCAACGGCATGGGTGTCGTAGGGAGGTAATGCTTGATGCGAGTCACACAGACGATGCTCACACAGACGAACTTGAAACATTTATCGAGCAGTTATAACAAGCTCGCCCAAGTCCAGGAACAGCTCATCAGCGGGAAACGGATTCAGAAGGCGTCCGAGGACCCGGTCGTCGCCATGCAGGGCATGCGCTACCGGACCGAGGTGCGCGAGGTCGACCAGTTCCGCCGCAACGTCAGTGAAGCGACGAGCTGGATGGACTTGACCGATTCGACATTGAACGAAGTGACGGAAGCCGTCAAACGGATTCGTGAATTGACGACACAGGCGGCAAACGACACATACGAGTCGTCACAGCGTCAAATCATCCAGAGTGAGGTCAATCAGTTGATTGAACACATCGGCTCGCTCGCGAACGCGAAGTCGGGCGAGAAATATATTTACAACGGCACGAAGACGGACCAGCCGCTCGTCGACATGGACGCCTTGAAGGCGTTCCTTGCCGACCCTAACGGGGACGTCAACAGCATCTACCCAGGCGGGGCACCGGCCGCGAGCGGGAAAGTCGCCTTCGAAGTATCGAAAGGCATCACCGTTCAAGTGAACATGCAGCCGGAGACGGTGTTCGGCAGCGACGTGTTCGCCGGACTGCACGACCTCGTCTCGAAATTGGCCGACCCGAACACGACTGGTGAAGTGCTCTCGAACGAGCTCGCCGACCTCGACGTCATCGCCCAAAACTTGATCACGGAGCGGGCCGAGCTCGGCGCGCGTGCCAACCGGTTAGAACTTGTCGACAACCGCCTGCAAGAACATGAGATTATCGCCAAGACGATCATGTCCGATAACGAGGACATCGACATCGAAAAAGTCATCATGGAGCTCAAGTCTCACGAGACGGTGCACCGGGCCGCGCTATCGGCCGGGGCCCGGATCATCCAACCGACGCTCCTCGACTTCCTCCGGTAAGCGATGAATATCGCCCGGCTTGAGATGCGGCAGACGCAGGCCGCCATCCAAATCACGTCGAACCGGCCCCACCTCGAGATGCGGCAAGGCCGGGCCGATGTGTCGATGACGCAAGGCAAGGTCGAGATGACCCAACAGACGACAGGTGGTACGCTCGAGGTCGACTCGTCGGTCGCGCGCAGTGAAAGCAACTTGAAGGCGGCGCTCGAGCTCGGGCGCCATTTCGGTCAGCTCGGGGAACAGGCGGCCCGGGAAGCGACATCGACCACGGCCCGGGACGGGGACCGGCTCATGCGCATCGAGAACGGCAACCCGATCGCCGCGATGGCCGCTGAGAAGACGAGCGCCCCGTACCCGGTCGTCGACATGGACTTCATGCCGAAGTCGCTCGACCGCGTGAAGTTGACGTATACGCCGGCGGATGTCAAAATCGAGTGGAACCTGACGCCGGCACAGATTGATGTATCACTCACCCCGGCCGACATCTCGTTCACGCCATGGACGACGGACATCTCGCTCCGTCAACAGGCATCGCTCGAGATGTGGCCGGTCGGTGGCATGTATGATGAGACGCGTTGAAAGTGAGGACAACCCATGTTCATTGAGACAGACTATTTTGGCAAGATTGAAGTAAATGAAGACGAGACGATCTCGTTCGTCAGCGAGATTCCCGGGTTCCCAGAATCGAAGACGTTCGCCCTCATCCCGTACGGCGACGAGCTCCCGTTCTGGTCGCTCCAGTCGCTCGAGGATCCGGCCTGCGCCTTCGTCGTGACGAACCCGTTCTGGCACAAGTCGGACTATGCGTTCGAGTTGACCGACGGCGCGAAAGAGCAGCTCGGCATCGATGAGGCGGAACACGTCTCGGTGTATGCCATCGTGACGCTCCGCGATCCGTTCGACGCCTCGACGCTCAACTTGAAGGCCCCGATCGTCATCGAGACGAAAGAGCGGCGTGGGAAGCAGGTCATCTTGGATGACGTCTACCCGGCTCGGTTCCCGCTCGGCGGTCAGAAAGAAGAGGTGCGCTGATGCTCGTATTGAAACGAAAACAAGGCGAGGCCATCCATATCGGGGACGATGTGACGCTCACCGTGCTCGCCATCGAAGGCGACCAGGTCAAGCTCGGCATCGATGCCCCGCGCCATATCGATATTCATCGCCACGAGGTGTACGTCCAGATGCAGGCCGAGAACGAATCGGCCCGCGACAGCGCCAACTTGATGAAACAGATGATGCAAAACAAGTCGGAAGCGTGAGCTTCCGGCTTTTTAGCTGTCCTAAAATTTGGATAGGGTGACATGTGTCACTTTTGTACGATAGGATAGGAGGAAATAAATGGCGGGAGAGGACAAGGCTTGGGTCAAGTCATCAACATTTTTTTCATCAATGTCAGTATCATCTATCTCGTTTTATCGCTGGCCCTGTATCTCATGCGCCAGCTGTTGCCGATTCAGGCAGGTTCTCCTTATGCGGTCCGCATCTGGTTCGGTCTCGCCATGGGGCTCGCGGCCGTACTGTTGACGGTCAACTCGTTTCAAGTCGGAGAGGCAAGGGTCGACCTCCGGATTATCCCGCTCGCGCTCTCAGGCGCCTATGCCGGACCGGTCGGGGTCGCCGTCACGATGGGGCTGACTCTTCTCGGTCGCTTCGGTCTCGACGGCATGACCGACCAATTCATCCGCTCGTTCGGCACGCTCGGCTTGTTCTTCGTGTTGTCGCTCGTGTTAAATCGACTGGTGATGCGACGCGGTCACTTGTATTCGGCCTATCTCGTGTTCGGGGCCGTGCTCGTCTTGTTTCGGATTGCGGGTAATGTCCCGATCCAGGCGTTCACGACCGTGTTCTTGCCGTATTTCGTCATGACGTTCCTCGGCGGTTGGATGTGTTACTGGGTCGCGAAACAGATTGAGACGCACCTGCGCATGTTCCGGCTGCATACGCAGCGGGCGACGATTGACGAGCTGACGGGTCTCCCGAACCGCTATATGACGCTCGAACGATTGAACGAGGTCGAGATGTCGGGTCTCCCTTGGGCGCTGTTCGTCATCGATGTCGACCGGTTCAAGCAGTTGAACGATACATATGGCCATCGGGCCGGTGACGCGGCGCTTCATCACATCGGTCAAACGTTACAGGCGAACTGTCCGCCGGACGGCTTCGTCGGGCGCTACGGCGGGGAAGAGTTTCTGATGGTGCTCGAGGATGCCGGTGACGTCCGGGTGATCGCGGACGACATCGTCACGGTCATCCGCGACACCCCGTTCTCGTTCGAAGGGATGCACATCCCGATGACGGTTTCGCTCGGAGCATCGCTCGCCGGGGCCGAGCCGGGCACGGTCGTGTTCGAACGGGCCGACGCCGCCCTTTACGCGGCGAAGACGAGCGGGCGCGATCAAGCAAAAATCGGATAAACAAAAAATCGGTCCCGGGGGGCCGATTTTTTTAGTGGATATTTTTCTTTTTGAACTGGCCGCCCCGGACGTCATGGATATTGCCGATGGCGAGGAACGCCTTCTCGTCATAGTCGTCGAGGATGTCCTTCAATTTCGTTTCTTCTAATCGACTGATGACGGTGAAGACGACTTTCTTGCCGTCGCCCGTATAGGCCCCTTCACCGTGCAAGTACGTCACGCCCCGGCCGAGCCGGTCCATGATGGCCTGACCGATGTCGTCCGGCGCCGTCGTGATGATCCACGCCGCCTTCGACTGGTCGAGTCCCTCGAGCACAATATCGATCGTCTTGAAGGCGACGAAGTACGTGATGAGCGAGTACATCGCCCGGTCCCAGCTGAAGACGAAGCCGGCCGTCCCGAGGATGAAGATGTTGAAGAACATGACGATTTCGCCGACGGAGAACGGGAGCCGGTCCGTGAACGACACGGCTAAAATCTCGGTCCCGTCGAGCGACCCACCGGCCCGGATGACGAGGCCGATGCCGGCTCCGAGCAGGAAGCCGCCGAACACGGTCGACAATAGCAGGTCGTCCGTGAACGGCTCGATCGTATGGAGCAAAATCGTAAAGCCGGACATGAGCATGATGGCGATCAACGTGACGATGGCGAACGTCTTTCCGATTTGGCGATAGCCGAAGAAGATGAACGGCAAGTTGAACAGGACGAGCCAGATGGCGAGCTTCGTTTCCGTCAAATACGACGTGATGATCGAGACGCCGACGATGCCGCCGTCGATGATTTGGTTCGGGACGAGGAACGCCTCAAGCCCGATGGCGAAGATGAACGACCCAATCAACAGGAGTAGCCCCTTGGCGAGGAGTTCGGTCGGTTTGATCGGATTGTGGACACGTTTCAAACGGAGCACTTCCTCCGGAGACGGGGAAGGCATCGGTGGACGCTGCATCGGGGGTCACTCCTTTTTCTTTTCAGTATAGCAAACCTCACACGGGATGAAGCAGAAGCGGCAGAGAATCTGACACAAGTTTTTCATCGACACCGAAGATGTTATTCTACTATTTTTTTATGCTAGACTAGGAAAGTTGAAATCAAAAGGAGGACGTTACTCATGAAACGTGACAATCGAGCCTGGCTCATGGGCTTTCAAATCATCATGAACATCATCGGCGGAATGATCGCGGCGTACGGCCTCGAATCGGTGTTGATCCCGAACAGCGTATCGGGCGGGGGCATCACCGGCATCAGCATCGTCGGCTCCCAACTGACGGGTGTCCCGCTCGGCGTGTTCCTTGGCATCCTGAACATCCCGTTCGTCTATCTTGGCTATAAGCAGATTGGGAAGAGCTTCGCCATCCTATCGGTCACGGGCATCGCCTCGCTCTCGGTCGGGACGGTCATCATGCACCGCGTCCCGACGATCATCGATGGGGACACGCTCCTCGTCACGGTCGTTGGCGGAATCATTCTCGGGCTAGGGATGGGGCTGTCGCTCCGGAACGGGGGCGCGCTCGACGGCATTGACATGCTGGCCGTCCTGTTGTCGAGGAAGTTGCCGTTCGGGACGAGCGACTTGATTCTCTTCTTGAACGTGTTCGTCTTCATCGTCGTCTCGACGGTGTTCGGCCTGCAAGGAGCGGTCCTGTCGGCCATCGCCTACTTCATCGCCTCGAAAGTGATTCATATCGTCGAGGAAGGACTGAGCGGTGCGAAGACGTTCAAAATCATTACGAGCGTACCGGACGTCATGGTCGAGACGGTACGGGACCGGCTCGGCCGGAGCGCCACGCTCAACCAGATTCAAGGCGCGTACTCAAAAGAGTGCTAATACGAGATCACGTGCGTCATCAACCGGCTCGAGGAGCGGAAGATGAAGGAGATCATCAACCAAGTCGACCCCGAGGCGTTCGTCGTCGTGTACGAGGTGTCCGAGGTCAAAGGTGGGAATTTCCGAAAACGCGATATTCATTGAGACGAATCAAGCAGCCGGCGCTGCTTGATTTTTTTGGTGGAGGCAGGGAAATGCGGGACGGATAGGGAACAAGTGGGGATTCAGAAAGGAGAGAACGTATGCGTCCATTGTTATTAGGTGTGCTCGCCGCCTTGTTCTTTGCGAGCACGTTCGTCTTGAATGAATCGATGCAGGTCGGCGGGGGCAGTTGGGCGTATAGCGCCTCGCTCCGCTTCCTGTTCATGATCCCACTGCTCATGCTCGTCGTGGCCATCCGGGGTGGCATGACGCGGGTACGTCGCGCCATCGTCGACGAGCCGTGGCCGTGGCTCGTCTGGGGGACGGTCGGATTCGGTCTGTTTTACGTCCCGATCTGTCTCGCCGCTGAGGTCGCCCCACCTTGGCTTATCGCCGGCACGTGGCAAGTGACAATTATCGCCGGGGCGCTGTTGTCACCGCTGTTCCGCCGGAGTGACGGGACGCGGGAGCGGATTCCGTGGACGGCGCTCCGCTTCTCGGGACTCATCCTGTTCGGCGTCGTCTTGATGCAAGTCGAGTTCCTCGCCGACTTTGAGCCGCGTTTCCTATGGATTGGGGTGGTGCCGGTATTGATTGCCGCATTCGCCTATCCGCTCGGCAACCGGAAGATGATGGCCCACACCGACCTCGACGTGTTCGAGCGTATCCTTGGTATGTGTATCGGTTCGCTCCCGGTCTGGCTCCTCCTGTTCGGTTACGGGTTGACGACGGGGGCGCCATCGAGCTCGCAACTGACGCAGACGCTACTCGTCGCACTGTTATCGGGCGTCGTCGCGACAGTGCTCTTCTTCAAGGCGACCGACCTCGTCAAACACGATATGGGGAAACTGGCCACGGTCGAGGCGACCCAGGCGCTCGAGGTGCTGTTCGCGCTCATCGGCGAGTTGATTTTTCTCCAAGCGCATCTGCCGTCCGGACTGTCGCTCATCGGCATCTCGCTCGTCATGGTCGGGGTCGTGCTGCATAGCCGTAGCCAATTCAACGTAAAGGAAAGTTTGGTGCCGGCGGCGAATCGATATGACAAGGAGGGATGAATATGTCCTATGGATTGATTGGGAAACTGACGGCCGTACCAGGTGAGCGCGAGACGCTACTCGCGATTTTGCTCGAGGCGGCTACGGCGATGGAACGAGAGCCGACGTGCGCGGCGTACCGGGTGAACGTCTCGCTCGACGATGAGTCGATCGTCGTCTATGAGGTGTGGGCAAGTATGGAGGCGCATCAACAATCGCTGTCGCTTGAGACGACGCAGACGTTGATTGGGAAGGCGAAACCGATTTTGGCCAATATCGAGCGCTTGGCGGTGTTCGAGACAAGGAACGGACATTAAAAAAATCCACGTCCGAGGACGTGGATAGGTGGTCAAGCTTTCGTTAAGCTGCCTTTTACTTGCTCATAAAACTCGTCCATCATTCCAGTCCGGCTACCGAGCTGGCAGATGAGTTCGAGCGTCTCTTTATAGAACTTTTTGACGAGTCCTTTGTTTTTGATGTTGTCCATCGACGCCATCGTCTTGTCGAGGTTTTGGAGAATCTCTTCGATCTGGTCGTCCGAGTCCGGTTTGACGACTGTCATATTGTCCGGGATTTTGACGACTTTGTCTTGCTCCTGATGACGGAACGACGCGCCGAAGCCAAGGTTCTCGATGAACAAGTGCGGCATCACTTTCTGACCGAAGAACTGCTTATGCCATTCTGTCGCTTTCATCGTGTCCATGTCCTGTTTGAACGTGGACGCAGTCGAGACGTACTTTCTGAACAGGTCGGTCATGAACTTCTCAATGACCGGGATTTGAAGGGCGAAGACGTTCTTTAAGAGCGCGTCGAGCTGTGCGCGTGACAATTGTTGTTCGTTTGACATGTCAGTTCCTCTTTTCTATAATGCGATACTTTTATCGTATGGGATTGCGGAACGTGCGTCAACGCATCGCTAAACATTTTTTCAGAATATTTAATGATTTAAGGGCATTTTGTGCGATAATCGTCTCATGGCAATTCTAAAGAGGAGTGAATCCACATGAACAAAACAATGAAATGGGCGGTCGCGCTCGGCGTGACGGGTGCCCTCGTCGCAACGGTCGGTGTCGTCTCGTCCCGGGGACGGACTGACGATACGACGCAGACGATCCGTGACCGTGAGCTCGGTTATGAGATCATTCTCCCGTCGAAAATCGTCGAGGCGATTGAGCGTGGGGACGTCTATATCGAGAAGGCGCAAGACGTCGTCGATGTCGGCGATCAGAACAGCTACGGCACGTTCGACCTCTACTATAACGTCGAGGACGGCGACGACCAGTTGTTGTTTCATTTGGACTTGATTGACCGTGAACTATCGGAAGCGGCGTTCGCAGAGGAAGTCGGCTACGGCAACTACCTCGGTGCGAGCGACAAGACGTTCTTCTGGGTCGAACCGACCGAGGCCGTCCCGGGTGCCGAGGCGCACACGGATGAGATCGCGGAGCTGCTTGAGACGCTTCCGGAGCTCGAGTTCCGTACGTTATGAGCCTGCCCGCTACGGCGGGCTTTTTCGATTGTGCTACAATATGACGTGAGGTGATCACATGAATTGGACAGTAGAAGAAGTGAGACAAGCAGAACAGGTGGCGGCGCTCGAGGCAGCGGTCAATGCATTTGACAAGATTGACGTGAAACTCGGACATGTGGCGGTCGGTCAGAACGATTACGCCGTCTATGATGGTGACACGCTCGTCGGCTATATGATGCTCTTCCCGTATCTCCCGAACGAGTACGAAGTGAACGCGCTCGTACATCCGGACTACCGGAAACAAGGCGTTTTCACGGCACTTTTGGAGACGGCGAAGCAGGACGCGACACAGAACGGCTGTGAGGCGTTCACGTTCGTCATCGACCGTAAATCGAAAGACGGCAAGGCGGTCATCGACCATCTCGGCGCGGCGTACCAGTTCTCGGAATACAACTTGGTTCTCAAAAAAGCCGAGCTGTTCTTGAAACCGAACGAGGTCTCGCTCCGCGAGGCGACGGAAGCGGACCGTCCGCTCATCATCGAGACGCTCAGTGAGGCGTTCGGCGACCCGCTCGACGTGACGGAGAACATCTATCAACAGATCGACACACCGGACCGAGTGACGTACATCGGTGAGGTCGACGGTCGTCCCGTCGGTGTCATCCGGGCCCTGCTCGCAGGCGAAGATGCCGGCAGCATCCACGCGTTCGGCGTCAAGGTGGACGAGCAAGGCAAAGGGTATGGCACGAAAATGTTGAAGCAGATGGTCCAGCAGCTGTTCCGCATGGGCCGGACGAAGCTCGAACTCGATGTCGAGACGGAGAACAAGGCCGCGCTCGAGATTTACAAGCGGGCCGGGTTCGCGGAGAACGGCGGCTATGAGTTCTATCTGTTAGAGCTGTGAGGTGGGACAAATGGTTCGGAATTTAAAATGGCTCGGTGCTGCCTTCGAGGCGTTCCTCGGTATACCAGCAATCGGTGGTCTGTTCATCATCAGTATGGGCTATACGCCGCTCGGGTTCATGCTCGTGTTCCATATCGTCTTGCTCGTTGTTTCGCTGTCGCGGCTGAAACGAATTTCGGTCGGGGCACTCGTCGGCATTACGGCATCGGTGCTCGGGTTCATCCCGTTCCTCGGCATGATGCTACATTGGGCGGCTGCGATCGCACTCGCGATTGATGCGCTCCTGACCTCACGCGAACAGGTGCACATGACAAAAGAAGATGACCGTTTTTAAGGAGGATAGACTGACCTAGCTATATGAGACACTAATAAAAACACCTTGATTAGGCTGCCGCCACACCATATTTTATCGGTGTGAGGTAGCCTAATTTTTCTTGGATACGTTCTTCGTTGTAGTAAGTTAAGTAATTATTCACCCGC
>NZ_JACSLR010000020.1:0-34906 GCF_018618255.1 Exiguobacterium sp. s56 | reverse complement strand
ATTCACTCCCAATATGATTTAGTCCAGTGTACACAAAAAACCTGAGCAATAGACTTTTTTAAGTGTCTACTACTCAGGGTACAGTTTAATATGAGGACGCGTTTCCTATTAGTTGCGAATCATATAATCGAAAGCACCGAGTGCGGCAGTCGCACCAGATCCCATCGAGATGATGATTTGTTTGTAGGCGCTGTTCGTGCAGTCGCCTGCTGCGAACACGCCTGGGATGTTCGTCGCACCGTGACGGTCGACGACGATCTCACCGAAGTTGTTGCGTTCGACCGAGTCGAGCCAGTCCGTGTTCGGGACGAGTCCGATTTGGACGAAGACACCTTCGAGTTCGACGTGATGCGTCTCGTTCGTCTCACGAGACAAGTACGAGATGCCGTTCACTTTGTCCGTACCCGTGATTTCTGTCGTCTGTGCGTTCGTGACGACGGTCACGTTCGGGAGGCTGTGGAGACGGTCTTGAAGCACTTGGTCGGCTTTGAGTTCAGAAGCGAACTCGAGCACCGTCACGTGTTTAACAATCCCAGCGAGGTCGATCGCTGCTTCAATTCCAGAGTTGCCGCCACCGATGACTGCGACGCGCTTGCCTTCGAAGAGAGGGCCGTCACAGTGCGGGCAGTAGGCCACACCTTTGTTTTTGAACTCAGCTTCACCTGGGACGTTGACGTTACGCCAGCGTGCACCAGTCGACAGGATGACGCTCTTACTCTTCAAGACGGCACCATTCTCAAGTTCGACTTCGACGAGGTCAGTTTTCTCAAGACGCTTCGCGCGTTGGAGATTCATGACGTCGATGCCGTATTCTTTCACGTGCTCTTCCAAGCTCGCGACGAGTTTCGGGCCTTCCGTGTAAGATGTGCCGATGAAGTTCTCAATCCCCATCGTGTCCATCACTTGACCACCAAAGCGTTCCGCGACGATGCCGGTCCGGATGCCTTTACGAGCCGCGTAAACCGCTGCGCTCGCACCAGCTGGGCCGCCACCGATGACGAGGACGTCATACGGGTCTTTGTTGTCAAACGCCGAAGCGTCAGGACCAGTTCCGAGTTTCGCCAAAATCTCTTCAAGTGACATGCGTCCGTTGCCGAACGCCTCACCGTTCAAGAAGACGGTCGGGACAGCCATGATCTCTTTCGCTTCCACTTCTGCCTTGAACGCGCCACCGTCGATCATCGTGTGTGAGATGTTCGGGTTGAGGACGCTCATGACGTTGAGTGCCTGGACGACGTCCGGGCAGTTGTGGCAACTGAGGCTGATATACGATTCGAAGTGGTACGTGCCTTGAATGTTTTGAATCTGTTTGATCGCATCCGCGTCCACTTTCGGCGCCCGGCCGCTCACTTGGAGCAATGCGAGGACGAGTGACGTGAACTCGTGACCGAGCGGGATCCCTGCGAAGACAATCCCTGTCTCTTCAGACGGGCGGTTCACGCTAAAGCTTGGTGTGCGTTCGAGCGTGACGTTCTCGACCGAAATGCGTGACGACATGCTCGCGAGTTCGTTCACGAGGTCGAGCATCTCTTTTGAGACCGCGTCGTCTCCAGCGCTGACACGGAGGACGACATCGCCCTCCATGAGCTGGAGATATTGGTCCAACTGTTGTTTAATATCTGCTTCTAACATGAAATCCGCTCCTTACAACTTGCCGACGAGGTCGAGGCTCGGGCGAAGTGTTGCAGATCCTTCTTCCCATTTAGCCGGGCAAACTTCGCCTGGGTTGTTGCGGACGTATTGTGCCGCTTTGACTTTGTTAACGAGTGTGCTCGCGTCACGGCCGATGCCGCCTGCGTTGATTTCAACTGTTTGGATGACGCCGTCTGGGTCGATGATGAACGTACCGCGGTCAGCAAGGCCATCTTCTTCGTTCAAGACGTCGAAGTTACGTGAGATTGTGTGTGATGGGTCACCAATCATGATGTACTCGATTTTACCGATTTTCTCTGATGTTTCGTGCCATGCTTTGTGCGTGAAGTGTGTGTCAGTCGATACTGAGTACACTTCGACGCCGAGGTTTTTAAGTGTCGCGTATTCGTTTTGAAGGTCTTCCAATTCAGTCGGGCAGACGAATGTGAAGTCAGCTGGGTAGAAGCAAACGACGCTCCATTGACCTTTGAAGTCGTTGTCCGATACTTCGAGGAATTCACCTGTTTGGAATGCTTGTGCTTTGAAAGGTAAGATTTCTTTGCCGATTAATGACATGGGATATGTCCTCCTTGGTTTTTTACTCTAGTGGACTTTCGTCTCTACTAGAATAATTATAATGTAATACCAACTTCATATAACCCGCCAAAAATGTCAAGGCGTTTGCATGTCTGGTAAAATGTTGATATATCAACGTTAAATGGACAAATCGCTTGATAAAGGGAAAGAAAACGATTACAAAATAAATGTGATTTTGTTTTCAATAACCTATGTGAAAAAAAAGAAAAGCTGTCCCGATTGGACAGCTTTTCTGAATGAATCAGTGATCTATTCTCGTAAGAAATCAATGTATTATCAATTACAAACAAAAAAACTTAATCTGAAACGGATCAAGGTTATAGGCTGAAAAGAAGTGTTTTATAAATGGAACTGTATAAATTCGAGGGTGAAGAATTCTAAAAATTCGAATCCTACCGTATACAGTTGGTAGGAATAGTATATTATTGCATCGGAAGATTGAACTGCCTCCGCAATTCTGCAACTGTATAGCAATTTCTACTTTCTTTAATAATAGGAGAATGACCTGCAATTGAGAATTGACTGTTTTTTAAATCTTCTATGAACGTATCAAACTCATCTGTGTTAGCTAAAACAAACCCATCCAACCCTGCGTAATTACTTGTATTATTTCGGCGTGTAGCTACTTCGCTATCCGATAATGTTAGCACATAACAAGAAGCATCCTTATGAACTTGTTTGATAGCTAAAGCTTCTAGGTCAGCTTGTTTCCATCGTTCGCGTAATGATGTTTTTATTGAAAGTGCCATAGGTCTACCTGGATTATACAAAAAAACATCGAAGATAGCAGAGGGGACATATGTTAATTCAGTCTGGTGATAAATATTATTGATTCCTTCACGTGCTAAAGCTAAGACAATTAGATTTTCAAAAATTGTACCATTCAGAGAATTATTAGAATGGTAATTTTGCTTGTATTTTTCCCAATAAAAGTCTACAAATACAGATGCTAATGTATCCGCAGATAGTGGGAAATCATTTAATAGTTGTTTGGTAATAACCGTTCCATGACTGTGTGGGTTCATAAATTATTCCTCCATTTTACATTTGTATATAGTTTACATCATTCAATTATATTCATGTTCTTTTTTGTATTATATGGTAAATGATAGTGCGAATTACATTATCAAAATCCTCTTTTACCTCATGTTCCCAAAATCGAAGGATGATCCAACCTTCCTCCAGATAGTGTCGTTTGACTTCGGAATCCCGCTCGATGTTGCGACTAATCTTTTGATGCCAGAATTCGGTGTTCGTCTTCGGTATTTTGAAGTGCAAGGGGCATCCATGCCAAAAGCATGAATCTAAAAATACTACTATTTTAAATTTTTTAAATGAAATGTCAGGGGAACCATACAAAGTACGATCATTTTTTCGGAATCTATATCCCTGATTCCATAGAGCTTTTCGGACTTTTATTTCCATTTTTGTGTCTTTTCCTCTTATGGCTCGCATGTTATTTGATCTATTTGAAATTTTATTTTTCATTGTATTCCTTCTCCTAAAATATAATAAGGACTGACTTCGTAATCGTTTAGGTAACTTTACCCCCTTTGGAAAAAATGCAAAGCTAATGCAAGCAAGAAAAGGGTAAAAGAGATAACGGAATGATAATTGATAAAACGAATTGTTAATTCAAAAACGGTATGCTATTGTTTTCTTACATAAGCTATAATGACGAACGGAGGTTCTTATAGGTGCGCGGAGGAATTCGGGCTGGGGCAGGCAGAAAAGTTCTCCCTCATTACGACAAAAGAAAGAGTAGAAGTGTTTATATTGATGATCAATTATATGAAGAAATAATGAATCTAGATGTTGATGAAAAATTAAGTTTTTCAATGAGATGTAATTTATTACTGCAAGAAGGATTAAATGTGTTTGATACACAGGAGGAGGAATGCGCTATGGAGGGGAAATTAAAGTTTATCGATCTTTTCGCTGGTATAGGCGGTATTAGAAAAGGATTTGAAGACGAGAACACAATAGGGGTTTTTAGCGCGGAGTGGGATCCACATGCTGCTAAAACTTATGAAGCAAACTATGGCGAAGTTCCATTTGGTGACATTACAAAAATTCACGAAAAAGATATTCCGGAACACGATGTATTACTAGCAGGATTTCCTTGCCAGCCGTTTTCGAATATAGGAAAAAGGCAAGGCTTTGCTCATGAAACGCAAGGAACATTATTTTTTGATGTTTTGAGAATTCTGAAATGGCATATGCCGAAAATGTTTTTGTTAGAAAACGTCCCAGGTATTTTGACAATTCAAAATGGAGAAACCTTCAAAATAATTGTTAATGCATTAGAAGAGTTAGGATATAGCGTTTTTCATGATGTGTTAGATGCTCAAAATTTTGGATTACCTCATGTAAGAAAACGAGTTTTGATTATCGGGTTTCATCCTAATATGAATGTTTCCGAATTTGAATTTCCAAAAGGTGATCCTGAAAATAAAGTGCCTATTAAAGAAATATTAGAAAAAAATATTGAAGGTTATACAATTTCTGAACATTTGCAGAATAGTTATCTCTTTAAAAAAGAAGACGGTAAGCCACAATTAGTTGATCACACTTCAGATGTTCAAGCAAAAACCCTAGTCGCTAGTTATCACAAAATTCAACGATTGACTGGCACTTTTGTCAAGGACGGGCCAACAGGAGTAAGGCTTTTCTCCGAGCTTGAATGCAAGCGGCTAATGGGATTTCCTGAATCTTTTGTGATTCCAGTCTCAAGAACACAAATGTATAGGCAGTTCGGAAACTCAGTTGCTGTACCTGTTATCAAAGCTGTGGCAGATAAAATGAAATTGGTTTTAAAAGAAACGGAAATAAGAGATGAGCAAATGACCTTAAAAATTTAGACTAGGAGAAAAAGATGTCAACATACAACAAAGGTGAATGGTCAGAGTTCTACGCATTTTTGAATACGATGTCTACAGGGAAACTTGACGTTGCAGACGACGATTTAAATTTAATTCCTGAGGCCGGATACGAAGTTATAAAACTCTATAAAACGGATGCAGAAAATTCGGGAACAGATATTGAATACGATATATCTAAAATCAAGGAAGGTTATATAACTGTAAAAGATTCTGTCGGAGAATACCTTGTTAAAAAAGAAGATATTACTGATGGGAAAACAAAGTTACTAAGCGCTATTATCAACGGGAGTGGAACGTTTAGTGTTCCAGAATTAGATGAACTCATACGGGGGCTTAAACTTAAAACGATAAAAAGTCCGTCATCTAGTAAGGGCGATTTAAAAATTCAAATATATGATCACAGAACAGGTCTTTCACCACAGCTTGAGTTTAGTATAAAGTCCTTGATGGGAAGCCAACCTACATTACTCAATGCTTCTGAACCTACATCTGTGTATTATGTGCCATCTAAAGTTATTACATCTGAGATTATAGAAAATATTCAAAAGATAGACGGTAGAAATAAACTGATGGAACGTGCTGCTTATTTAGAAAGTAACGATGTTCATTTAAAATTTAAATCAATGAATAGTACTTTTTCACGAAATTTGCAAATGACTGACTTTCGGATGCCGCAAATCTTAAGTGATTTATATTATTGTTCATTGTTTGTGAGAGGTAAGAAAATTAAAGACGTAGTAGAATTTTATGTTCGAAAAACAGGTGACGACATCGAATTAATTGAACACAAAATTAAAGAAATGTTAGTTTCAATTGCTTTAGGAATGGTGCCGAATCAAAGATGGTCTGGTCTGGATTCTGCGACTGGAGGCTACATTATTGTGAAAGAAAATGGTACCGTTATCTGTTACCATATTTACGATCGTAATCGCTTAAAAAATTATTTATACTCTCATACAGCTTTTGATACTCCTTCCACCTCACGTTACAAAGCAGGTGTTTTTCACAATATAAGTGGCGAAAACTTATTTAAATTGACAATACAAATAAGATTTTGCTGAGTAATGTTTGAGCTTATACAAGAATATGGCGCAAAGACAAGATGTTGTACTACCCTGTCTTTGCGCCATATTCATTCCGCCATCAACGCGCACACCGCGTTCGAATAGGCGACCGGGTCTTCAATCGGTAGCCCTTCGATGAGGAGCGCTTGCTGATAGAGCAAATCGGTATACTGTTTCGCTTTCGCTTCATCTTCCTTATAGATGCGCTGTAACGTCTGGAAGATGGCGTGATCGGCGTTCACTTCAAGCACTTTTTCAGCTTTCATGCCGCCGCCATTCGGCATCGTGTTCAAAATCTTCTCCATCTCGATTGAGACGTCGCCAGCGACCGTCAAGCAGACCGGATGTGACTTGAGGCGTGTCGATGCGCGCACTTCTTTAACACGGTCGCCCAGTTCTTGTTTCATGAAGGCGAACAAGTCCTTGTTGTCTTCATTGAGCGAATGGGCCGCCTCGTCATCGAGCCCGAGGTCACCGCTCGCGATCGACTTGAACTCTTTGTCGTCATACGACTGGAGCATCTTGATTGCGAACTCGTCGATTTCTTCAGTGAAGTAGAGAATCTCGAACCCTTCTTCTTTCAAGCGTTCCGCCTGAGGGAGAAGGTCGATGCGGTGAATCGATTCACCCGTCGCGTAATAGATGTACTTCTGATCGTCTTTCATGCGCTCGACGTACTCTTTGAGCGTGACGAGCTTGTTCTCGTTCGATGAGTGGAACAGGAGCAAGTCTTTCAACTCGTCCTTGGCGGCACCGAACTGGTCGTAGACGCCGAACTTGAGCTGACGGCCGAACGACTCGAAGAACTTCTCGTAGTCTTCGCGCTCGTTTTGGAGCATCTTCTCGAGCATGCCTTTGATTTTCGACTTAACGTTCTTGGCGATGACGCGGAGCTGTCGGTCCTGCTGTAGCATCTCCCGGGAAATGTTGAGCGACAGGTCTTCCGAGTCGACCATCCCTTTGACGAAACCGAAATAGTCCGGGAGCAGGTCAGGCGACTTCTCCATGATCAAGACGCCGTTCGAGTACAGCTCGAGCCCTTTCTCGAACTCTTTCGTGTAATAGTCGAACGGGACCGTCGATGGGATGTAGAGGATCGACTGGTAGCGGATCGTGCCGTCGACGTTCAAGTGCAGGTGCTTGAGCGGCTCGTCGAAGCCGTAACGTTTCTCATGATAGAACGCCTTATAGTCCTCGTCCGAGAGTTCGCTCTTCCGTTTGCGCCAAATCGGCACCATGCTGTTGATTGTCTCTTCTTCGACATAGTCCTCGTATTCTTCCGAGCCGTCTTTTTGACGGTGCTTCGTCACGTCGAGCTTGATCGGGTAGCGGATGAAGTCCGAGTGCTTCTTGATGAGCGAACGGATCTCGTACTCTTCGAGGAACGTCGAATACGTCTCATCGTCCGAGTCGGCTTTCACGTGCAACGTGATCTCGGTCCCGACGTCGGTCTTGTCGGTCGGCTCGATCGTATAGCCATCCGTACCTTCCGATTCCCACAAGTAGCCTTGTTCGCTGTCGACCGAGCGGGTGCGGACCGTCACGCGGTCGGCGACCATGAACGCCGAGTAGAAACCGACCCCGAACTGGCCGATGAGGCTGTGGTCTTCTTCCATCTTCGTCGCCTGCTTCATCGCGAGCGAGCCGCTCTTGGCGATGATCCCGAGGTTCGATTCGAGCTCATCGGCCGTCATCCCGATTCCGGTGTCACGGATGGTGATTGTGCGGGCGTCTTTGTCGAGCTCGACTTTAATGAAGTAGTCGTCCTTGTTGAAGTCGATTGCCTCATCCGACAAGGCCCGGTAATACATTTTGTCGATGGCGTCACTCGCGTTCGAGATGAGCTCACGGAGGAAGATGTCCTTATGCGTATAGATTGAGTGGACCATCAACTCTAAAATTCGTTTCGATTCGGCTTGAAACTGTTTCTTTGTCATGATCGTTCTCCTTTTTATTTGTTCGATTTTGGCACTCTGATGATAAGAGTGCTAATACTATTGATTATCCTAATTTTTAGGAAGATGTCAACCCGATTCAAACAAAACGTTGACGCGGGGCTCAGATTCACCTATAGTTGAGTACATGCGATGAGCTGGTCTATGTAAGACGGCGGACATTCCTTCGGGAGCACGTTGTGGAGCGTGGTTCGACGCGGTAGACTTTTCGAGAGCACCTCTAGTGAGAGGTGCTCATTTTTTTGTATATGGGGGATTATGATGCAACTACATACCATCCATCACGTGGCGATTATCGCTTCAAATTATGACGAGGCGAAACGGTTCTACATCGATATCCTCGGTTTCGACGTCATCCGCGAGCATCAGCGTCCGGACAAAGGCGATCACAAGATCGACCTGCGGCTCGGTGCGTACGAGCTCGAGCTGTTCATCAAACCGGACAGTCCGAAACGGCCGAGCTTCCCGGAGGCGTGTGGACTCCGTCATCTCGCCTTTAAAGTCGACGACATCGAGGCGGTCGTCGCTGAACTGAATACGCACGGTGTCACGACGGAACCAATTCGGTTTGACACGTTCACGGGCGAGAAGATGACGTTCTTCTTCGACCCGGACGGTCTGCCGCTCGAACTGCACGAATAAAGCCCCTTCACGCGAAGGGGCTTTATTCTGGGCGTACATACGACAAGAGCATCTCTCGCAACACCCGCTGTTGGATTAGGGGCTCGATGTCGTCCTCTAAATAACTGATGTGAGACTTCAAAATGATGTTGTTGCCGAACGTACCGAACGCGTTGATGATGGTGACGACGGTTGCTTTCACGTCGAGATCGCTCCGGAGCGAACCGTCCGTCTTCCCGTCCGCGATGAGCGGTTCGAGCGTCTCCATGATTTCGCGCTGCAATTCGATATAGTCGTCAATCCCGGGAAGGGGACTTGCGACGGACGAGGCATAACTCTCGAACGCCTCACGGAAACGAGAATGACTCGTCCTCTTCACTTGTTGGTCGAGTAAATAGTCGAGAATCGCTTCGAGTCGCGAATAGGCATTTCCCGGCCGGCTCGTCAGTTCTTTGAACGCATCGAGCGTCGGTGCCAAATTGCGCACGGCCGCGGCAACGATCAACTGGTCTTTTTTCGGAAAGTACCGGAACAACGTCGCGACCCCGAGCTCGGACGCGTCAGCGATATCCTGCATTTGCACCCGTTCAAATCCGTCTTGTAAAAAGAGCACCTCGGCTTGCTTGATGATGCGATTCATTCGTTCTTCTTTATTTTGTTGTCGTTTACTCATGAAATCACCTCTTTGTATCTCGTTATTATACCGTGTCGAAGCAGTTTCGTTGAGAATCGAATGTGCATCGACTACTATAATGATAGTTAGACTATCATATTTAAAGAAATGGAGTTGGGATTATGCGGTTAACGGGGAAAGTAGCGGTCATTACGGGGGCAGGCAGTGGTATGGGAGAAGAGACGGCCAAGTTGTTCGCACGAGAAGGGGCGACCGTCGTCGCGACAGACATCAATTTTGAAGCGGTGACGCGCGTCGTGGAAACGATCCGTTCAAACGGAGGAGAAGCGATCGCGCTTCAACACGACGTCACGTCACGCAACGATTGGGAAAACATTTATAACGAAGTCCAGTCCGTGTGCGGCAAGCTCGATGTGCTCGTCAACAATGCGGGCATCGCGCTCGCAAAACCGTTCTTGGATCAGACGGAGGAAGACTGGGCGCGCACGTATCGAATCAATATCGATGGCGTCATGCTCGGAACGCAATATGCGATTCCACTCATGGAGCAAAACGGCGGCGGGTCGATCGTCAACATCTCGTCCATCTCAGCGCTCACAGGTATGGCCGGTGCCGGTGCCTATACGGCCTCGAAAGGAGCCGTCCGGTCGCTCACGAAAGCGGCAGCCGTCGATTACGGCAAGCACAACATTCGCGTCAACTCGGTCCATCCGGGCTATATCGTGACACCGATGAGTGCGCCGCATATGGAGCACCCGGACTATAAACAACATTTCTTGAATCAAATCGCTTTGCCGAATCTCGGTCGGGCTGAAGAAGTGGCGACGGCTGTCCTCTTCCTCGCGTCGGATGAGGCAAATCACATCACGGGAATCGAACTTCCGGTCGATGGGGGCGTCACAGCAAAATAAGCAACACAACTCGTTCAGGTCAGGGGAAAAATTCCTCTGACCTGTTTTTAAATTATTTTTCGAAAAAACCATAT
This sequence comes from Exiguobacterium sp. s56, assembly GCF_018618255.1. Classification (NCBI taxonomy): domain Bacteria; kingdom Bacillati; phylum Bacillota; class Bacilli; order Caryophanales; genus Exiguobacterium; species Exiguobacterium sp. s56. The sequence continues at coordinate 24,536 of NZ_JACSLR010000020.1, read as the reverse complement.
TAGAGATAGACAAATCGAGAGTTTCCTAAAATAATGAAATTAAGTGATTTTTTGTAGTTAATTGTTGGAACCTTCAAGCCATTATCACGTATACATGAATTGACGGATCCGTCGGTTGAAGCTTTGGACATATAGAAATGAGGAGAACAGATGAAAGCAACATGGAAACAAGTTTTATCATTCGTCACGGTGCTCATGCTCGTATTGGCATTGATTCCACCACAAGCGAGTGCGGACGCTGGAGCGGGGATGCAAGAGGCGAAGACGCTCAGCCCAGGAGTAGAAGTCACGTTCGAAACCGGGACAGACGCCACGAATACATACTGGTTCAAAATGGAACGGGGGACTCCATCGGCGATGACGCATATGGAAGTTCAGTTCGATTCGACGAAGCTCGCGAACATCTCGGTCTATCCAAGCGCCGATTTGGCCGCAAAAGATGAAACGTTCGAGCAGTATCGTTCGAGCGCGACACAAGAAGAGGGACAGCAAACGGCGACGATTCGTTTCCCGTATGCATGGGAAGGCCCGTACTACATCAAAGTGGAGTATCTCCCGATGATGGAAGAAGAAACGGTGTCGCCTTCAGACATCAAACTCGTCTACAACCCGGTCAAATTGCCGGTCAAGTATGAAAACATTGAGACGGAGGCGGGCATGTGTGCCGTCGAATCGATTTTAAATCCGGCACCAGAGCGCGACTCGATGTTGAAACTCATCCGTCGCATTCAGACGGAAGTGTTGGCACAATCGGAGTCAGGCAACGATTTGGCCGCCTTGTACTATCGGACGTCGCCATACCTCATCAAAGCGATGGTGAAAGACGGCGCGAAACGCCAACAAGCGTACAACGATTTGAAGGCATTACAGCCACTCATGAACGCGCTCGTCGACCGGAAATCATACACGCTCACGCAAGCGGATGAAGCGGCCATCGAACGGTTACAGACGCTCGTGACGTCAAGCGTGCCGACAGCATTGCAAGCAGAAGTCGACAAGGTAGCAGCTAAGCTTGGAACGGGTACGCTTGCCGGAACACCGCTCCAAGATGTAATGGGTAAATTCGGGGTATCGATTGAAGTCGATGACGCGCCGCGTTATATCGTCAAATACAAATCGTCACCGAGCAAGTCGCTCGGTAAGATGAACGCTTTATCGAACGTCTCAGCAGAGAAAGTCGATCTTGGTCGCCCAGGTGACCACTTCGCGGTCGTCGACGTTGAAGCGGCGAGCACGAAAACGCAAGCGACAGCCAAGTCGACGCTCGAGCGTGACGCGAACGTCGAGTTCATCGAGCCAGTCCAGACGTATCAAGCGTTCATGGCCGACACGAGTTATGACTATCAATGGTCACTCAATTCAAAATCGGTATTGGCGCCGTTCCAAGATGCTGGAATCGGTATTGACGCTTACGAGGCACTCAACTTACCGGCTCGGTCAGTCAAAGTGGCCGTGCTCGATACGGGTGTCGATTATCGCCTCCTGGACTTTAAAGGACGTGTCGATATCGCCAACGAGAAGAACTTTGTCGACCCGAACGGGGAAGGCAGTGCCATCGATGACCACGGCCACGGGACACATGTCGCCGGCGTCATTGGTGCGATTCAAAACAACGGGACATCGATGCGCGGCATGATGCCGGCCGTTTCGATTCTCCCGGTCAAAGTGCTTGACGCGAGCGGTTCTGGAGACACAGAACAAATCGCGCTCGGCATCAAGTATGCGGTCGATGCGGGTGCCAAAGTCATCAACATGAGCCTCGGCGGCAGCGAAAGTCGGACAATCGGCTACATGTTGAAGTACGCATATGACCGTGGTGTCGTCGTCGTGGCGGCAACCGGGAACGACGGCGATTCAAGCCTGTCATACCCAGCTTCATCGAAATACACGATCTCGGTCGGTGCGACGAACACGTTCGGCATCGTCTCGGATTACTCGAACCACGGATACGGCGTCGACGTCGTGGCACCGGGAACGAAAGTCGCGAGCCTCGTGCCAAACGGTAACGTCGTCTATATGGACGGAACGAGCATGGCGACACCGCACGTCTCGGCCGTCGTTGGTTTGTTGTTATCGACGCGTCCGACACTCAAAGTGGAAGAAGTACGTCAGTTGCTCCATCGCACAGCGGAACCAGTCGCCTTCTCAGGCGGCGATGCGACCGAAGGTATGAGCTATGAAGACGGACTTGACTATTTCATGGAAGATTCGGAAGAAGAGCTTCCGTTCAACTATGATTACATCAGTGGCTACGGCAAAGTGAACGTGCATTATGCGGCTTCGATGCTACGTCTCTACGCCAAGCCAGGGATCGTCCGTGACAATTCGACCGTGTTTTCCGCTAGCGTGCAGAGCGGGACGAACGTGACGGTCTATAACGGCGAGAAACGTCTTGCGACAGGAACGTCGAAACAGGCTCGTGTCGCCTTGAACATCGGGGCACAAAAAGCAGGCACGACACTCCGTGTCGTCTATAGCAACGGCAAGCTCGTTTCGAGCGAACGTCTCCTTGTCACAACAGGAGCTCGTCCGAAACAGCCGGTCGTCACGACACCGCGTGCGAACGCGAAACAAGTGACCGGTCGCGCCGACGCTGGAATGACGGTCATCGTGCGTGATGCGAAGCGCCGCGTCATCGGGAAAGGGACGACTGGACTCACAGGATCGTTCGTCACGAAGACACGCACGCTCAAAAAAGGAGAGCGTCTCTCGGTTCATATCGAAGATGCGAAAGGCCGCGCCAGCCAGATGAAGCAAGTCATCGTCAAATAAGTGCGCAATCAACAAGGAGTTCGCCGCGGCGAACTCCTTGTTTTATCTTCTACTCGAGGATGCCGAGGAGCTCCATGACCAAGAGGACGAACAGTCCGGAGCCGAGGACGGCCGCGAAGAAGACGAGCACAGCATATTCTTTTTGTTTCAAGATGGCCCACCAGCCGGTCACGAACGCTCCGAGCCCGAGGACGGAGAACGTGGTCATATAGCTGAGCCGGAGCATGTTCGCGGCGTTGTCGCTCCAAAGCGTCGAATGAAAGGTCGTATCGAAGTTATCGAGCAGGAGGAACGGCACGTACATGGCCAGGAACAAGCCGATGAGGATGATCGACCACTTGCCGACCGAGGTGCGAGGAAACAAGGCGCCATTCATGACGATTCACCTCTTTTCGTTGCGAGATCATCTGTATAGAACTATTCCCGTTTTGGCGAAAAGTTGACGGATTTCGTGGAAACGACATGATATAGTCGAAATGAGAGAGCGAGGGGACGAGGGTGGAACAATTCAAGCTGAAACGGATGTGGGAAGACGGTTTAGAAATGGAAGTCGTATTGACCCTGAAAGGGAAGTGGTGCGAGGTCACGGTGGACGAGTATGTACCCGCATCCGACATCGACACGCTGATCTCCACTTTATCCGTGTTCAATGTACACAATGGGAAGTCGCCCCAGACGTGGACACTCGATGTCCCGCAAGTCCACGTCTCCTTGACGTTCGAGCTTGCGAATGGGCGAGGCACCGTCCAAGTCAACGCCGTGGTCGAACAAATGAAAGGCGATGGCGGGGACATGAAGGCGACCTTTTCGTTCGAGACGACGATGGGGCAGATGGATGATTTGCAGCGACAACTGTCTGTTTTCTTGGCGCGCGAAACCGACCTGGTCGAATCGCTTCGTCCGGAGTAAGTAGCCAGATCAAAGTGAGAAAGCGGGTGCAAAAAGTGAAAACTCAATTCGAGATGGAACGGATTTGGATGGACGAGACGGAGCTGTTCTATCAGATTAGGCTTCAGCTCCATGCATCTGTCTGTTCGAGCAATCAAGATGTATATATGCAGGACGAGACACTGCAAGAACTGATTGACTCGATCGCTGGCTTCAATAACACCTGGGGGAAGGAACCCGTGATTTGGCAGTTATTGGACCCGGATGCGGATGACCAAAAAATCAGCCTCACGTTCACGCTGATTGATCGGACAGGCACGATTCAAGTCGACGTCTTCATCCATGACGAGTGGCAACACGATCCGTTCGACCACTTCCATGCGACCTTCAAGTTCAAGACGACAATGGGGCAGCTCGATGATTTGAGCGCCCAACTCAAACGTTTCATCCATCGTGAGACCGACCATGTCGCATCGCTCTATGAACGATGACAAGCCCAGACAAAAGCGTCTGGGCTTGTTTTAATACCATTCTTTCGGTTCGTAATTCAATTCGCGGAACAACTGCTCGCGCTCTTTTTTCGACAGGTCGCGCCATTGTCCGGGCGGGAGCTTGCCGAGCGTGATGTTCATGACACGTACGCGCTGAAGACGGTACACCTCGTAGCCGAGCGCTTCACACATGCGACGGATTTGGCGGTTGAGTCCTTGCGTCAGCGTGATGTTGAAATCGAACTTCGACAGTTGGTGGACTTTACACGGCAACGTCTTCTGGCCGAGGATTTTGACGCCGGCTTCCATCTGTTCGACGAACTCCGGGGTAATTGGCTTATCGACCGAGACGATGTATTCTTTCTCGTGCTCGCCCTCGGCGCGAAGAATCTCGTTGACGATATCGCCGTCGTTCGTCATCAAGATGAGCCCTTCCGAATCTTTATCGAGGCGACCGATATTGAAGATGCGGAGCGGGTGGTTGACGAGGTCGACCAAGTTGCCTTTGACCTTCTTCTCGGTCGTGCTCGTGATGCCGACCGGTTTATGGACGGCGATATAGACGTTGTTTCGTGCGACACGGGCGGCCGAACCGTTGACGAGTACTTCGTCTCCCGGATTCACTTGGTCGCCGATTTTCGCTTTCTTGCCATTGATGGTGACCCGTCCTTCTTCGACGAGACGGTCGGCTTGGCGGCGTGACGCCTTACCGGATTCACTGATGAATTTGTTGATACGCATAGATCCACGTCCTTTTTTTGGCTTCGTCCTCTCACTATAACGTATTTTACATGTGCCTGAAAGCGGGAAACGACCGAGTAGAGAGGATGTGGCACGATGGATCAGGCACGTGTGCTATTGCAAGACGCGATTCGATTTCAACAAACGCTCATGGCGTCGTCGTTTCAGGCGGAACTGATTGACGGGGCGTCCCCGGTCCTATGGTATGGGCGACCGACGCAGCAACAATGGCTCACCGTCGGGACGAACCCGTCGCGCGGCGAGTTTTACGAACGGGACGGTGCCGTCAGAAGTGGGGAATCGCAAAAGTTCTATTGGCGTGACGAATCACTCGATACCTACTTACAAGATGAAAGTGCGCTCGAAGCGACGCTTGACTATGCTGCGACTTACTTTGATGGCGGACGGGCGACGACGAGTTGGTTCGGCAAACCGGGCGGGGCGAAGCTCGAGGCTCTGCTTGAGGGCATGGGACGCTCATTCTACGATGGGTCGGCACTCCATATCGACTTCTTCAAATATGCGACGTCGCGTCAGATGGGCCAATTGCAGACGGGACGCCAGTGGATGGAGCACCCGACATCGCTCGATTTGCTCGAACGGACGATTCGTTATGTGACCCCGTCCCGTTTGATCGTCCTGGGGCGGGATAACTGTGCGGCATTTACTGGGTTCACGCACAGTGAACGGCTCGACGCGTATCCGAGTGCCCGGTTCGAACTCGGTTATCACATGACGCTCGGTATCCCGATAATCGGGTTACATTTCAAACCGTCTGAAGTGTTCGTCGGTCTCGGGAACGGTCGAGACGCGTTCGGGCTTCACCATGGCTCGTATGCGAAACGGGAGCATCTGATGCAAATCGGGGCGGCCATCGAAGCGAGCGCTCGTCGTTATTTTGGCTGAACGTCAAGCTTTGGCGGCTGGACGCGTGTGATACTGCCCCAAAAGTTGAACTCGTTGAAATCGATATAGCGGATGTCGCGGGAGCGGTTATCGAGCACCTCGAGCAAGATGACGTCTGGAAAGCCGGGCTTGTGGAAGATGATGTACCCGATTCCGGTCACGGAGTGATTTTTATAAAATCCGTTCGCCATATTCAAGATGAAGGGGCGGTCGGCCGCGAGTTCACGCTCGAATGTCGACCATTTCCATAGATAACGTGAGCTGCTGTGCCCTTTGTAGCCGTAATGGGCCCATAGTTTCGTGACGATCGTACTGATTCGAGTCGGCGGTGTGCCTTTCTCGTCTTTGAACTGATGGGCGAGCGCAATCTCACGCGCGTCTCGTTGAATCTCGATTACGTCCTCTGGGATGCGCTCATAGCCAAGGTCATGGTAATAGCGGAAAATGGCCGTCATCGAGGTGAGCGTACAATTGTTCTTGCCCCCGCTGAACGCTTTTTGAAGCAACACTGGAACCCCGCTGATGCGCTTCTCGCTTTTGACCGTCCAATGGCCGTGATAGCGGTCGTTCACGTAGGCCTTAGGGTCGATGATTCCAGCGTAGCCTTTCTTCGCTACTTCGAGCTGTCCGGCATAATGTTCGTCCATGACGCACCTCCCTTTTTCTTTATTATACAAACAACGCCCGTCCTCTGGAATGAGAGAACGGGCGTGTCGTCGTCAAAAGATGAGATGGGCGATCCCGACGATAATCGGTAACGTGATGATCGTCCGCAACAAGAAGATGAGAACGAGATCGAAGAACGAGATTGGCAATTTTGAGCCGAGCAACAATCCACCGACCTCAGACATGAAGATGAGCTGGGTGACGGACACACAGGCGATGACGAATCGCGTCAACTCACTCTCGATGCCGCTGCCGAGCACGGCTGGTAAGAACATATCGGCGAATCCGACGACCATCGTTTGGGCCGCGGCCTCTGCTTCTGGCACTTGCAACAGCATGAGAATCGGTTCGAACGGTTTGCCGAAAATCGTGAACAACGACGTGTGTTCGGCGATGACGAGCGCAATCGTTCCGACGGCCATGACGACCGGCAAAATGCCGAGCCACATGTCGAGCACGTTTTGGAACCCGTCCTTGAACGTGGCGCCGGCGCCTTTACTCGATTTTGATTTGAGCAACGCTTGACGCAGTGCCCAGACGCGCATCGGGACGTTCGCCGGCACCGGTTCTTCCGGTTTCAACTCCGTCTTCTCATACGCCGTGTCAGGCTTGCGAGACAACGGATAGATGCGCGGCATGATGAGCGCGGCGACGATGCCGGATAGGATGATAGTTCCGTAATAATGCGGGAAGTAGGCGTCGAGCTCCATGTACGACAAGATGACAATCGTGAACGTGATCGAGACGACAGAGAACGTCGAGGCGATAATCGAGGCTTCTCGTTCATTATAGAGAAGTGAACATCCAGCCGGCAACAACTCGTTGTAATTTTCTGAAAAAAAGAAAGCGTTCTCAAGAGCGAACTATTCGTATTCTCCGGCTCACTTTAGTATGATGACGGCGAGTCTTACAAAATCGAGATATTCACCATATATACTTTAGGAACGGAGCGATACAGATGAGATTAAGTGTATTGGATCAAGCGCCGGTGACATCCGGACATACGTCAGAACATGCGTTACAAAGTGCGGTCGAACTGGCCCAATTGGCAGAAGAGCTCGGCTATTACCGGATGTGGATGGCCGAACATCACGGTGGCATGTCGTTTGCCAGCTCGGCACCGGAAGTCGTCGCGGCTTATATTGCGGCCAAAACAGAACGAATTCGTCTTGGGTCAGGTGGGATTATGATGATGCACTATTCACCCCTCAAAATGGCCGAAGTGTTCAAGACGCTCAGCGCGCTCGCACCGGGCCGCATCGACTTCGGAGTCGGACGGGCACCGGGTGGGGACGCCAACGCCATCTACGCGATGTCGCAAGGGCAAAAACCGATGATGGACGGCCTGTATGAAAAGCTCGGGGCGACGCTCCAACTCATCAACGATGAGGCGCCGGAAGAACGATGGTATAAGAATACGCCGGCAGCGCCGACGGGTGTGAAGCTCCCTGAGGCATGGCTCCTCGGGTCGAGCGGGAACAGCGCCATCCAAGCAGGACGGATGGGGCTCGGCTATTCCTTCGCTCAATTCTTCAATGGGGAGCTGAGTGTCGCGGCGCTTGACGCGTATCGTCAGCACTTCACCCCGTCCGCTTTCATGGAGAAGCCGGACATCAACGTCACGTATCTCGTCACGACGGCCGAGACGGAAGAAGAGGCCGAGTATTTGGCACGTCCATCCGATCTATCGCGCCTGTTCTTGATGAAAGGCCAGCTCCGCCAATTGATGAGTCCGGAGGCGGCACACGACTATCCGCTCACCGAAATCGACAAGATTCAAATCGCCAACAACCGAAAAATCCATCTCGTCGGGACACCGAAGCAGATTGCGACGCAACTGCAGGAAGAATCAGCCCATTATGGATTTGATGAGGCGATGATTTGCAGCATCCAGCATACACAAGAGAGCCGCTTGAACGTCTATCGGTTGCTCGCCAAAGAACTTCTATGACGAACACTGCACCGGTCCTAACGGGGACCGGTGCAGTTTTTGATTAGAGGAACAGTTGCATGAGTACGAACAAAGCGACAAGCCCACCGAGGGAGACGGTAACGAAGACAGCGGCCGAGCGTTCGTGATTGCGTAAGATGGTATACAGCCCCACGACGAACGCACCGAGTGCGGCGGCGATGGCCAACATCGAGACGACGGCTGCCCACGTGTTGTCGAATAACGTGTCGAAGTTGAACGGTTGAGCGGATTGGACGATGAGGGCAGACACGAGTAAGAGCAAGAACACTGCAAGCAACAAGACGACCGACCATTTCCCTGGTCGTGTCTGTGGAGTGACGTTTCGACTAAGCATGATGGTTCACCTCGCTTTTGCGACTTTTACTTATCTATACCCGGTTATGGCCGGCTCATTGAAAATATCTTTCCCTTTTTTTAAACGGTTTCGTGAACAAGACCGGCTAAAACCACTAAACTAGAAGAAACGGAGATTGCCTGGAGGTACAGTATGCAGCAGATGAAGATCGACCCGCACTATTTGTTTGATGTGTTCGTTCACTTATACCGGATGGTGTTTTTGATGGAAGTGATGCCTGAGGGATATCGTTACGCACGCGTCAGTGAACAGGGGAAACTGGCGTCCTCGCTCCCGGACGATGTGAGTGGCTTGTATTTACATGATATGTATGCGGTCGATGTCGCCAACGAGTTAATCGTGCATTATGACGAAGTCGTCGCGACGCACGCACCGGTCTATTTCATGTCACAAATGAATATCGAGACCAATACCGCCCGTTTTGCTTCCTCGGTTCTCATGCCGCTTGAAGATGAGGCGGGTAACGTGCGCTATGTATTAGGGCTGACGACCGATTTGTCGGAAGAGGCAGAAATGAAGCTATTGAGTAGCATCGAGAACATCGATTATTTGACCGGGATGCCAAACTTGATGAAAGTGAAGCTCGAACTTGAGAAACTGTTCGTGCAACAAGAGGCCGCGGAAGCGACGAGTGTCATGCGCTTGCACATCAATCGCTTTAAAATCATCTTATCTCTTCAAGGTGTGGAACAGTCCCATCGCCTGATTAAAGAGATGACGCGGCACTTATCGGACCTGTTGCCGAAAGGATCGATTATCGGACGCGTAGACGGTGAAGATTTTATCGCTGTGCTGCCCCACACCTCAATCGAGACAGCGACGATACATGGGGAACGATTGCTTGCCGCTATCGCGGCATACACGTACCAAGTGGCCGAGACCGAGTTCGCTTTATCCGGTTGTCTCGGAATCAGCGCGGGGAGCGAGGACGCCGACCGGGTCATCATGAATGCGTCAACGGCGCTCCTCGAAGCGAGACAAGCGGGCAAGCAAATTATCAAAGTGTACGAAAAGGACGATTATGTCCAACATTATATCGATGAGATGACGATTGAGATGGAACTCATCAAGGGACTGAAAGCAGATGAACTGAGCGTCGTCTATCAACCGAAAGTTGGCTGTCAGGACGGGATGGTTCATTTTGAGGCGCTCGTGCGGTGGCATAGTGCGGCGCTCGGTAACGTCTCACCGGAAACGTTTATTAAGATTGCCGAAACGTCGCTCTTGATTGAAGACATTACCGGGTTCGTTTTCGACCGCGTCTGTCGTGACATGATCGAGCAACCGGACCTGTTTGCAGGGCGACGTGTCGCGGTCAACGTATCCCCGGTGTTGTTTCGGCAAGACTATATCAAACAGTTATTACAGGTGCTCGCGACATACGGGTTGAGACCAGAACAGTTCGAGTTTGAGATCACGGAACATACGCTTATGCAAGAACCGCTCCTTGGCATTCAGACGGTCGACTATTTGAAAACGAAAGGCTTTCGCGTGTTGATTGACGACTTCGGCGTCAGCTACTCTTCCCTCAATTACTTGAAGATGTTTGAGATTGACGGCATTAAAATCGACCGCTCATTCATCAGTCAATTAGATAAAGACAACGGCCTGAAAGAATATGAAATCGTCAAATTGATTGTCTCACTCGCTAAAAAATTGAATTTAGAGGTCACGGCCGAGGGGGTCGAGACGGAAGCACAGTATCGGGTGATGGAACAGCTCGGGTGTGATGAGATTCAGGGGTATTTCTTCAGTCGTCCGCTCCCGCTGAATGAGCTCCAACAGGCACTCGATGCGCTCGTCTATCAACATGCGGCGCTACGGCAACTCGAGTTGGCCACGACTTCTCCGTCGACGGTACTTGATGAACAAGAAGCTGAGCGATTGAAGACGATTCTGCGCCTTGAGATTTTAAACACTCCGCGAGAGGAGCGCTATGATCGGATTACGCGACTTGTCGCGCGCACGCTGAACATGCCGGTCGCGCTCATCTCGATTTTGACGACAGACCAACAATGGTTCAAGTCCTGTGCGGGTCCCTTGCTTGAGAGCCCACACGTGGACCGGGAATGGACGCTGTGTGATCGAGTCGTGACTGGCCAATCGTCGGTTGTCATCGAGGATGTGCAGACGTCTGAGGCCGGGACAAACAATCCGTTGCTTGAAAACCTCGGTTTTTATGCCGGTGTTCCGCTCACGACGCGAAGCGGACATGTCATCGGCACGCTTTGTGTGACGGACGAACGAGCTCGCACGTTTGACGAGGCAGCGTTGCAGTCGCTTGAAGATTTCGCGCGTTGGGTCATGGCTGAAATCGAATTGACGGAACAGACACGGGCCCAGGCCCAACGTCAACAGACGCTCGAGTCACTTTATGAGGTGACGGCACTTCATGAACCGTTCGGCAATAAACTAAAACGGATTCAGACGGTGCTCCGCGGCTGGATCGGCTATTCCCATGCCGTCGTCTTCTCGACGGAGTCGAAACATCGCGTCTTATCCGAGGACGGGGAAGGCAAGCTCGACTGGACGAGTGATGCCCTGCAACAACTTCATGCTTTGACGACAATCGGGCACCAAAAATTAGGTCGTGCCGAACTTGTGATCGATGGAATCGAGTTTAGCTCGATGATCAGTCTGCCGTTGTCCAATGATGGCAAGACGTTCGGCTGGGTCGTGTTCTTGGCTGAACAGGGCAGCTTGAACGACGTGGTCGACACCGCGACAATCAACGAGATGACGGATACGGTTTTGCTCGTGACCCGGTGGATGGAGAACGAGATTCGGCGCGAGCGGAAGCATCAAGAAGTCATCGAACTCATCACGCAAGACAGTCTGACGAAACTGGCGAACCGTCACTCGTTCATGACCGACTTGCGACAAAAGATGAACCGGAAGCAATCGGTCGTGCTGTTGTTCATCGATTTGGATGACTTCAAACAAGTGAACGATTCCTACGGTCATCTGATTGGGGACGAAGTGCTCATCGAGACGGCACGACGCATTCGCTCGTTCAGTCAAATGCATGACGGGAAGGCGTATCGCTTCGCAGGCGACGAGTTTTTAATCGTCATCGATGCCGAGCAAGAAGGGATTGCCACAGACCGTTTTGACGAGTTGAATCGCCTCATTTCCCAGGAAATGAACGTCGGAGATGGCTTGTCCTTGCGGTTGTCGGCCAGTATCGGCGTCGCTTGCTCACAAGACCACGCTTCGCTCGATGCGATGATCCATCACTCGGATGCGGCGATGTATGTCGCCAAAAAATGCGGGGGAGATGGCTATTACGTGTACGACTCACATCAAGAAAATTGATACGGAGGCATTTAAAGTATTACAGATGAAGGAGGGGGCCAATCATGCAGTCACTTAAACAGCATTCGGACCGATTTTGGTATATGGACCCGGTCGCGGAGACCGACCGTCCCATTTTAGGGGCTGTCGTCGGCGACGCCCATACGCTCATGATTGATGCGGGGAACTCTGAGGCGCACACGAATTTATTTCTAGACGCCTTGACCGAACGGGGCATCAAACGACCGTCAATCGTCACGTTGACGCATTGGCATTGGGATCATATCTTTGGATTGTCGGCGCTAACCGACATTGTCTCCGTCGCAAGCACGGCGACAAAAGCCGGGATGGAACGGTTGCTGCCCTATGCGTGGGACGATGCTTCCTTAGCCGACCGGGTCGAAGACGGACGAGAGATTGCGTTTTGTGCGGAAGCGATCAAACTCGAATATGGTGCGGAGCGGTCGATGCGCGTCGTCTTACCGACGCTGACGTTCGATGATACGCTCACCCTCGACCTCGGCGGGGTACACGTCATTCTGAAGCACGTTGGTGGAGATCACGCTGCTGATGCGGTCGTCGCTTATGTGCCAGAGGAAAAGGTGCTGTTTTTAGGGGATGCCCTCTATGCGAACTTGTACGCGCCGTCTTGGAGGATGACCCCGGCACGGACATTGCGTCTCTTAGAACTACTCGATCAGTTTGAGGCCGAGGCGTACGTCTGGTCGCATGGCCAAGTCGTGACCCGTCCCGAATATGAGAAAGACCGAGACGTTTTACGCCATTTGGCCCGAATCACCACTAATTTCCCAGGAAATAAAGAAGCGATAACCGCTCAGTACGAGCGTTTGACAGGTCGGGCCGTCGACGAGGAAGTGCAAGAGCTGATCTCGTTCTTCGTGAACGGTTCGAGCGAGGGACGGTGATGGACATCATACGGATTCACGACGAGGCCGAAGCATTTCAACAGTTTTTGACGAGTCGATTGCGGATGTTCAATGACACCCACTCGGTGCACCATCGTGAGATCCGCAACGCGGACGTGCCGGTCGTCCAGCTGAAAGTGGAACAGGACGGGGACGTAATCGCAGGATTGTTCGGGAGCGTCTATTGGGGCTGGTTCGACTTGGACCGGCTCTGGGTCGCGTCAGAACATACGGGGACCGGCCTAGGGAGCCGTCTGCTCGAGGAAGGGGAGCGGTTTGCCCGTGACCTCGGAGCGACGCGTGTCAAGTTGACGACATTCTCGTTTCAGGCGAAGGCATTTTATGAACGCTTCGGCTATGAAGTCGCCGGTGTGCTCCGTGATTATCCGCCGGGTTCGGACTACTATATGATGACGAAACGGTTATAAAAAAGGCGACTCGCGCGAGTCGCCTTTTTCAATATACTTTATCCCCGTTAAAGATTGAGTTTTTCACCATGACGTAATCGACAGTGCGCAATGCATCGAGATTGTCCCCACCCGAGTAAGAGATGGCCGATTGGAGGTCTTGTTCCATCTCGGTCAACGTGTCTTGGAGCGCCCCTTTATGCTCGACGAACACTTTCTTGCCTTCGACGTTTTTCCGTTCCCCTTTTTGGAATTCAGAAGCCGACCCGAAGTATTCTTTGAGCAATTTTCCGTCTTGTTCGAACGCCTCACCCGGAGACTCGTCGTGTCCGGCGAACAGCGAACCGATCATGACCATCGATGCCCCGAAGCGAATCGATTTGGCGATGTCTCCATGTGTCCGGATGCCCCCATCCGCGATAATCGGCTTTGTCGCCGCCTTGGCACACCAACGGAGCGCGGCGAGTTGCCACCCGCCAGTGCCGAAGCCCGTCTTGATTTTCGTGATACAGACTTTACCTGGTCCGATGCCGACCTTCGTCGCATCCGCCCCGGCATGTTCGAGTTCTCGGACCGCTTCTGGTGTCCCGACATTCCCGGCGATCACGAACGAACCTGGAAGATGGTGTTTGATATGTTGAATCATCCGGATGACCGCATTCGAGTGGCCGTGGGCGATATCGATTGTGATGAATTCCGGCGTATGTCCGGCTTCCGCGAGCATCTCGACGAAGCGATATTCGTCCTCTTTCACACCGACACTGATCGATGCATACAAACCGCGTCCATGCATATCTTCAATGAACTGAAGTCGCGTCTCCGGGTTAAAGCGATGCATGATATAGAAATAGCCGTTCTCGGCGAGTGATAACGCCACTTTCTCATCGATGATCGTTTGCATGTTGGCTGGAACGACCGGCAGTCGGAACGTGAAGCCTCCGAGCGTCACGCTCGCATCACATTCAGATCTGCTATCAACGACACATTTTGCGGGAATTAATTGAATATCTTCATAATCAAATACTTTATCCATGTTGTCACACCCCTATTTACGAACAATTTGATTTGTTGATTGGTAAATACTTCGCCCATTCGGTAATGTAACTTAAATCGAGATATATGTCAAAGGAATATGGTGATAGAAGGTAAAAATTCTTTATGATTTTCGTTTAATTGTATTTAATGTTCGTGTTTAGATGATAATTTAAAATGTTTCACGTGAAAAAAGACCGCTTTAAGAGCGGTCTTCATACACAACGTATTGATTGCGCCCGTTGGCTTTCGCCTGATAAAGGGCCAAGTCTGCCTGTTTAAGCAACAATTTCGTCGACATGCCAGCACGGTACGGGGCCACACCGATGCTTGAAGTCGTGACGAACGAATGGTTTTCTAGTTGCCATGGGTGTTGTAGGGCGGTGATCAGTTTTTCGGCCACCCGTTTTGGTGCGTCTGCTTCTGTGTAGCGGATGAGCACTGAGAATTCGTCACCGCCGAAGCGGGCGATCACATCTTGGTTGCGCAACACGTCGGTCAAACGAGCGGAGAATTGGCGCAGCAACTCGTCACCGATGTCGTGACCGAGCGTATCATTGATTTGTTTGAACCGATCGATGTCGAGCGACAAGATGGCGAGTGCCTCGTCTTCTTCTGTGAACCGTGCTAACGTCTCTTCTAAATAGGTAAGGAAGTAGCGCCGATTCGGCAAGTCGGTCAACGTATCATGATAAGCCAAATGCTTAAGCTGCTTCTCGAGCACTTTTCGTTTCATGATTTCACGCGTGACGGTCAAATAATGAAGTAGTTGCCCGCTGTCGTCATAAATCGCTTGAATCTTCGTCTCGAGCCAAATCCAACGGCCATCTTGATGCAGATGTCGGAATTCGAGCGTGAGTGGCTCGCTCGTCGCCGTCATCATCCGAAGTTGTTGTCTAACCGGTTCGACGTCGTTCGGATGGATGAAGTCGAGCGTGTTCTTGCCATCATAGAAAGAAGGGGCATATCCGAGCACGGTTTGATGGGATGGCGAGGCGTAGCGAACTTGTCCGTCACGCTCGAGAATACAGACGAGGTCGCTCATGTTCTCCGTGATGAGACGATATTGCGTCTCGCTCTGATGAAGCGCCCGCTCCATCTCACGCTTCTCAGTCACGTCGCGCAACAAGGTCATGACGGCAGTCGTTCCTTCATAATTGATTAACAGGCTGCCGATATCCATATGCAGCTTTCGTCCAGCCGGGGTGACGAGCACGACCTCGGTGTCTTGGACCGGATCGCCTTGGCGCAACGCATGAAGGCGTGCCTTGGTCGTCTCATGATATTCCGTGGCGACGAACGTGAAAATCGATTCATTCTCGATATACCTCTCGCCAATCGTTTCTAGCGCCAAGGCGTTGGCATATAGAATCACACCGTCTTTATGGACAATAATGCCTTCAGGAATCGTTTCAATCAATTGGCGATAACGACGTTCGCTCTCCTGGGTCGCCCGTTCGGCATTCTTCTCCGGCGTATGGTCGATAATGATGGCGAACAGTCCCGTGATGTGTCCCCCGACCTCGATCGGGATGTTCAAGATGGCCAAATCAAGCCAGTCGCCCGTCTTTTGAGGTGCGGTCATGCCGTATTTATGCGGCGTTCCGGACAAGGCGAAGCGGAGGCCCTCATCGACAAGGTCCCGTTCCGACTCGGGTAGCCATGACAGAAAAGACTGCCCCAACAAGTCGGCTTCCTCGTAGCCAGTGATTTGCGTGACGGCAGGATTGACCGATTGGACACGTAATGCGTCGTCAAGAACGAAGATGCCGTGAGGTGAATAGCGTTGGAGCGATTCGTGTTGGTCTTTCAAGATAGACAGCTCGAGTTCACGACGTTTCCGGTCCGTCACTTCTCGGACAACCGAGATGACGTGCGTGCAGGCACCCGACTCATCGAAGACCGGCGTCACCTCGGATTCATAGTAATGAACCGGCAAGCGAATCTCGTGTGAGACGGACGATGTCGTATAAGACGGTTCGGCCAAGCGATAGTCCTCGAAGACGAGACTTTTTCGTTCGCGGACGGCCTGGTCATAATGGCGTGTGACGAGAGTGGCCGTCTCGGGCGGAACCATGTCCTCGACACGTTTCCCGATATCGGCATCTGTCCAGCCAATCGCCTGTCGTCCCGGTTCATTTACAAATAAGTAGCGATAAGTTGAACCGTCCACTTCCATAAAGAAGACAAAATCTGAAATTTTGTCGAACGTACGGAGCAGGACGGAGGAATAGTGTTGGATGGTCTGGTCGGCGTGCATCATGTCCCTCATTTCAATCAAAAACTTTTCGGCGCGTCATTTTCATATTACCGCAAGTTGAGACAAAATGTGTGAACATTCCAAAAAGACAGGACTGTGAAAAGTCCTGTCAGGCTGCTCGTTTCATTTCGGTCCGCTCGCGGCGGCCGTTCATCAAGTAGTAGAGGAGCACGGTGAAGCAGGCCACACCGGAAAGCAACAGATACAGCGTTGAGAAACCGGTCAACGGAATGAGCAATCCGATCAAGTAAGGGCCGAATCCAAGGCCTGCGTCGAGCGCGATAAAGAACGTCGACGTGGCCATGCCCATCCGATGGGGGTCCGCAGCCTTGACGGCGATCGCCTGCGTGCCGGACTGGATGTTGCCGAAGCCGAGTCCGATCAATGCCCCAGCGAGTAACAGCATGACGGCGTTGTTCGCTTGACTCAAGACGAGCATGCCGATGGCGAACAGGACGATAGCCGGATACATGACGACATTGGCGCCGCGTGCATCCATCAGACGACCCGTGATCGGGCGCGAGATGAGGACGGCAATCGAATAGACGAGGAAGAAGATACTCGCGGCTTCGACAAGGTCGAGCTCGCTCGCATAGAAATTAATATAGGATAGCACGCTCGAGTAGCTGAGGGCGGCGACGCCGATGATCAGCGCGATCGGTAACGCCTTCGGTTCGACAAATGCACCGAGCGAAAACCCTCGGATGACTTGCGGATTCTCAGCTTCAGGCACCTTCACGAACAAGGCGCTCCCGAGACTGATGAGACCGACGATGAGACAGGTGAGAAAGATGACCGAGAAACTCGTGTATTGGCTCATCATCAAACCGACGAACGGTCCGATGGCGGTGGCGAGCGTCGAACTCATGCTGTAATAGCCGATGCCTTCACCTTTTCGGGAGCCGGGAATGACTTGGGCGACAATCGTTCCCGTCGCCGTGCTCGACAGTCCCATCCCGAGACCGTGGACAAAGCGGGTGAACAGTAAGAAGCCGATGCCAAAGTCGAGGAAATAGAGCAAAATCGTAGCGGTGAAGAACGTGAGGCCGATTAGGAGCGTCTTGCGACGTCCAATCGAATCGATCAAGCGCCCGATAAAGAGTCGCCCGACGAGGGTCCCGATAATGAAGATGCCGGTGACAAGGCCAGCCTCGCTCGTCGAAGCCCCATATGCCGAGACGGCGTGGACACCAATCGTCACCATCAATAAGAAAAAGATGAGCGTTAAGAAGAAGTTGACGAGAGAGATGATGAGGAAGTCTTTCGTCCATAGTTTTTGTGCGGTTAAATGCATCTGCCACCCGCCTCCTGTTTCATTTGATTATAAATAGTTAATAAACATAACTAAAGCAGTATAACAAACGAAGAGGGGTTTGTCCGAACAGACGCATTCTAATCAAAAAACCGATTCGCTGAAGCGAATCGGTTACGTCAAGCATTTATTGGCGGTCCCAGAACCGGCCCTTTGCGATGCCGTCGATAAACGTATCGAAGCCATCGAGGCTATGTTGTTTGAACGTGTATACACCTGGCTGGTCCGTCTTCACGCGGCAACGGTCGAGCACTTCATCATGATGCAGATGCAACGCGAGCGGTTTGAAGTGTTTATACGTGTTCTCGATGAACTCGAGCACGTCGTCTTCGACCGAGGTCGCGGTGCTGACGAGGAAAGCCGCATCGAACAGGCTCGAGTCGACCGTGTCGTATGTCTCTTTCACTTTAAGATCGCCGAGCGTATATGATTTCTTGCCGACGAGGCTGTAATTGACCTTATGATCGGCGAGCGCTTGCACCCACGCCTTCACTTGCGCGGCATCAACGTCTCCAGCAAGGAGGACGGCGACGCTCTTCGTGTCCGGCTTCGAAATCGTGTTGGCCATGCTGAGCGCCGGTGAGGCTTTGTCCGAGACGACTTCGTTATTCTCGGCCGGGAGGTCGACACCTAAGTTGTCGGCAACGACCGAGGCGAGATGACGGTCGATTCGATTCAACAAATCGACGGCGTTCTCTTTGACCATGTCCGACTCACATTTGCCGAGCTCGAAGCTGCAGGCGTCTTGGATGTGCTGCTTTTCGACGTCGGTCATGCTGTTATAAAACATCTTCGCTTGCGAATAGAAGTCGAGGAAGCTGTCGCTCCGGCCGCGAATCTTGTGGCCGTCGACTTTCTCTTGATAGTGCTCGAATCCGCCTTGGTCGGCTGGGACGGGCTCCGGTTGATTGTTGTTGAGCGCGTTTTTATGGTAGCTCGTCTGCCCTTTATGGATGGCCATCTGATGCATGCCGTCGCGCTGGTTGTTATGGAACGGACAGACCGGCTTATTGATCGGGATTTGATGGAAGTTCGGTCCCCCGAGACGTGACAGTTGCGTATCCGTATACGAGAACAGGCGCCCTTGCAGGAGCGGGTCGTTCGAGAAGTCGATTCCCGGAACGAGATGACCAGGGTGGAACGCGACTTGCTCGGTCTCAGCGAAGAAGTTGTCGACGTTGCGGTTAAGTATCATCTTTCCGACGAGTTTGACGGGCACTTCTTCTTCCGGCCAGAGTTTCGTCGGATCGAGAATATCGAAGTCGAACTTGAACTCGTCTTCCTCGGCGATGATTTGAAGCCCGAGCTCCCATTCCGGATAATCGCCTTTATCAATCGCTTCGTACAAGTCGACACGGTGGAAGTCAGCGTTCTTGCCGAGCGCTTTCTGGGCTTCGTCCCAAACTTGTGAATGGACCCCGAGTTTTGGTTTCCAATGGAACTTGACGAAGTGTGCCTTGCCTTCCTTGTTGACGAGGCGGAACGTGTGCACACCGAACCCTTCCATCATGCGAAGGCTGCGCGGGATGCCCCGGTCGCTCATCGCCCACATGATCATATGGGCCGTCTCATGGTTTTGTCCGACGAAGTCCCAGAACGTGTCGTGGGCGCTGCCGCCTTGAGGCACTTCCGTGTGCGGCTCCGGTTTCACGGCGTGGACGAGGTCCGGGAATTTGATGGCGTCTTGAATAAAGAAGACCGGCATGTTGTTCCCGACAAGGTCATAGTTGCCTTCATCGGTGTAGAACTTGGTCGCGAACCCACGAACGTCGCGCACGGTGTCCCCAGACCCACGCGAACCTTGCACCGTCGAGAAACGGACGAACACCGGCGTCACTTTCGACGGGTCGTTCAAGAAGTCGGCTTTCGTATACTCGGCGAGCGACTCATACACTTGAAACTCCCCGTGCGCCCCGACGCCGCGTGCGTGCACGATGCGTTCAGGAATCCGTTCGTGGTCGAAGTGCGTCATCTTCTCGCGGAAATGGAAATCCTCGATCAGTGTCGGTCCACGACGTCCGGCTTTGAGCGAGAATTCGTCCTCGGCCATCTTCAGCCCTTGGTTCGTCGTGAGTCCGGCTTGCTGCTCGTTATCAATCGTATGTTGTTTTAACTGTTCTTCTTTCTTGTTCCCCATGTTATTGCCTCCCCTTTAAGTATGCGCACACGCCGTAAGCCACATTTTGGCCTACTGTACGAGTTTTCCCTAACCGACCGAGAAAAAACCCCCATTATTAAAATGGAGGTTAGCGTAACATCGATAGCGTTTTCGTCGTGCCGTCCGACAGTTTGTAGCGCACGACGTAGTGGCGCGACGTCGTCTGGACTGTGGCGGACGTGATTTTGGTCGTCTTTTCGCCGATATGAATCAGCGTCAAATACTCGACTTGCTTGCCACGCTTTGTCGTCACGACTTGATTGCGGCGTTGCCAGTCGTAGTCCCGATACGACACATAACTCGCACCGACGGCGACTTTCGGCGTCGTGCCGACCTCGAGTTGTAACAGATGGATCGAGCGGTTCTCGTTGTCTTTATACATGGCATGACGGCTGCCGCTCGAGACGCGATTCAAACCGGTCCCGAGATGGAATCGCTGGACGAACGAGGTCGTGGTCGGGCTGGTGATGTCATCGTATACGAGCACCGTCCCGTCGCGGTCGTAGGCGATACGACGCGTGTGCGTCATCCCGTTACCGAGCAGCCCGCTCGTTCCCGCGGCCGTCCATTGCGTCGACGCGGCACCGACCGATGTGATTTGGCTTCTCCGCAAGTTGTTCGTCGTCAAGTTAAAGCTCTTACCTGCCACATGGACGGTGTTGTGGGCCGCGGCCTGCATGACGACGCTGCGCTCGGGACGGTTCGTATAGGCGTAGCGTCCGCTCTCGACGAGGAAGTCGCGGCCATAGCCGTACAGGTCAATCGACAAATCGTCGGCGTGCTTATGGATGTTGCTATGATAGCCGGCCGTCATCATCACTTGGACTGCGTCCCGGAATGGACCAGAAGCCCCGCCCCAATGTTGACGGAAGAAGGCGTACTGGTTCGATAGCTTACCGACCCGTGTCGACGGTTGGGTTCCCGATTTCCCTTGTGTCATCGCGTAATTCAAGTGCGGATAGCGATTGATATACGGAATCGCGTCCGTGCGGTGCGTGATGGACGGGGTGTCGCCAAACATCGGCAGGGTCCCGTTCGGTTTCAACATATACGTCAGCGCGCTCGGCATATCTTTGACGTCACGCATCCGGCTCGATAGGGCGAAGCGGTTGGCGGCCGCCCAGTCGTTGAACCGGGCGAGCGTGTCGTACAGATAAATTTGATAGAACGGCGAGTGCTCGAGATGGACGCCGTCCGTGCTCAAGCTGTGGTTCAACTGCTGGGTGAGCCGGTTCATCGCGAGAGAGCGCCAGGCCGAGGAACGATAAAAGCTCCGATGTGTCTCCGCGACGGCGGTTAAGGCCATATCTTGGAACATGCCGTGATTGTTGTTCGGTTTATAAAAGCTTGGCGTCGCCAGCAGTGTCGCGTGTTCATACAGTGTCTTGGCGAACAGCTGCGAGAACGCCGGATCGGTGTTCACTGCGGACGAGCGGAATTCATTCCAGAAATTGAGCAAATGGAACGTCCGGATGGCGGTGCCATGGTCGTGATACGGCCAACGGTAGCGTGTATAGTTCGCAGCCGGGTATTGCTTGGTCCAACTCGTGACGATCCGCTTCCCGTAGCGGAGATAATCGTCTCGTCCGGTGGCGGCATACGCTTGCGTCAACTGGTTCAACGTCGTGAAGTAATGGATTTGAAACTTGAATGACGTCGAATCGACCGCAGGGACGCTGACATCAAAACGGTATGTATCGATGTTCGGGACACGCAACTGATAGGGCGGGGACGGGATATACCAGTTCCCCTTCATGGCGGCGTCGGCCCGGGCGATGGCCGTCTTGGCGGTCAACTCATCGTAATAGTAAGGCGTCTGTCCCCGGGTGAGCGAGCGCATATACTCGTGCGTCAGCCGTGAGTAGGTCGAACCGGAAAACGTCGTCAGCGACAAGTTCGTCGCCACTAGTGTGACGGCTTGCTTTTTTACGTAGTAGATGGTTCTTCCGTCTTGAATCTTATAATAGTGACCGGACGTACTGAGCGCCTTGAACCGCTTTGCCGCGCGCAACGTTCCTTTCGGCTTGAGCGTCTTTCCGACAAATTGATAAAGCGTCGTGCCGGTAGGCGCACTCACCTCATAAGGTGAACTTGATGCGGCGTCGACCTGTCGCGGCGTCAAAGTGGCACCAATCATCACCAGCAGTAGGCATAAAAGCATCCATCGTTTCATAACGTCTTCCTTTCTCCGACCGTTCAACGGTTACATGTATACAATTAGTATACAATTATATATTTAGCCAAAGAAAGGAAAATTCGTACTATCTTTTTGGATGAATCAGGTTATAACGCGGCCCAGACACTCTGCTTCAAGACGATACGTTGGACCGTTTCGGGATTGAGATCATATTTCGTTGAAACGGTTCGGGTCACTTTCGCTTTCAAGTCAGGGTCGTCCGATTGCTCGGCCTCGTAGACGCGATTCCAGACTTGCCAGACGCGCGCTTCCTTGTCCGACAGTTGCGTGTCCCATTCTTTCTCTTTCAATTGCCAGCCGAACGACATCTCCTCATAGGCGCCGGGTTGGACCGTACTCGCCAGGCTCCAATCGCCTTCAGGGGCAAATACGGCTTCGCCGAGTGGTGATTCGGTACCGATATAGGCTTCGTGATCATAAAAACGGAGGAGGGCGGCTTGGAACGTATCACGCGCCGTCACCTCGTCCATGACATCCTGACTGATGGACTGGAGCGTCTCGACGTCAGGTTGTCCGTGGACCACGATATCATACGTATAGCGGACGGCCTCGTCTTCTGTCACAGCTTGTCTCGTTTCAATCGTGTAGCGTTGCTCGTCGTCTGTTGCCTCTGCTTGCGTGACGGTTTCCTCTGGCGTTTCTTCGGCCGGCTCATGCGGCCAGACGTAGACGGTCAAGGCGATGGCAGGGATGAAGAGAAGACCGCGCCTCAGGCGATACACCCATTTTGGTTTTTGTTTTGTTGTCATTTCACTCACTCCAATGCGTATGTATAAAAAAATCCCCTGATGTCAGGGGATTAACGTGTCCGATCTAATCGTACGATTCGAGCATCTGGATTGTCGATGCCGCGGACCAACTCGCTCAAAATTTTAGAACCTAACATGCTGTAGACCGTGCCGTTGCCCCCATATCCGAGTAAATAGTAGAGGTTCGGACGGTCCGGATGTTCCCCGATAAAGGGTAGCTGGTCGATTGACTCACCGAACAGGGCCACCCAGGCGTATTCAACTGTCAAATCATACATCGGGAACAGAGCTTCGACTTCTTGGCGCAACCGCTCGGCCCGTTTTTGAATGAGTGCCTCGCTATGCGGGGTCTCTGCTTTTTCTTCATCGAGTCCGCCGGCGATGATGCGGCCGTCGACGGTCGTCCGTAAATAGAGGTACGGCCGTTTCGTTTCCCAAATGAGCGCCTGACCTTCCCACTCGCCGAAATCAGGGACGGGATTCGTCGCAATCGCATAAGAACGGTTGAGTTCGATCCGATGCGTGTCGAGGAGCGGGGCCGGACGATAGCCGGTCGCGAAGATGACGTGGCCCGCTTTGAACGTTCCTGTGGGAGTCAAGACGAGCCAGTCGTCTCCGTCGGCGACGACTTCTGTGACGTCCGTCTCTTCGAAGATGGGGACGTTTTGGGTCGACAAGTAGCGGACGACCTGACGGCTGAGCGTGAGCGGATTGACCTCGGCATCGCCGTTCGTAATCAAGCCGGCCGGTTTATCGAACGGATAGCGTTCTTGTAACGCCTCCCGGTCGAGCCATTCGGCCGCGAGTCCGTGTTTCGTCAGCATCTCATACTCCCGTTCCAATTTGGAGACATCTGCCTCGCTGCTGGCGAAGCAGAGACTGTCACGCCGGATATAGACGTCCTTGGCGTCAACCGTCCCGGCGACCTCGTCGAGCGCATCGACCGCCTCGGCACACAGTTGATAGAAGCGGACCGCGTCCGCTTCACCGATTTGTTCGGCCAGTTCGTGCAACATGATGTCGTTCGAGTATTGAATGAGCCCTGTGTTCGCTGCCGTACTCCCGGCTCCGACTTTCCCTTGGTCGATGACGGCGAAATCGACACCGTCCTTGTAAAGCGTATAGGCTGTCAGCGTTCCCGACATGCCCGCGCCGATAACGAGTACGTCGTAGCGCTCTTTCTTGATTGGTTTTTGTAAGACGATCTGTTCCGATTCTGTGGTCGGCCAATATAAGTTCCCGTTGTGCATCTCCATGACGTCATCCTCCGATAATCAGCATCTTCTACTTAATCCCCGAATTTCACGAATGAAAACGCAAAAGGAGGCTGGGACATAACTAGCCAGTTCTAAAGTATTTCAATCAAAAAGAGGGGTCCGGTCACCGATTTTCGGTGACCGGACCCTTTCT